>JAIROI010000076.1 GCA_031257615.1 Odoribacteraceae bacterium
CTGATCCTGCTATTCCTTGTCTTCGTCATCTTCTCGGGAAAACTTCCTTCCGGGGGGGCGCGCACGCGCAACACCGCCAAGATCGGGAAGTCGCTCCGCGCGTTATCGAAGAAAGCGCAGTTATAAGGCCTGGTTATCATTTAAATATCGGCTATCCCCAATGACATTCGGGTCGACCAAAACCGAATTGTAGTCGACCACAATTGCGTTTGAGGCTGCACACGTTGGCGTCGTGTGTTGGTGCGCCAGGATGACGATCGCCTTGTTCCAGTACAAGGCGCGGCGGTTGTCCGGTGGGCTTGGTAACTCGGCTGCGATGCTGAGGAATACCAGGAATAGATGTATCTTTGTGGGCGAAATTTGATAGACATGAAAGCATACCTGGATTTATTAGAGCGTATTTTACGCGAGGGGACAAAGCGAAGTGACCGGACAGGCACCGGAACAATCGGGATATTCGGTCATCAGATGCGGTTCGACCTGTCCGAGGGGTTTCCGCTGGTGACCACGAAGCGCGTGCACCTGAGATCGATCATCCACGAGTTGCTTTGGTTTCTAAAGGGAGACACAAACGTGAAGTATCTGCGCGATAACAAAGTGACTATTTGGGACGAGTGGGCCGACGCGAACGGGGATCTCGGGCGTATCTACGGGTATCAATGGCGGTCGTGGCCCAGTCTCGATGGATCGCGCGTCGACCAAATCAAAAACGTGGTGCAGGAGATAAAGGATAATCCTTACTCGCGACGCCTCGTGGTAAGCGCGTGGAATGTTGGTGATCTGGGTGCGATGGCTCTTCCTCCGTGTCACCTGCTGTTCCAGTTCCACGTTTCGGGGGGGCGGCTCTCGTGTCAACTCTATCAACGCAGTGCGGACACGTTCCTCGGAGTTCCGTTCAATATAGCCTCTTACGCGCTGTTGACGATGATGATGGCGCAGGTCTGTCAACTTATGCCGGGGGAATTGGTACACACGTTCGGGGATGCACATATCTACTTGAATCATCTGGAACAGGTGAAATTACAGTTGACAAGGATGCCGAAAGCTCTGCCGACGATGACGCTGGATGCCGGGGTGACGTCTATTTTCGACTTTCAGTATGATGATTTCACACTGAGCGGCTATGATCCACATCCGGCTATACGCGGCGAGGTCTCTGTCTAAACACGCGGGGAGATGATCGCAATAATCGTGGCCGCGGCGGAGAATGGTATCATCGGGAAGGATAACCGGATGATTTGGCATTTGCCGGCTGACCTGAAACGCTTTAAGCGTCTTACAATGGGACATACCGTGGTGATGGGGAGGAGGACTTTCGAGTCGATCGGACGGGCGCTGCCGGGGAGGAGAAATGTCGTCGTGTCGCGTGATCCTACCTTCCATGCTGCTGGTTGCGAGAGGATAGAGTGTCTGGAGGGGGTAACTGAGCTTGTTGCACCGGGGGATCAGCTTTTCGTGATCGGCGGCGAGAGTCTCTATCGCGCCTTCTGGCACCGGGCGGATCGCCTCTACATGACTGTTGTTCACGTGAACGCGGAGGGCGATACGTCTGTCCCACCTGTTGACCCGCTGGAATGGGAGATCGTGGGGGAAGAGCGGTTTCCGGCGGACGACGCGCACGAGTACGCGTACACGTTCGCGGATTATGTACGACACGAAGATCGCTGAGATGAAACTCCTTTACCAAGTACACGAGAAGTACAAGCACGTGGAAGCGAAGTTGCTGGAAGTGCCGGATGGCTTCGGGCAACGGGGGCGCGCGTTGAAGCAAGGGCGTAACGAGATCCGGGTGATCGAGGTGGAGGGACTGCTTCTCAATGTTAAGTCGTACAAGATTCCCAACGTGCTGAACCGTATCGTGTATGCGTGGGTTCGGTTGCCCAAGGCGCGCCGGTCGTATCTCCATGCACTCCGGCTGACGAGCCTCGGTATCGGGACGCCGGAAGCGGTGGCGTGGGTGGTCTACCGGAACAAGTGGGGGATAACGAGGAGCTTCTACATCTCGCGGCATGTCGACTTCGATTACGAGTTTCGGGACTTGAAGGACGCGCGGCCAGCGGATCTGGAGGAGCTGTTAAAGGCCTTCACTCGATTTACTTACGCGCTGCATTGCCACTCGATATACTTCCTTGACCACTCCCCGGGGAACACGCTGATCACGCGCGATGGCGGTGGCTACCGTTTCCAACTTGTCGATCTGAATCGCATGAGGTTCACGCGCATGTCTCCGTACAAGGGATTGCGGAACTTCTACAGGCTCAACGCGGATGCCGAGATGATTCGGGTCATTGCCCGCGAGTACGCGCGACTGACAAACGAGGAGCCGGAGAGGATGACGCGACTGCTATCTCGCTGGACCACGCGACACGACGCACGGGTGAAACGCCGCCGGGCGCGGAAGAATAAGTCGCTGGGATGCTGAACGTGTGGTATACGCGGGTGCCCGACGAACGCGGAGAGAAGAAGGTAGCGCTTCGGCACCTGGCCGGGGAGTTGCTGGTACGGCGGTTTATGCGCTCGCGAGGGTATCCGGATCATTACGAGATACAAAAAGGAGAGAAGGGGAAGCCGTATGTCGCTGGCGCGGAGAGCGCGCACTTTAATATCTCGCACTCCGGGGAGTTCGTGGCTGCCGCCTTTTCGAACAAGGAAGTGGGGATCGATATCGAGCGCCGCGGAAGGGTGCGATTAGACGTGGCGGCCCGGTTTTTTCACCCGGAGGAGGTGGCTGCCCTGCTGGCCATCCCCGAGGAGCGCAGGGCACGACAACTTACTGATTACTGGGCCATCAAGGAGAGTTTTCTCAAGTACCTGGGTACAGGGCTTTCCCGCCCGCTGTCGACGTTTCGCGTGCACATGGAAAAAGCGGGCGTCTTCCTCTATGAAGAAGACACCCGCCTACCGGTGCATGTTCGGCCCTGTCCTGTCGGGGTTTCCTACTCCTGCTTCACGTGCAGCGAGACAGCCAGTCGGCCCCGCGCGACAGAGGTCGCATGGATGGATCTCTATAATAAGGAGTGGGCGTGAAGGTATTCCGCGATCTGGATTGCGTTCGTGGCGGCGCCCTTGCGTAGGTTGTCTGCCACCACCCAGAGATTTAGCGAGTTCTCGCGGGAGAAATCACGCCGGACGCGCCCGACAAACACTTCGTCCCGGTCATTGGCCGTGATGGGCATCGGGTAAAGTGCGAGCGACGGATCGTCCTGCAACACCACCCCCTCGGCCCCGCGCAAGATCGCGCGCACCTCATCCAGGTCGAAGTCCGAGGCAAACTCGAGATTGATGCTCTCCGAGTGGCCCCCCACGACGGGGACGCGTATGGCGGTGGCAGATACCTGTATAGAGTCGTCCAGGATCTTGTGGGTCTCGTTGACAAGCTTCATCTCCTCCTTCGTGTAACCGTTGTCCGTGAAAGAGTCGCACTGTGGCAGGCAGTTCTTGTCGATCGGGTGGGGGTAGATACGCTCTGCGACGGCCCCTGCCCGTTCCGCCTCCATCTGTCGCACGGCCTTGACTCCCGTGCCGGTGATGGACTGGTAGGTGGAGACAATTATTCGCTTGATCCCGTAGCGCTTGTGGAGGGGCGCGACGGCTACCAACATCTGTATCGTGGAACAATTCGGGTTAGCGATGATCTTGTCCTCCCGGGTCAACACGCTCGCGTTGATCTCCGGGATCACTAATTTCTTCCCCGGATCGGCGCGCCAGGCCGACGAATTGTCCACGACTGTCGTGCCGACAGCGGCAAAACGAGGCGCCCACTCGAGCGATACGCTCCCCCCCGCCGAGAAGATGGCCAGGCGCGGGCGCGCTTCTACAGCCCGCTCCATGCCGATCACCTTGTATACCGAACCCTTGAACTCCACCTCCTTGCCAACAGAACGCTCGCTGGCCACGGGGATGAACTCCGTCACGGGGAAGCCCCGCTCCTCTAAAACTTGCAACATCTTGCGTCCGACAAGACCTGTTGCCCCAACTACTGCTACTTTCATGAGAATAACCGTTTTCAATTAGTGTCGCGAATGTAACCATTTCCACCAGCGCGGAAAACCGGGGTGAGAAAAAAAAAGCGCGATGTCCCTTGTTTCCCTGACCGAATCCCTACCTTTGCCCTGCTTTATAACATAAAAAACGACCAAGAATGAACGATACAAAAGTGATTGAAAGGAGGGATGTGGTCATCCGCTTCTCCGGGGACTCGGGCGATGGTATGCAGCTGACGGGCCAGCAGTTCTCTGACGCGGCCGCCCTCTTCGGTAACGAGGTTTCCACCTTCCCGGACTACCCTGCAGAGATACGCGCCCCGCAAGGCACCGTCGGCGGCGTGTCGGGCTTCCAGGTGCATTTCGGGGATAACCCCATGAAAACCCCCGGGGACTTCGCGGACGTGCTGGTGGCCATGAACCCGGCAGCGCTTAAGGCGAACCTGCGGTGGATCAAGAAAGGGGCAACGATCATCGTGAACAACGACGCCTTCAACGCGAAGAATATAGAGAAAGCGGGATACGCGGAGAACCCCCTCGAGGACGACAAGATGCAGGACTATAACCTGGTGATCGTCCCCATCACTACCCTCACGGGCGAGGCACTCAAGGACTCCGGGCTGGACCAGAAGAGCGTCGTGAAGTGCAAGAACATGTTCGCCCTGGGCATGACACTCTGGATGTTCGACCGTACGCTGGAACATACCGAGACCCTCCTCAACCAGAAGTTCGGGAAGAAGCTCGACGTGGCCGCCGCCAACCGCAAGGTGCTCCAGGCCGGCTACAACTACGCCAGCAACGTCCACGCGCTTGCCGTCCACCTCGGCGTCAAGCATGCCACCATAGAGAAAGGTAGATACCGCACCATCACCGGTAACAAGGCTACCGCCTGGGGACTGATCGCCGCGGCAGAAAAGGCCGGCCTCCCCCTCTTCTGCGGCTCCTACCCCATCACCCCCGCCACGGATATCCTCCAGGAACTCGCCATACACAGGGAACTCGGCGTGAAGACCTACCAGGCCGAGGACGAGATCGCCGGGATATGCACCTCCATAGGAGCGAGCTACGCGGGAAGCCTCGCCGTCACTACCACCTCCGGGCCGGGCCTGGCGCTCAAGAGCGAGGCCGCCGGGCTGGCCGTGATGGCCGAGTTGCCCCTGGTGATCGTCGACGTGCAACGGGGAGGCCCCTCCACCGGCCTGCCCACCAAGACAGAGCAGTCCGACCTCATGCAGGCCCTCTACGGCCGCAACGGCGAGTCGCCACTCCCCGTCATCGCCGCGGCCACGCCGGGCGACTGCTTCCACACCGCCTTCCAGGCCGCCAAGATCGCCGTCGAACACATGACGCCGGTCATCCTCCTCACCGACGGCTTCCTCGGCAACGGCGCGCAATCCTGGAAAATCCCCGCCATGAAAGACCTGCCACCCATCACCCCCAGGGTCGCCCGGCAAGGCGACGACTACAAGCCCTACGCGCGAGACCCCGAAACCCTCGCCCGCACCTGGGCGCTCCCGGGAACAAAGGGCCTCGAACACCGCGTCGGGGGCCTCGAGAAGGTCAACATCACCGGGGAAATCAGCTACGTGCCCGAGAACCACCAGCTCATGACCGACCTGCGGCAGGAGAAGATCGCCCGCGTCGCCCGCTACATCCCCGAACAACGCGTCATCGGTGACCCCGCCGGCAAGCTACTCCTCGTCGGGTGGGGGGGAACGTTCGGCCACCTCTGCACCGTCGTCGAGGAGTCCCGGGCCGAGGGCCTGCCCGTCAGCCTCGCCCACTTCACCTACATCAATCCCCTGCCGGCGAACACCGAAGAGGTGCTCTCCCGCTTCGACGCCATCCTCGTCTGCGAGCTAAACCTCGGGCAATTCGCACAGTACCTCCGGGGCGTCTTCCCGCGATTCCGCTACGAGCAATACAACAAGGTCGCCGGCCTGCCCTTCACCGTCACCGAACTCAAAGAGAAAATCATCGACACGCTAACAAAGTAACCCATGAGCGAGAACATCTATACCCCCAAAGACTTCAAAAGCGACCAGGAAGTGCGCTGGTGCCCGGGATGCGGCGACCACGGCATCATCAATTCCCTCCAAAAGGCCATGGCCGAACTCGGGCTGCCCCGCGAGTCCTGGGCCGTCATCTCCGGCATCGGCTGCTCCTCCCGCCTCCCCTACTACATGAACTGCTACGGCTTCCACACCATCCACGGGCGAGCCGCCGCCATCGCCGCCGGGGCCAAGAGCGCCAACCCCAACCTCAACGTCCTCCAGATCTCCGGGGACGGCGACGCGCTCGCCATCGGCGGGAACCATTTCATCCACGCCATCCGGAGGAATATCGACATCACCATGCTCGTCTTCAACAACGAGATATACGGCCTCACCAAGGGACAATATTCCCCCACCACCAAACTCGGCACCAAGACCAAGACCTCTCCCTACGGCACCATCGAGATGCCCTTCAACCCCGGGGAACTTGTCATCGGCGCGCAAGGAAAATTCTTCGCCCGATCCATCGACACCAGCATCAATCTCACCGCCGACGTCATCAAGGAGGCCGTCAAGCACGCCGGCACCTCCGTCGTCGAGATCCTCCAGAACTGTGTCATCTTTGCCGACGGCGTCCACGCCGCCATCACCGAGAAGGAGCACAAGGAGGATCGACAACTCGTCCTCCAGCACGACAAGCCCATGCTCTTCGGGAAGAACAAGGACAAGGGGCTGGTCGTCGACAGGAATGGCATGCTCCGCGTTGTCGAGATCGGCAAGGAGGGCGTCACCCTCGACGATATCCTCGTCCACGACGCCCGCTCCGAGAATCCTTCCATGCACTGGATGCTCGTGCACATGAAGGCTCCCGACTTCCCCGTCGCCCTCGGGGTGATCCGCGACGTCGAGGGACACACGTATAATGACGCCCTCGAGGCACAGATCACGGCCGTCAAGTCCACCTCCCCCATCCATTCCGTCGACGACCTCCTCAACAGCGGCGAGACCTGGGAGGTCAAGTAAGTATACGAGACAGGGGGGCTAGCGTCACCCCCCTGCACCCCCTCCGGCCCCGTGCCACGGGCAGGAGGTTTTTTTATGGCCGAACGCGAGCTATTAGGGGAGAGGAATAGGCAGCGAGCAGTCCCAGACTTTTGCCTGCCCCCGCCCCGTCCCCCTCTGCCCTGCCTAACAACAATAACTACACCTGCCCTTCAAGTTTCCCCCGTCATACTCCTACCCCCTACCACGAATCGAAGCACGCGCGGCAGCCCCCTATCTCACCCCCTTCACGCGACACATCGTACCCGTACCGTCACCTCGCCCGCCCAAAGAGATCACCGTCTCCCTTACCCCGCACCCCAGCGACGCTTTTGTAGTATATACAAATGAAGGGCTGCGTAGCAGCCCAACCTTTGTAGGCAGTAGCCTAAGGCTACTGTATAGCGAGATGCCCGCGTCAGGATTGGCTGCGTAGCTGCCTACCCTTTATTCGCGGCTGCCTAAGGCTGCCGCGTAAAAAAAAGATTCCTTTGAAGGGCTGCGTAGCAGCCTAATCTTCATAGCCGGCACCCGATGGGTGCCGGTTGGGAGGTACTATAATAAAAAGGCCGCAGAGCGGCCCAACCTTTATTCGCAGCCGCCTCATAAAAAAGAATCCGCTGTTAAAGGCCACTCCCGGACTTCCCCCTTGCCAAGCCGGAGCTGC
>JAIROI010000078.1 GCA_031257615.1 Odoribacteraceae bacterium
CTGATCCTGCTATTCCTTGTCTTCGTCATCTTCTCGGGAAAACTTCCTTCCGGGGGGGCGCGCACGCGCAACACCGCCAAGATCGGGAAGTCGCTCCGCGCGTTATCGAAGAAAGCGCACTTATAAGGCTTGATTATCATTTAAATATCGGCTATCCCCAATGACATTTGGGTCGACCAAAACCGAATTGTAGTCGACCACAATTGAGTTTAGGGCTGCCCAAAAATGGCGCCGAATCCCCAAATTCTTATGTCGAACTCAGGTTACTTCAGTCGAGATTAAACTTTTGTAGGAATCTTGTCCACTCGCTGTTGGTGGCGTCCTCCCTCGAAATCCGTGGAGAGAAAGAGTTGCACGATCCTTTCCGCCTCCTCGTAAGTGATGAAACGGGCGGGAAGGCTGCACGCGTTGGCGTCGTTGTGTTGGCGCGCCAGGGTGACGATCGCCTCGTTCCAGCACAAGGCGCACCGGATGCCGGCGTGTTTGTTCGCGGCCATCGCGATCCCGTTGCCGCTCCCGCAGAGGGTGATGCCTCGTTCGAACTCCCCTGCTTCGATGGCGCGTGCCATCGGGTGTGCCATGTCGGGGTAATCCACGCTCTCGGCGGAGGGGGCGCCGAAATCCTTCACCTCGTGTCCCTTGTCGCGGAGGAAGCGTTTCAGTCGTTCCTTGTACTCGAAACCGGCATGATCGCAAGCTATCGCTATTCTCATTTGTGTCAGGTAAAAGTGATATTGAAAAACGCCGGCGCGGTGGCCGGCGTTTTCGAGCGCGCGCGGTTATAAAATTAACTTGTAACCTTTCCCGTGCACGTTGATGATCTCCACGGAGGGATCCTTTTTCAGGTGTTTGCGCAGTTTCGTGATGTACACGTCCATGCTCCTCGCGTTGAAATAATTGTCGTCGGCCCAGATGTGCCTCAAGGCCTGGTTTCTCTCCAGCACCTTGTTGGCGTTCAAGCACAGCAGGCGAAGCAATTCCGACTCCTTGGTGGTGAGTTTTTGTTCCTCTTCCCCGTCCACCAGCGTTTGTTTCTTGGAGTTGAAAACCAGCTTGCCGATTTTAAACACCTCTTGTTCTTCTTCCGACCTCAGCCCGGCGGACCTTCTCAGCACGGCCTCGATGCGTAACAACAACTCTTCCATGCTGAAGGGCTTGGTCATGTAGTCGTCGGCGCCTGCCCTGAATCCTTCCAGCACGTCCTCTTTCGTGTTCTTTGCCGTCAGGAAGATGATGGGTATGTTGTGGTTAACGAGTTTGATCTCTTTCGCCAGCGTGAGTCCATCCTTCTTGGGCATCATGATGTCGAGGATGCAGATGTCAAACGGCTGGTTCGAGAACGTCTCGTAGGCGCTTTCGCCGTCCTCGCACAGGATCGTTTCGAAAGCCTTTGCTCTCAGATACTCCTTGAGAAGCATTCCCAGGTTGGTATCGTCTTCTGCCAATAAAATTCTAAATTTCTGATCCATAACCTTTTTTTTAAGATAATTTCTTCTGATGGTATATACGTTTTTTAAAAAATAAAGTTCTGTTGACTTTTCATTTTTTCTTGTTTAATGGTAATTTCACGTTAAAACGGCTGCCGATGTCCGGGGAACTCTCCACTTCCACGCGTCCCCCGTGGACTTCCACGATCTTTTTCACGTACGACAGCCCGAGGCCGAAGCCTTTCACGTCGTACAGGTCGTCCGTCGGCACGCGGTAGAAACGTTCAAAGACGAGCTTCTGGTCTTTCCTCGCGATCCCGATACCGTTGTCGATCACGCTGATGGTGATCTCCCGATCGTCGCTGCTCGTGCAGATCATGATCTCCGGGACGCGCACCGTGTATTTGATGGCGTTGTCCACCAGGTTGAAAAGCACGTTGGTGACGTGCACCTCGTCTGCCGCGATCTCGTCCTGCTCCGCGTCGAGACGGGAGGAGAGTTTGCCCCCGTTTCCCTCCGCGCGCAAGGAGAGTTGCGGGAGAATGTCCCTGATCGTGTCATTCATTCTCATGTTTTTCAGTTTAAGCTGGACGCGTCCCTCCGTGAAAAGGGCGATTTGCAGCGTCCGTTCGATCTGGTAGGTCAGGCGCTTGCCCTCGTCCCAGATGATGGAGGCTATTCGTTCGATGGCCTCCGGGGTGAGGGTAACGGCCTTGTCTTTCAGCATCTGCGAGGCGAGCGACACCGTCGCCAGGGGCGTTTTGAACTCGTGCATCATGTTATGGATGAAATCGTTCTTGAGCGCCGACATTTTCTTCTGGCGGATGATAATCAGGATGCTGGCAATGGCGCACGCCAACAGGGCGACAACAACCAGCAGGCTCGGCAACCAGGTCATGACGCTGTTCCCGACTTCGTCCTGCTCCATCTCGAGCGCCTGTTGCACGCGGTTCGTCTGGAGCGAGACAAGCCCCGCGAGGGAAAGTCCGAAAGCGACTCCTAATACTGTGATTTGCTGTCTACGCGTCATCTGAATAGATTATACATTTAAAAGAGCATCGGGTACTCGTCCCGCGTGCCCGGTTGCCGGTGCAGGTGTTTATAAGCCAACTCCGTGACCTCTCTCCCGCGCGGGGTGCGTTGCATGAATCCCTCCTTGATGAGGAAAGGCTCGTACACCTCCTCCAGCGTCCCCGGGTCTTCGCTGACGGCGGTGGCGATCGTGGTCAGTCCCACCGGCCCTCCTTTAAACTTGTCGATGATCGTCAGCAGTATCTTGTTATCCATCTCGTCCAGCCCGAACTTGTCGATGTTCAGCGACTCCAGGGCATACCGCGTGATTTCGCGATCGACCGTGCCGTTGCCCTTCACCATCGCGAAGTCGCGCACCCGGCGCAGCAACGCGTTGGCGATGCGGGGCGTACCCCGGCTTCGGGAGGCGATCTCGCGGGAGGCCTCGCCGGTAATTCGCGTCGAGAGGATGGCGGCGGAGCGCTCGATGATGCCCGTCAGCACGTCGACATCGTAGTATTCCAGGTGGCTATTGATCCCGAAGCGGGCACGCAGGGGGGCTGTCAGGAGGCCGCTTCTTGTCGTGGCGCCGACCAGGGTGAAGGGGGTTAACTGTATTTGTACAGAGCGCGCTGCCGGTCCCTTGTCAATCATGATGTCGATCTTGAAATCCTCCATGGCCGAGTAGAGGTACTCCTCCACGACGGGGCTTAGGCGGTGGATCTCGTCGATGAAAAGCACGTCGTTCTTCTCCAGGTTGGTCAGCAGCCCGGCCAGGTCCCCCGGTTTGTCCAGGACGGGTCCGGAGGTGACTTTGATCCCCACGTTCAGCTCGTTAGCGACGATTGTCGCGAGGGTCGTTTTCCCCAGGCCGGGGGGGCCGTGCAGCAGGACATGGTCGAGGGACTCCCCGCGCATCCTCGCGGCCTGCACGAAGATCTCCAGGTTGTCCACCACCTTTTTCTGTCCCCTGAAATCCTTGAAGGCCAGCGGGCGCAACGTTCTCAGGAACTCCTTGTCGTTTTCAGAGTCAATACCGTTCCTTATATCAAAGCCCGACATGATTCACGTGTATTAAATGCCATATCATTTTTAAATTCCTGTCAAAAGTATAAAATCGCGGTGAATAAACATCGTCCGCGCGCCCCCTTTATTCATCTTCGCGGGGCGATTTCCGCCTGAGCGCGAAGAAACGCTCGACGAGTTCGGCACATTCCGATGCCAGAACGCCCTGGATCACTCGCGTTCTCGGGTGCATGATCGGCGGCGTCACCCGCGCGTACCCCCGGCGCGGGTCAGCGGCCCCGTACACCAGCTCCTTCACGCGCGCCCACGCCAGGGCGCCGCCGCACATCACGCAAGGCTCCAGGGTGACGTAGAGCGTGCAATCGTCCAGGTATTTTCCCCCCAGCGCGTTCGCTGCCGCCGTGATAGCCAGCATCTCCGCGTGAGCCGTCACGTCATTCAGGCGTTCCGTCTGGTTGTGCCCCCGCGCGATCACCCGGTCGTTGCAGACCACCACCGCGCCCACCGGAATCTCTCCTTCCTTCTCGGCCGCCCGCGCCTCTTCCAGCGCCTTTCTCATGAAAAATTCATCCCTGTCCATCCTTGTAATTTCTCGATTTCTTTTTACCTTTCGCCACAAAACATGCACAAACGTAGCATTAAATTTATAAACATGAAAACAATTAATGATTACAATTTCAAAGGAAAGAAAGCCCTGATACGGGTAGATTTCAACGTGCCGCTCAACGCGCTCCACCAGATCACCGACGACACGCGGATCCGGGCAGCCGTCCCCACGATCCAAAAGGTGCTCGCCGGCGGGGGCGCCGTCATCCTGATGTCCCACCTGGGGCGTCCCAAGAAAGGCCCGGAGGAGGCCTCCTCCCTGAAACACCTCCGCGGGCGCGTCGAGGAACTGCTGGCCGTGCCCGTGAAGTTCGCCGGGGATTGCATCGGCGAACCCGCCGCGACCGCCGCCGCCGGACTGCAACCGGGTGAGGTACTGCTGCTGGAGAACCTGCGCTTCCACCCGGAGGAGGAAAAGGGAGACGAGGCCTTCGCGCGCGAACTCGCCTCGCTGGGCGATCTCTGGATCAACGACGCCTTCGGCACGGCACACCGGGCACACGCCTCCACGGCCGTCATCGCCAAGTTTTTCCCCGAAGACAAGCTCTTCGGACTCCTCATGATGAACGAGATCGACAGCGTGGACAAGGTCATGTTGCACCCCGAACGCCCCTTCACGGCCATCATGGGAGGCTCGAAAGTCTCCTCCAAGATCAACATCATCATGAATCTTCTCGACAAGGTCGACAACCTGATCCTCGGCGGCGGCATGGTCTACACGTTCATGAAAGCGCGGGGAGGAGAGGTCGGCACCTCTGTCTGCGAGGACGATAAACTGGAACTGGCCCGGAGCATCATGACGGCGGCCGCCGAGAAGGGGGTCAACCTGATCATCTCCCACCAGACCGTCGCCGGCGACGCCTTCAGCAACGACGCCAACGTCCGGATCGTCGACCCGATGCACATCCCCGACGGCTGGATGGGCATGGACATCGGCCCGGCCACCCGCGAGACCTTCGCGCGGGCAATCGAGCAATCCAAAACCATCTTGTGGAACGGCCCGGTAGGAGTCTTCGAGTTCCCCAACTTCTCTGCCGGCACCAGGGCCGTCGCGGACGCCGTCGTGAAGGCGACCGCCAACGGGGCTTTTTCCCTGATAGGCGGCGGGGACTCCGTGGCAGCCATCAACCAGTTTGGCCTGGAGGACAAGGTAAGTTACGTTTCCACCGGTGGTGGCGCCCTCCTGGAATACATCGAGGGCATCGACTTGCCGGGCATCGCCGCTATCCGCGGGTAGTCCTTTCGTCCCTCGCATTAGCCTCCGCCGAAGTCGTCTCGTGGTCGAGTCCCTTCGCCGGAGGCTTTTCCATTGCCTTTTCCCGCCTCTTGCTCTTGTTTCTCTGCCCAACAAGAACGAACCCTACCCTCCCTGCCGGGGCTGCGTAGCTGCCTACCCTTTGTTTGCGGCTGCCTAAGGCTGACGCGTAAAAAAAGAATCCATTGAAGGGCTGCGTAGCAGCCCAACCTTTGTAGGCAGTAGCCTAAGGCTACTGTATTTGCGTGTACCTTGCATTAGGATTGGCTGCGTAGCTGCCTCATCTTTGTCTGCGGCTGCCTAAGGCTGCCGCGTGGAAAAAAGATTCCATTGAAGGGCTGCGTAGCAGCCTAATCTTCATAGCCGGCACCCACCGGGTGCCGGTTAGGAGGTATAATAATAAAAAGGCCGCGAAGCGGCCTAACCTTTATTCGCGGCTGCCTCGGGCCG
>JAIROI010000080.1 GCA_031257615.1 Odoribacteraceae bacterium
CGCACCCCTCACCAGCTCGCCCCCCCCCTCGCCCACCGCGCGCGATCCCTCTCCCCTTTCGCGGGATCACTCGACCAGTGCGCGGGATCACTTGACGATTGCGCGGGATCACTTGACAATTGCGCGGGATCACTTGACAATTGCGCGGGATCACTTGACAATTGCGCGGGAGCACTTGTCAATCGGGCACGCGCGCTTGTTAATTGTGCGCGGGCACGCACGCGATGCCCCAATCAAGTCGCGGGTAGTACAGATTTAAAGGAACTCGAGGAGGGCGGCGCCGCAGGAGTAGCCGCCGCCAAAGACGGTCAGGGCGACGAGGTCGCCGGGGGAGACGCGGGAGAGGGAGAGGGCGCGGGAAAGAGCGATGGCGCAGCCGGGACAGCCCGTGTTGCCGAGTTTCTCGATGTCGGAGAGCATCACCGCGTCGGGCAACGCGAGTTGGCGGGCGATGGCGGCGATGATGCGCTGGTTGGCCTGGTGGGGGGCGATGAACTTCAGGTCGGTGATTTGCTTTCCGGCGTTGGCGGTGACGCGTTCCAGGGCCTCGATCATGTAGTGGCAGGCGTTGAGGAAGACGTCTCGTCCCCCGGGCATCGAGATGCCCTCGAGGCAGGGGCGGAGGTGGACGGCCGAGTCTGCCTTGCCGACGTGGCCGAGGCCCCGGGTGTAGAGGCTCGACAGGCGGGCGAGGGGAGGGGAGGGGGGAGTGGCGGAGAGGATCGCGGCCACGGCGCCGTCGCCCCAGAGGTGTCCGCTCTGGGGGCAACTCTCGCGGGAGTAGGCGGTGTTGTGCTCGGAGGCGATGGCGATGGCGGTCGAGGCCTTGCCGGCGCGGATGTAGGTTTCGGCGATTTCCAGGGCGTTGATGAAGGAGGAGCAGGCGGAGGAGACGGTCAGGGCGCGGGCATCGGGGAGGTGGAAGGCGCGTTGGACGGCGTGGGAGGCCGTGAAGACGGTGTCGTGGGGGGAGTAGGTGCCGGTGACGATCAGGTCGACGTTTTCGAGGGCGGCGCCTTGTTCTTGTAGTCGTTTGACGGCCTCGACGGCCATCGTGTTGGTATTTTCCCGTTGAGAGGCCTTGCTGCGCGCGCGGATGCCGGTGCGGCTGAATATCCACTGGTCGTCGAGGCCATTGATCTTTTTAAAGTAGTCGTTGGGGACGCGTTCCTCCGGGAGGTAGTGTGCGATCGCGTTGATGAAGATGTCGCGGGTGTTTTCCAAGCTCATGTTGTCGTTTTATGTTTCCGTGGCTTTTCCTCGCGAAAAGCATGCAAAGCTATGGTTTCTGGTTGGAAGCGGGCGGCGGGCGGTCGTGAAAAATTACTAAAGCGCATGACAAAGATCATAGAAAGGGGAGGGGAGGGGGACGATCTTCGCGCTGTTTTTAATTCCTGTTGCATGACTTTATCCTTGTTCAAGGAAAAACCGTTCTCGCGGGAATGGTTTTCCACTTACGCGTTACTCGCCGGCGGCGCTTTTATCCTTGCCTTCGGTTACAGTTGTTTCATGGCCCCTTACCGGATCGTTCCCGGGGGTATCTACGGGATTTCCATCGTGCTCCACCACCAGTGGGGATTCCCGATCGGCCTGGCGGCGCTTTGCTTTAACCTTCCCTTGAGTTTGCTTGGCGTGAAGGTGCTCGGGCCGCGCTTCGGGTTGAAGACCTTTATTTGTTTCCTGCTCGTCGCTCTTTTCTCGGACACGATCCCGCGGATGCTCTCGGCCGCGGCCGGGATGGATGCCGGTGATCCGCTGAAGCTCGGCGACGAGGTGTTGCTTGCCTGTATTTTCGGCGGCGCGGTGATGGGCGTTGGCGTGGGGATGATCCTCAAGACAAGGTCGTCGAGCGGCGGCACGGACGTGCTCTCGGCCATTCTCCATCGTTACGCGCGCCGGCCGATGGGGCAGTTGCAGATGATGGTGGATTCGGGGATCGTGCTCTTCGGTTTCCTGATGTTTCGCGACTGGAAGGTGCCGATGTATTCCTGGCTGGCGATCTTCGTGATGGGGAAGACCATCGACATGATCCTCCAGGGGTTCTCCAACGAGAAGACGTTTTTTATCATCTCCGACAGGGTGGAGGAGTTGCGACGCTTTATTCTCGACAACATGAAACGGGGCGGGTCGATCCTCCCCGTCCAGGGCATGTATCGCAGGGACGGCAAGGAGATGATCATGACCGTGATCAGCCGCAGGGAGATGACCACGCTGCAGCACGCCATCTACAAGATCGACCCGAGGGCCTTTGTCACGATCATTGACGCCAAGGAGATCCTCGGGGAAGGATTTAAACGCCTCGACGACGAGGTGTGAGCTGTAACTTTTCGCCCCCCTCGACCGTCTAACCGGTGAACTTATCGACGCGCCATGAAACATCTCCTTTTTATCCTGATCCTCGCGAGCGCCGCCGTCGCCCGCGCCGACAACAATGCCCGCCTGCACGGGGTCGTCCGCGCCGTCACTCACGACCAACCCCTGCGCGGGTACATCTCCTGGAATCGACACCTGTTTCGCCCCGAGGTCTTCCACGCCGTGAAGCTCGAGAACGCTTACGCGCATTATTTTGTGCCGAAGGCCGGGGAGAAGTCCCCCGGGGTACACCCGCGGCTGCCGGTGCATGCCTTCGAGTGTCGCTTCGGGGATATCGAGGCCGCGCGACCGAGGGGGAATCAGCTGCTGGAGGTGCAGGTGCGCGGGGGACTGACCACGGTCGTCAGGCTGCGCGAGGAGGTCAAGGTGTACGTGGAACAAAAGGACGGGAGCAGGCGCTATGTCCCGTGGAACGCCATCGAGGAGATCCTCTTTACCGAACCACCGGCAGACGCGCCCCCGTCCGCCCACGCGCCCATCGCCGGGATCGTCCGCGCGGGGGGGAACAGCTACAAGGGCATCGTGCAGTGGAACGAGAAAAGAACTACCGAGCATACCCTCGACGGGAAAACGACCGCCGAGGAGGTCAACATCCCCTTCAAGAACGTCCGGGCGATCGTGAAGGAGGATAACCGCTGCCTCGTCTACCTGAAGAGCGGGAACCAGGTGCTCCTTTCCAACGCCGTCGATCCCGGGCAAGGCATTCATGTCCACGTCCCGGGCCTCGGACGCGTCCACGTTCCCTGGGAAGAGTTCGCCTCCTTCGAGGCCCTCCCGCCGGGGGAGACGATCGAGGTGGAAGAGGCCCGCGCGCCCGAACGATTGCGCGGGGTCGTCGAGGTGGCGACAGGGGAACGCGTCGAGGGGATCATCGCTTATGACCTCGATGAAGCGCTCGATATCGAGATGCTTGACGCGAAGACCGGACGGGTGACGTATATCATCCCCCTGCTCTTCATCAGCGAGATCGAACCACTTGACAGGAATCGCTCCCGCGTGACGCTGGTCGATGGACGGAAACTCGTCCTCGGCGATCTCACGGACGTGAACGAGCAGCATGACGGGGTGCTGATCTTCCGCGCCGACGCGCCGACGCCGCGATACTTCCCCTGGCGTTCCATCCGACGCATCTCCCTGCTCCGCGAATGAACAGGGAGCAGTACAACCGCGCCGTCGACCGCTTCTCGGACGCTCTCTACCGCTTTGTCCTCGGCCTGTGTCGCTCGCGCGAGATCGCCGAGGATGTCGTGCAGGATAGCTACATGAAGTTGTGGGAACTCCTCTCCGCCGTCGACGGCGACAAGGTGAAGGCTTTCCTGTTTACTACCGCCTACCGGCGCGCGATCGATATCCTCAGGAGAGAGAGAAAGTTCGCCGACGTCGAGTCGCTCGAGGAACGAGGGGGGACGCGAAACCCGGAACACGTCGACTTGCAGCAGGTGCTGAACGCCGCCCTCGACGCGCTCCCGACCGTCCAGCGAACGATCGTGCTGCTCAGGGACTACGAGGGGTACTCCTACAAGGAGATCGCGGAGATCACCGGCGTCGCCGAGAATAACGTCAAAGTGTACCTGTTCAGGGCAAGAGTGGCCATGAAAACATCTATAGGATCACCGGATAAAGTCGTTTAACACGAGATAAACATGACAACAGAAGAGAATCTCCCGCCCCGCCGCGCCGACGAACAAGAGGCGCTCGTCCCCCCGCGGATCGTCTTCGGGGGAAAGGAAGCGCTCAAGCGGTTTCCCCCGGAACGACAAGATTACCTCCTCGTCGCCGCCGCCGAAGGGAGCATCACCCAAGAGGAACTCGACCTCGCGCGAGAACTCGCCGGGGAGCGCTTCGAGGCAAGCGTCGCCGCGTACGCTCGCGTCCGCCTGCAACCCGATCCCGCCGACCGCCTCCCGCGTAAACAGCAACTGTACCACCGCCGCGCGACAAGGTGGACGTGGGCCGCCGCGGCCGCCGTTGCGATTGCCCTCGTCGTCGCCCTCCCCGAAAGAAAGCAGGAGGCGCGACCACTCGCCGCCGCCATCGCGCCGCGCGACGGGCAACGGATTGTCATCGCCCCGACGCCGCCGCGCGTCGAGCAGGTTGTCAAACCGCGCGTCCAGCCGCGCGTCCAGCCGCGCGTCGAACGCCCCGACGTGCCGCTACTTCCGCTCGACGCCCCCGTCACCGCCACCGCCGAGATTTTCCCGGCAGGCCCTCCCTCGCGCCTCGCTTACCGCGCCGGGCCTCCCTCGCGCGTCCCCTCCTCCATCGAACTGATCGCGCAGGATAACCTCCTCCTCTCGATCTACCGCGCCGGACGCTCCCTCGTCGGGGAACTCGAACAACAGTGGCTCACCACCCCCGCGACAGAAAAAAACGAGATCCCGCTGTAACTTCCCGGCACGGCTGCACGTCTCATGATCGAAACCATTAAAAATAGTACCATGACATCCCTCATCTTATCCCTCTTCGTCGCGCTCCCGACAGTCAACGACTCGCTCGTCATCAAAGACGCCTGGCGACCACGCGACTCCATCGAACAACTGACCATCGAACCGGGCGCCGCCGAACAAGTCCGCGTGCCGCCGTTCGCGCACCACACCAGCATCGCGCCGGAACCGAAAGAGACAAAAACAAGATTCTTCTACATGACCCCCTACCGGACGCGCGGCCACTGGTCGGGAATACATCTCGGGTTCACCAACTTCATGGCCGCGCGCTGGAAAGAGTACCGGGGCGACCTCTCCCTCGACTGGGCCAACTCCCTTACCCTGCACCTCAACATGACGGACGTCGCGTTTCTTTCCAACGCCTCCGGCCGCGCGCTTCTACTTAGCGGCTTCGGCTTCGAGTACAACCGGCTGCTCTTCGATCGCGACGTCACCGTTCGCGTCGTCGACGGCCAGACGATCACCGTCCCCCTCGCCGACCTGAACGCGACCAACGCGCGCCGCAGCGCCTTCAAGGCCCTTTACTTCACGGTGCCGCTGATCTTCGAACTGCAAACAGGCCCCTGCCGCGCCCATGCCTCCGCCGGCCTCGTCGCCGGCGCCCGCCTCCACTCCAAGACCAAGATCGTCTACGACCGGGCCGGCGACAAGAAGAAGATCAAGGAAACGCGCTCCTACGGCATGAACCCCTTTAAGGTCGACCTCACCGCCCGCGTCGGCCTCTACGGCCTTTCTCTCTGGGTTACCAAGTCCCTCACTCCGATGTTCGACACCGGCAAGGCCCCTCGCGTCTATCCCTTCACCATCGGCATCGGCTTCCCCAACTTCTAAGAAGCCCAAACGGGCGTTCGTGGCGCCCTTACCGGGATTCCCGGTAGCCTTACCGGGATTCCCGGTGAGCGTACCGGGATTCCCGGTGACCTTACCGGGATTCCCGGTAGCCGTACCGGGATTCCCGGTGACTACTTACCGGGAAGCCCGGTGAGCGTACCGGGAATCCCGGTGAGCTTACCGGGATTCCCGGTGAGCTTACCGGGAATCCCGGTGGCCGTACCGGGAATCCCGGTGAGCGTACCGGGAATCCCGGTGAGCGTACCGGGAATCCCGGTATCCGCGCTGGCGACGCCCCTATCGCATTGAGGATAATGCAAATTGTCAGTCTCGCTCCCCGATTCTTCAATCGAATTCGGGTTGTCAACATAAAACGCCCGCCGCTCGATCGCTTGTCGCGACCAAACGGCGGGCTTCGTCCCTCGGACACTCCCCCGTTACCAGTCCATGTGGGTGTCGTTGGACATAAAGGGCTGGGAAGCGTAGGTGGCATTGATCACGATCGAATCTGCCGGGTTGTCCTTGTTATAAAGAGCGCCCTTCAGATCAGCAGTAAGCGCGCTACCCACTTGCGGACCTCCAATGAATCTACTTATGCTAAGTACGTTCGCGCGAAGAGGCCGATCTTCTCTCGAGAAGTAAACCGTTTTCAAGGTTCTAACCCCGGATTCATCCTTGAAATAAAGGAGTAACTCCACCCGATCTTCATCCAGATGCCCAAAAGGAGACTTGTTCGACGAGAGAAGGTGTTCGCCGATGGTCGCGCGAAGAGCAACCCGAAGCACGGCCATCTTGTTCTTCAGTAACACGTGTGTGACCAGGATGTCCAGCGAGTCTTTCACGACCCCTTCCCCGTCGTAGGAATAAGACACTTCCCGCGAACTAAGCACCGGCAAAAGCGGGTAGTCATTCTCCACGTAGAACTTCTCCCCGTTCACTTCCCCGACAAAATACGCGAAGTACAACGACTTGTCCGGCTCCTCCGGTTTAAACTTGTAGTCGTCTTTCCCACAAGACGACAACATTACAGCGCAACACAGCAGGCAACTCGAAATTGCCCTTGCTCTTTTGTTCCTTAAAATAGATACTTGATTCATTCTTGCATTCTTTTTGTGTTATACAGACGGAACAAATGTAGCGCTTTGTTTTCAGATTGCAATCATTCGCGGAAGAAAAATGCAACATCATTACCTCGCGATATAATATAACGCGACTTTAGAAGTGAAACATGCAGGAAACAGTTGCTTTTAAAAGCGTGACACTGTTTGCTTCATCATCGGGGAAGAGAGAACGTCCTTGTCCCGCGATTGACGATCATTCCTCGTCAATACTCGCGATGTTCCCGAAGTGTCGCCAGGTCCGGGAATGCTTGTAGGCTTCCAGGGCTTCCGAGGGTACCCTTAACGAGAGGGCTTTGATAGAGGGAAAGGTCACACTGTTCACTTCCTGCGGCACGGTACTGTAGTTGGTCACGGAGGTCAATTTATAGCAACCGGCAAAGGCCCGCCTGCCAATCCTGGTGACCGAAGCGGGGATAGTGATGGAGGGCAATTTGTAACAGGCGAAGAAAGCCCGTTCGCCAATCCTTTTCACCGAACCGGGGATGACCACGGAGGTCAAGTCGCGGCAATTCCAGAAAACGGCGTCGTCAATCGCGGTGATCGAACCGAGGATGCGCGCGGAGGCCAAGCCATGACAACAGGCAAAGGCATACATGCCAATCGCGACAACCGAAGCGGGGATGACCGCGGAGGCCAATTTATAACAAGAGCGAAACGCCCCACTACCGATCGCGACGACCGAGTCGGGGATGACCACGGAGGTCAAGTCGCGACAACCGTAGAAGGCCCTGTCGCCGATCTCGGTGACCGAACCGGGGATGATTACCGAGGTCAATCCGGCGCAATCACTGAAGGCATAGCTACCGATCCGGGTCACGCCATCTTGTATGACCAGTGTTTTTATTTCGTTCTTGAACAGTTGCCCGGGGATGCCCAGTGGAGCATCAATGTCTTCCATCGCGCCGTTGCCGCCGATGACGAGCGCGTAATTACCGGCCTCGCCGGTGATTGTCCAGGTGCACTCTCCTGTCGTGCCGGACGATGCGGTATCGCGTTGCTTGTAATCCTTTTTCATGTTATTTTTCAATTAAAGTGAAAGTCATTGAAATTGCCGCCGGGCGATTGTCGGTCATTCCTCGTCGATGCTCGCGATGTTCCCGAAATGTTTCCACGTCGAGGAACGCTTGTAGGCCTCCAGGGCCTCCCGGGGGACCCTCAACTCGAGATCCTTGACATGGGGAAAGACCTCGCCGAGCACCTCTTGAGGCACGACGCTGTAGTTGGTCACGGAGGCCAGCTTGCGGCAAAAGAAGAAGGCCAACTCGCCAATCTCGGTGACCGAACCGGAGATGATCACGGAGGTCAACTTGTGGCAACCGGAAAAGACCCACTCGCCAATCGTTGTCACCGAATCGGGAATAACCGCGGACGACAGCTTGCGACAACCGGAAAACGCCCCGTTGCCAATCGCGATCACCGAACCGGGAAGGCTCGCGGAGGCCAATTTGGAGCAATTGATAAAACTCCTCGCGCCGACCGAGGTCACGCCCTCCTCTATGACCAGTGTTTGTATTTCATCCTTGAGCTTGCTCCAGGGGCTTTCCGCGGAATCGTTGTAATCATCCATCGCGCCGTTCCCGCTGATGGTAAGAATGTACTTGCCGGCCCTCCCGGTGATTGTCCACGAGCACTCTCCGGTGTTTCCGGACGCCGCGACGACGCGTTTCCTGTTGTGTAGTTCACTATTCATGAAATTTCAATTAAGGGTGATCGCGTGGGGTCAACGGTCGGGGCATTGTCATCGCGACTCCCGTTTCCCGTCTCCCCCTCGCTTTACATCTCGCGAGTGTAGTTTATTGAGGCCTCTTTCGCAAGAGAATCCCCTTCTTTTTTTTCGCGTCGCCGGGACGCGACACTGGATTGTTGATTCCCGAAACGGAGTTTGGTAGTTCCCAAACGGGTTTTTGTAGTTCCGAAACGGAGTTTGGTAGTTCCGAAACGGAGTTTGGTAGTTCCCAAACTTTGTTTGGTAGTTCCCAAACAAAGTTCGGGCGTTCCCAAACGGAGTTTGGTAGTTCCCAAATAAAGTTTGGGAACTACCAAACTGTGTTCGGGAACTACCAAACTCCGTTTGGGAACTACAAAACGGGGTTTTGGAACCCCAAATTCGGGATGGGGCGCGTTTAGCGGGTGATGGAGAGGAGCAGCAAGAGGAAGCGGAGGTGGCCGAGTTTTTCCCGGAGAGACTTGTAGCCGTTTTTCTTCAGGGTTTTCACGGTGTTGATAGAGATGTTCATTTCCGTGGCGATCTCCTCCACTTTCAGGCCGTTCATGCTGCGTTCGATGATCTCTCTGGTTTGCGGGGGGAGGGAGTGAACGGCCTCCTGCACCTGCCGGTTCACCTCCGCGACGATCACCAGATTCTCCGTTTCGGCTTCCGCGGGCATACGTTCCAGGATGTCGCGGTGGCAATGTTCATCGCGGGCGTGCTTGTAGACCTGGTTCCTGACGATCGCGTAGAGAAACGCCTTGACGGAGAAGATCGAGTCGAAGGAGGCCCGTTTGTTCCAGTAGGCAATAAACGATTCCTGCGCGACGTCCTTGCTCAGTTCGTGGTCGCCGGTCAGCCTCATCGCGTAATAATACATTTGTTCGCTCCAGGAGGCGAACAGTTCCTCGAAGAGAGAGACATTGCCCGAGGCGATACGTTGGATGCAAGCGTCATCTATCATGGTTCATCGTTTTTCGGTCATCGAGAAGATCGGGTTTCGGCGGGGAGGGACGCGGTCAGATCTTCCCGCGGACGATCGCGAGGATCTCGGATTCCTTTTCGCAGGTTCGGGCGACCAGTTCCTCGCCCTGCCGGAGGAGGGTCTCGGCGAGGTCGCGGTCGTCCAGCCCGGCCGCGTTGACCTTCACGTTCAGGAAAGCGCCGAGGGCGCCGGCCCGCGCGGCCAGCGCGCCCACGCCCGCGTCCGTGACGGAGTTGGGGTTGCCCTTCTCGGCCATCGCCCGGATCACCTCCATGCTGTCGTGGCAGAGGGTCATCGTGCGGAGAGGCGCCTCGGTGGCATGGCGGGTGGCTTCCTGAATGGCCCGGTGTCGCGCCTGCTTCTCCTCGTCGCTCTTCTTGGGCAATTCATAGGCGGCCATGAGGCGGTTGAAGGCCGCGGTATCCTCGTCGACCAGCTTTAGCAGTTCGGTCTGGTGCGCCTTCGCGCGTTCGGCCTGATCGCTAAACTCTTCCCAGCGGTCGTCCCATCCTCGCTTGCGCGCCGAGAGATTGGCGACCATGCCGGCCAGCGCCGCGCCCAGCGCTCCCATGCACGCGGCGATGGAGCCTCCGCCGGGGGCCGGGGATTCGGAGGAAGTCTCGTCGATGAAGGCGGCGAGCGACATCTCCGCGAGCCGTTTCGTCCCCTTCCTTTCCTCGTCCTCGAGGAGGTACTCGATGACGCGTTCGCGGGGGTTAAAGGGCGCGAGGTCGTCCAGCCCCAGCGATTTCACGGCGATCTTGATCAGCTCGCTATCGGGCACGCCGGTAGACCGTTGTTGTTTGCGCAGGAAATAGCGCCCGGCGTCGAGCATGGCGCGCAGCGGGACGAGGCCCACCAGCTCGGAACCGGTCACGCGGAGTCCCCGTTCGGCGGCTTTGCGGCAAGTCTCGTCGAAGGCCGCGTGCACGGGGGTCGCGCTGATGTCGGTAAGGTTCATGGAGATTTGCGCGACGCCATACTCCTCGATGTACCACCCGATGGCCTTCACGGCTTTCAGCGTTCCCGGCTTCATGACCGTTTTCCCGTTCTCGTCCAGCATCTTTTTCCCTGTCGCGGGGTCCACCAGGGCGCGTCCCCTTTCGCGCACGTCGAAGGCCACCGCGTTGGCGAGTCTCGCGGAGGTGGTGTTCAGGTTCACGTTATAGGCCACCAGGAAGTCGCGGGCGCCGATGGCCGTCGCCCCGGTTTTGGCGACGCGCTCGTTCATGTTTCGCGGGCCGTGATCGGGTTGCCAGCCGGGGTCTTCCATGTGTTTTGCCAGGCCCTCGTACTCGCCTGCCCTGCAGTTGGCCAGGTTCGCGCGTTCGGGCGACGTCGCGGCGCGTTCGTACAGGTAGACGGGGATTTGCAGTTCCTCGCCCACGCGCCGCGCCAGCATCCTGGCGTGCTCCGCGGTCTCCTCCATCGTGATCCCGGAGACGGGGATCAACGGGCAGACGTCCGTGGCCCCGAAGCGCGGGTGGGCGCCCTTGTGTCGCCTCATGTCGATCAACTCGGCTGCCTTTTTAATGGCCCGGAAGGCGGCCTCTTTCACCGGTTCCGGCGCTCCCGCGAAGGTGATCACCGTCCGGTTGGTGGCCTTCCCCGGGTCCACGTTCAGGAGGCTCACCCCTTCCACTTCCCGGACGACGGCCGCGATTTGTTCAATGACGCGCGCGTCGTTCCCCTCGCTAAAGTTGGGGACACATTCGATCAGTTGTTTCATGTCAGATTTATTGATGTTACACCTTATATATAGCTATCTCACCCGCTCCCCGCCGATGTATACCCGCTCGATCCAGTCGCTCCCGAAGGCGTAGGGGAGGTACTCGAGTCCCGGCACGGGTTTCGTGATCAAGAAATTCGCCCGCTTGCCCCTGGCGATGCTGCCCACTTCCTCTTCCGCGCCCATCGCCCGGGCCGCGTTGATCGTCGCGGCATTCAGGGCCTCCTCCGGCAGCATCTTGTAGAGGATGCAGCCCAGGGACATCACCAGCCGCATGTTCCCCGACGGCGCCGATCCCGGGTTGTAGTCCGACGCGAGGGCCACCGGCAAACCGGCGTCGATCATCGCGCGCGCCGGCGCTCGCGGCAGGTCGAGGAACAGCGTCGCGCCGGGCAACACCGTCGGCATTGTCTCGCTGCCCAGCAGGGCCTCGATCTCCTCTTGCCCCGCGCGCTCCAGGTGGTCCACCGACAGCGCGTTGTATTTCACCCCCACCTGCACCCCCCCGGAGCGCCCCAACTCGTTCGCGTGCACTTTCGCGCGCAGCCCGTGTTTCATCCCGGCGTTCAGCAGGCGGTCAGTCTCCTCGACGGTAAAGAAACCGTTGTCGCAAAACACGTCGATGTAATCGGCCAGCTCCTCGGCGGCCACCACGGGGATCATCTCGTTGATCACCGCGTCCGCGTACTCTCCCCGTCGTCCCTTGAACTCCGGCGGCGTCGCGTGAGCGCCCAGGAACGTTGTCCGTATCGTCAGCGGCGACGTCTCTTTCAGTCGCCGGGCCACCCTCAGCATCTTCAGCTCCGTCTCGAGGTTTAGCCCGTAGCCGCTCTTGATCTCCACGGCGCCCGTCCCCTGCCCGGCGATTTCTCGCGCTCGTTCGGCGGCGCTCTCGAACAGTTCCTCTTCGGTGGCCTCCCGCACGCGCTCGACGGTGCTCAGGATACCCCCGCCTCGCCGCGCGATCTCCTCGTAGGAGAGGCCGCGGATCTTGTCCGCGTACTCGATCTCGCGGCTACCGGCATACACCAGGTGCGTGTGCGGGTCGCAAAACGTCGGCAACACCAGCCGTCCCTTCGCCTCCACCACCCGCGTCCCTTCCTCCACCGCCGGGCGCTCGCTCATTCTCCCGAACGACGCGATTCGCCCGTCTTCCACTTCCAGGAACGCGTCCTGCAGCCGCTCCACCCGCCCCATATCCTTCCCTGCCACCCACTTCACCGGCTCCCTCTCGACCTGCACCAGCTCTTTAATATCAATCACGATTGTTTTCATTCGCTCTTTACTTCTATTAGGCCGACAAAAGTATAATTTTCCGCGACTTGCTCCCCCCTCCGGTGTATAAAATCGGCGCGGCCGCACCAGGCAAAAAAGAACCGGACGAACCTCGCGCGCGTCAACATGTCCAAGTCCACGCTCTACAGGAAGATGAAGTCCATGACGGGCCTCTCGCCCCGCGAGTTTATCCGCAACATCAAGCTAAAGCATGCCTGCGCGAGGGGCATATTCATTATATTCTTTCCCCGCGGCGTCGATATAGTGGACGGACACTTGCTCTCCGGTTGTCGAGTGGAGGTATTTAGGGTAATCGTCGCGGTTATAGGTGATGCTTGTCGCGAGGCGGTGGCCGTTCGCGCGTTCCTCGATTTGATTATTGGCCAGGTAGCCGGGGAAGAGGCGCGCGTAGATGTACCAGGGGGGCGTTCGCACGTGCTTGAAGATGCCGTTACAGGCGTCGTGCGCGTACTCGTAGAGGATTTCGCGGCCCTGTTCATCGGTCGCGAGGCGGCGCGTCACGTTGCCGCGTTCGTCTGTCTCGAAGCGTTCGCCGGGGCAGCCGGCGAGGCGCCCGTCGTCGGTCAATTCGATGACGGGCGCGCCGTTGAGGAACACCTTATTTCCCTCTTGCTTGTAGTGTTCCTCGTTGGTGATGGCGTTATTCTCGTCGCGCGCGACCGCGGTAAATTCCGTGTCGGAGAGGTAGGATATCCGCGTCGCGGCGCCGTTCCTGTTGATCTCGACAACGCGGCGGCGCTCGTCGTATTCCAGCCAACAGGTGGCGGTTCCAGCGCTGATCCACCTGGGGAGCAGCGCGAGTGGCGATGGAAAGACGCGCAGGAGATCCTTCCTGACCGTGACATGGGAGGCGACGAGGCCCACGCCGCCCCGGATATTGGAGTGGGTGTACGCCGGTTCGTGGAAGAGGGGAAGCGCTTCCATGTCGCCGTACCGCTTATTATTAAGGAGTGAAGATTTGATGTAGGCGTCATAATTCGCGTCCGCGCTGGTAATAAAAGGAACGCTATTCCAGCCCTCGCCCAGGTAATCGACCTCGATTTGTTGTCCGTCCATGCCGCTATCCTCGACGCGCGCGAGGTGCTCGTAGGAAGTAATGATCTCCGCGGACTGATCGACAATCCGGTTAAAGGGATCCGCGAGCAGGCTGGTGGTATAGATGGCATGGCGCAGGCGCAGTGAATCGCGGCGCGGCCCGCCGTAATTCAGTCGATCGTGGGGAGAGAGTGTCCCCAGCCAGTAATAATTCCGTTCGCCGGGGGTATCTTGCCACCGGTTGACGACGAGGCGTCCGGCGGTATCGATGGTCGCGAGGAGCGGCGCGGGAACGGTAGTTTCGCCCCATGCCGCGCCGTGGTCGGGGTGGGAGGCGGTAATCCTGTAGGTAGTCGAACTCTTCACGGGGTATTTAAAATGATATTTCCCGGGCGCTCGTTCGGTGGCGAGCGCGACGCTATTTCCCTCCTCGCGCAACTCCACGCGGGCGCCCTCCACGAGGGGCCAGGGGCCGGACGCGTCGCCGGGGCGGGTAAGAGAGAGAAGTACTTCCGCGCTATCCGCGTCGGCTTCCAGCACGGCGCGAAGCACCAGCGCCGGCGACCGGCCGGGCATGTCGAGATTCGCCGGGGTTTCGCACGCGGCGAGGGAAACGAGGCAGGCAATGATGATCTTTTTCATGTACTAAAACTTGTAATGCCACGAGAGAAACGGAACGAAGGGAAGGATGGAGACTTGCTTGTAGCGGAACGTCTCGCCCTCCATTTTCCGGTAGTAGAACCCGGGATTTTTCCTGGCGTAGACGTTATACGCGCCGAAGCTCCAGGAACTGCCCCTCTCCTGCCGGTTTTGCAGGTGGAAGGCGACGTCCAGGTGATGATAGAGGGGCAGTCGCGCGTTGTTTGGCCGGGGAATATACTCCCGGCTTCCCCACCAGGCGTACGTCCACGAGGCCTCTCCTCCCGGGAGCGGCGCTGCCGGGTAGGCTTCCTCGCCGATAGTTACGCGGTTACCGCTGGCGAGGGTGAAATTAGCCGCCAGCACCCGGCGAAAGCGCCCCGCGGTTCGTCGCGAGAGAACGTACTGCGCGACGGCGTTCAACTTGTGCCGCCGGTCGTACTCGAAAGGAAACCGCTCTCCGCCCGCCACGTCCGGGAAGCGTCGTTCTGCCCGCGAGAGGGTATACGCGATCCACCCGTTCAGCTGTCCGGCGGGCTTGTTCAGCATGATCTCCATGCCGCTTGCCCATCCCTCGCCGACGCGCGCGTGTTCCTGCCAGCTATCATCCTTGTGTTTCAGGTAGAGGACGCCCTCGTCGTAGCGGACGACGCGTTCCAGGCGCGAGCGATACACCTCGACGGAGAGGTCGATCCCGCTGTCTCCCCCCTCGCGGTAGAAACCAACGATGTAATGCCGCGCCCTTGCCGGTTTGATCGCGTCGCCGGAGGACGCCCACATGTCCGTCTTCCAGTCCAGCGACGAGTTGGAGAGCAAGTGCAACGGTTGGTGCATCATCGCGAACGCCGCCTTCACCGACGCGCGGGGCGACAGGCTACAGGACAACGACAGGCGCGGCTCCAGGAAAGTGTAACGCGCTCCCCCGGCGGCGAAAAGCGTCGCCCTTGCCCCGGCGTTCACCCGCCACCGTTCGCCCAGCTGCTGCTCGCGCTCGACGTAGATCGCCGCCTCGCGGGAGGGGCCGCTGCCGGCGTCGCGCCACGCGTTACTGACGCCGCCCACCGACTGCCGGGTCATTTCCGGCGCCACGCGACGCCTGGAGAGCGACAGCCCGAAGCGCGTCCGCCGGTGCTCCCCGGCGACAAGGTCGAAATCGCTCTTGAGGGTCGCGTCGTCGAGGTTCGAGTAAAAACGGGTCGCGTCGTCCTCGTTGCTGCCCGCGCGCCGTTGCCTCGACTCGTTCTCGTAGTCGAAGCGACTATAATATAGTGTCGCGTTATGAAACAGGCGCGGGGCAATGATCCAGGTCCATCTCCCGGCGACGCTCGCGTTCCCCCACGAGTAGGCGTACCTCCCCGGCAGCCCGGCGGAGTTCCATCGCGCGCCGAAACGATCGCGCCCGTTGTAGAAACTGAGAAACAGGTGGTGGCGACCGTCAATTTTCCAGTTTACCTTCCCGTTCAGGTCGTGAAAACGGTAAAGCATTTCGAGATTACTCCCGGACAGCGCTTGACCGGCGCGCAGGAGAACGTCCAGCCACGCGCGCCTCCCGGAGAGGATAAACGAGGCTTTTCCCTTCTTTATAGGCCCTTCCAGCGCGATCGCCCCGGCCAGTGGGCCGAGCGTCGCGCTCCCCGACAGTCGCCGCGCGTTCCCCTCCTTCATGGTCGCGTCCAGCACGGAGGAGAGCCTTCCCCCGTGTCGCGCCGGCGCGTCGCCCTTGTAGAGCGTCGCGCCCTTCAGCGCCTCGCCGTTGAAGGCGGACAGGTAACCGAAGGCGTGGTTCGCGTTGTAAACGGGCATCCCGTCCAGCAACACCAGCGTTTCCCCTGGCCCCGACCCGCGGACGCTGAAAGCGGAACTGCCTTCCGTGCCGCCGTTAACGCCAGGCAGTTGCTGCAGCGCTTTCAGGATGTCCACCTCCCCCAGCAGGGCAGGCATGGCCCGCGTTTGCTCCATCGACACGACGTGCCGACCCGTCGCCGGGAGGGTGACGGACGGACGGGCCGGACGAACCGTGACCTCGCGCAGGAAGGTGGAAGAGACGAGCCGGAAACACACCGAGGTGTCTCGCTTCAGGCTGACGCGTAGGGTGTCCGGGGAGAAACCGGCGTGCCGCGCCACCAGGCAATGTTCCCCGGCCGGCAGCATCGCGCTGAAGAACCCGTACGCGTTGGTGATCGCGATCGCCCCTCCTCCTGCCCCGTGCAGCGTGGCGTTCACGAGCCGCTCGCCGCTCGTTCGCTCCTCTACATGACCGCTCAACGCGACTCTCTCTTGAGCGCGCGACATCGCCGGCGCGCACATCATCGCGATGATGCACGTCGTCTTCAGACCATTCACGAGCGGGGGGAATAAAAAAAACGGGCCGCGTCCTCTCTTGCCGGCGTCGCGCCCGGGGTTAAAACTGTCTCTCTTGCATCTTGTTCGAGCGCGCCCGGATCGAGCGCGACCTTCTTACCTGTCTTCATGCGCGTCTAACGATTAAAATTAACGTCGCGAAGGTAGTCCTTTCGTCGCTTTCATGCAAGTTTCCTGTCGGGCGCGTCCTTGGAGACCGCGCTGCAATTTGCGGCCCGTTTTCCCAGCTTGCAGAAACCGCGCTGCAATTCGCGAGACGGTCTCCACCAACGGTAGAGACCGCGCTGCAATTCGCGAGACGGTCTCCACCAACGGTAGATACCGCTCTGAAATTCGCGAGACGGTCTCCACCAACGGTAGAGACCGCGCTGCAATTCGCGAGACGGTTTCCACCAACGGTAGAGAACGCGCTGCAATTCGCGAGACGGTGTCTACCGGCGATGGAGACCGCGACGAGAATCCCGGGGCGGTTTCGCGTGCGATGCGAACCGGCAACGAGATTTTGGTTATATCATGAACGGGGCGTCATTCCTGTTATTTTTTCTACCGGCAGGTGTAGTCGAATAATCCAAACGCGCAACGCGTTTTATTTCCTTTTTCTATTTCCGCCGGGGTCGGCAACAAACCCCGTCGCGCGCGTTCCCCGTGATAATCGTCCGGTTAGCGGCCGGGAAGCGCGCGGGCACCCGGAAAAATGAGTGGCGGCTGTCATTTTTTCGTGCAGGGGCGGCGGGAATAACAAAATCTTTGTACCTTCGCCGGCGTTTTCAAGATACATGATCCACATGCGTTTCGATATATTAACCGTGGTACCCGACCTGCTGGATAGCCCGTTAAATCACTCGATCATCAGGCGAGCGAGAGACAGGGGCGTGGCGGAAGTGCACGTGCACGACATACGCGACTGGTCGACGGACAAGCACAGGAAAGTAGACGATTACCCCTTCGGGGGAGACGCCGGGATGGTGATGCAGCTCCAGCCCGTGTACGACGCCATACATGCCCTGCGCGCGCGGAGGCGCTACGACGAAATCATCTACGCGTCGCCCGACGGGGAACGGTTCTCGCAAAAAATGGCGAACGCGCTCTCGCTAAAAGAGAACATACTGATCCTTTGCGGTCACTACAAGGGGGTCGATCACAGGGTGAGGGAACATTTGATCACGAGGGAAGTGTCCATCGGGGACTACGTCCTGACCGGCGGCGAGCTTGCCGCCTGCGTGATCTGCGACGCGGTCATCCGCCTGCTGCCCGGGGGGATGGGGGACGAGACGTCGGCGCTCACCGACTCGTTCCAGGACAACCTGCTGGCGCCCCCCGTCTACACGCGCCCTGCCGAATTCAACGGCTGGCAGGTGCCGGAAGTGCTCCTCTCGGGCAACCGCGCCCGGATCGCCGAATGGCAAGAACAGGAGGCCTACGAACGCACGCGACGCCTGCGACCGGAATTGCTCGATGAATGAATTTTAATCTAATAAAAATACCATACCTATGTCACAAGAAAATAAGTTGAAAGGGCTGATCGACCTCCGGGTACAAGCCAAACAAGGGGGAGGGGAGAAGCGCGTGGAGTCGCAACACGCCAAGGGCAAGTTGACGGCAAGAGAACGCATCGAGTTGCTGCTCGACGAGGGTAGTTTCGAGGAATTTGACATGTTTGTCACGCACGGCTCGCACGATTTCGGGCTGGAGAAAGAGAGCTACCTCGGCGACGGGGTGGTGACGGGATACGGCACCGTCGACGGCCGTCTCGTGTACCTCTACTCGCAGGACTTTACGGTCTTTGGCGGTTCGCTCTCCGAGGCATTCGCCCGGAAAATCTGCAAGGTGATGGACCAGGCCATGAAGGTCGGGGCGCCTGTCATCGGGCTGAACGACTCCGGCGGCGCCCGCATCCAGGAAGGCGTCAAGAGCCTGGCGGGCTACGCGGAGATATTCCAGCGCAACATCATGGCCTCGGGCGTGGTGCCGCAGATCTCCGCGATCTTCGGGCCGTGCGCCGGGGGAGCGGTCTACTCACCGGCGTTGACGGACTTCATCATGATGTCGAGAGAGAACAGCTACATGTTTGTCACCGGGCCGAAAGTGGTGAAAACCGTGACGAACGAGGTGGTGACCGACGCCGAACTGGGCGGGGCCATGGTGCACGCCTCGAAGTCGGGCGTCACTCACTTCGTGGCCGAGAGCGAACAGGAGGGGATATTGCTCATCCGCAAACTGCTGAGTTTCCTCCCGTCGAACAACCTGGAAGAACCGCCGCTCGCGGCCTGCCTCGATCCCGTCGATCGCCTGGAGGACGCGCTGAACGAGATCATTCCCGATAACCCCAACAAGCCCTACGACGTGAAAGACGTGATCCACTCGATCGTCGACAACAACGAGTTCATGGAAGTGCACCGCCATTTCGCCGCAAACCTCGTGGTGGGCTTCGCGCGCTTCAACGGGGCGGCCGTGGGCATCGTGGCCAACCAGCCAAAATACCTCGCCGGCGTGCTCGACATCAACGCGTCGCGCAAGGGAGCGCGTTTCGTGCGCTTCTGCGACTGCTTTAACATCCCCATCGTGACGCTGGTGGACGTGCCGGGCTTCCTGCCGGGAACGGCACAGGAATACGGCGGCATCATCATCCACGGGGCCAAGTTCCTCTTCGCGTACGGCGAGGCCACCGTCCCCAAGGTCACCGTCACCCTGCGCAAGTCCTACGGCGGGGCGCACGACGTGATGAGCTGCAAACAACTGCGCGGCGACATCAATTACGCGTGGCCATCGGCCGAGATTGCCGTCATGGGCGCCAGCGGGGCCACCGAAGTGCTTTACGGCAGGCAATTGAAAGGCATCGAGAACCCGGAAGAGCGAGCCGCTCTCGTCAAGGAAAAAGAAAACGAGTACACCGAGAAGTTCGCTAACCCTTACGCGGCCGCCCAACACGGCTTTATCGACGACGTGATCGAACCGCGTAACACCCGCTTCCGCGTCATCCGGGCGCTGCAGGCGCTGGCCACGAAAAAGGACGCGAATCCTCCCAAGAAGCATAGTAATATCCCCTTGTAACCGAGAAAGCGTATGAAAAGAATCTTTATCATGGCGGTCTCGCTCGCGATCGCGACGGCGTCCATGGCGCAAGGCGACGCGACAAGGCCGGAAAAAGACTCCTACGACCCGCTGATACCGCAACTCTTCGCGGTGGATAACAAGAACAACGTCTTCGCGGCCATCAATGCCGTGGACAACGCGCTGGATCTCGCGCGGGTCAAGGACGGGACGCTGGAACGCTACGCCTCCTTCCGCGTGGACGTCGTCAAGAAAAGGCACGACTTCCACCGCGTCTACCGCCCCAAGAGCGTGGCCATTTACGAGGGACGCGTGGTGCTCCTCGCCTCCCACCGCGACAGCTGTTACCTGGCCGTGCTCGACCTCGAGGGCAAGTTGCTCGAGAAACTGATTTTCGCCGGGGCTGCCAACGCCTTTAGCTATAGCCAGGAGGCGAAGAAACTCTATATCTCCGGAGACAACCCGACGGGGTATGACGTGGCCGAACTCGACGCCAGCCGCGGTATCCAGCACATCGGCCTGGACGACGCCGCGACGCTGCACTACCGGAAACCAAAAATGGCCGAGCAAATCGCGGACGCCGACCCGGTGGGCATCGGCATGGCGGCAGTGGCGATGAGCGTCGTCTTCCTCGGACTGCTGTTGCTCTACCTGGTCTTCAAGAACATCGGAAAGACCCTGTCGGGCGGGCGCAAGCGAGAGAAGAAGGTCGCGGCAAAAGACGGGCTTCCGGGTAACACCGAAGACCTTACCCGCGTCGCCATCGCCGCGGCCATCCACCTCTATAACGAGGAATTGCACGACGAGGAGAATACCGTCCTGACGATCAACCGGGTCTCCCGCGCCTACTCCCCGTGGAGTTCCAAGATTCACGGACTGAACACCTATTTCAACAAGACAATAATCAAATCCAAGCATGAAAAAATATAAATTCACCATCAACGGGAACGAGTACGCGGTTGAAATCAACAGCGTCGAAGACCACCAAGTCGAGCTGGCAGTGAACGGAACACCATACTCCGTGACCGTCAACAGGGAGATCAAACAAACAAAAACCCCCAAGTTGATACGCCCGGTGGCCGTCCCGTCCACCGACCAGGGGGCCGCCGTGAAAGTAGGAGCCAAGACCGGGCAAATCAAGGCCCCGCTCCCCGGAACCGTGTTAGATATATTCGTCAAACAAGGCGACAGGGTAAGCATCGGGCAAAAAGTGCTCATGCTCGAGGCCATGAAGATGGAAAACAACATCGAATCCGACAAGGCCGGCGTCGTGACGGAACTGAAAGTGAGCAAGGGGAGCAGCGTGATGGAAGGTGACGTGTTAATCATTATAGGCGAGTAATCATGACAGCACTCCAGGCCTCTCCCGGCTTCTTCGAGTTCGTGGCAAACCAGATGACTCAGTTCTTCGAGTACACGGCCTTTGCCAACTTCACCGTGGGCCACGCGGCCATGATCCTGATCGGGTTAATCTTCATCGTGCTGGCCATCACCAAGGAGTACGAACCGCTACTCCTCATCCCCATCGGCTTTGGCATCATCATCGGGAACATCCCCTTCTACCCCGGCCTGAAAATAGGCATCTACGAGGACGGCAGCGTCCTGAACATCCTCTACCACGGGGTGCGCAACGGCTGGTACCCGCCCCTGATCTTCCTCGGCATCGGCGCCATGACCGACTTCTCGGCCCTGATCTCCAACCCGAAACTCGTGTTGATCGGCGCGGCGGCGCAATTCGGCATCTTCGCCGCCTACAGCGCCTCCCTCGCCCTTGGATTTGACCCCGCGGAGGCCGGCGCCATCGGCATCATCGGGGGAGCCGACGGCCCGACAGCCATCTTCCTCTCCTCGCAACTGGCGCCCGACCTGATGGGAGCTATCGCGGTCTCCGCCTACTCCTACATGGCGCTCGTGCCGGTGATCCAGCCGCCACTCATGCGCCTGCTCACCGGTAAAAAAGAGCGCCTGATCCGCATGAAGCCCCCGCGGCAGATATCGAAGAAGGAAAAAATACTCTTCCCCCTCGTGGGCATCGTCCTCACGTGTTGCATCGTCCCGAGCGGCATGCCCTTGCTGGGAATGCTCTTCTTCGGAAACCTGCTCAAGGAAAGCGGCGTCACCAAACGACTCGCGACCACCGCCAGCGGCCCCATGATCGACATCGTGACCATCCTCATCGGCCTCACCGTGGGCGTCTCCACGCAAGCCACCTCCTTCCTGACCTCCAAATCGATCCTGATCTTCGGTCTCGGGGCGGCGTCCTTCTTCGTGGCCACGACCGCGGGGATACTCTTCGTGAAGTTCTTCAACCTCTTCCTCAAGGAGGGGAACAAGATCAACCCGCTCATCGGGAACTCTGGCGTCTCCGCCGTGCCCGACAGCGCGCGGGTATCGCAGGTCGTCGGACAGGAATACGACAAGAGCAACCACCTGCTCATGCACGCCATGGGCCCCAACGTGGCCGGCGTCATCGGCAGCGCGGTAGCGGCGGGAATCCTCCTGAGCTTCCTTTCGTAACCCGCTCGTTTTACGAGAACGTCGACGTTTCGCGCCAGAACGTCGACGTTCTGTTTGAATACCTCATACATGTATTTGAATCATGATTGTAATTAGTTCAACGGAGTTCAGGAACGACCTGAACAAGTACCTGGACGAGGCCCTGTGCCAGGACGTCATCATTCACAGGGGCAGGACGGAGACCTTCGCGCTGTCGGCGAGCAAGGAGGTGGCGTCTATCCATTCGGAGGAGGAGTGGGATCGTTTTTTAGAAAGTAGCGAGGGAAAGTCTTACGCGATTATCCCGGTGGTGGACGAGGAGACGCGCGAGCGTCACGAGCAGGAGTTGCTGAACGGGAACGCCGTGGAGAGAAGTTGCAGGATGTCCGCCTCGGGATACCAGGGGCCCGCGGTAGCCGTAAGGTGTTCCTATCCCGATCCTCGCGTGGAGGAGGCAATCGCGGAAAGCGAGCTGAAGAGCAGGCTTGCAAAATCCTTGAAGAGGCGCGTATGAAGGTGTTGTTTTCCGCGGAGGCCAGCGATCTCCTGGAGACTCTCCCGGAGGTATTGCCCGAAAAAGTATATTTCAATTTCGAGAAAGACGCCGCGAAATACGCGAAGACGCTTGCCGATGACATCGCTCGTCACTTGCCTTACAAGGAACGCAGGGTCGCGCCCCGTCGTTACGCGAAATATAGCGAAGGATTACTATACGCCGTCTTCACGACAAACAAGCGAATGTCGTGGTATGTCTTTTTCCACGCGTACATGTACGACAATGAAACGGTTTTCGTCGTCGACCACCTGACGAACAACCGCCGGTTCGTGTTTTAGCCTGGGATATTTCTTTTGCTGACGAGTTGCAGGAGGGGTTGCGCGGCCGTGGAAACAATCTACCATTTATTATAGTAACCCAGGCCTCGCCCCCCGGGCCGCGTAAAGATCACCTCAAGCGGATCGTCCGGGTACCCGGTCGAATATCGAACGAGCGCGACTTTCCATTAAAAACAATCACCAGCTCGTACGGTTTATCGGTAGTCACGGTAACGCGCGCCCCGCGGGGATTCCCTGATCGATTCGCGGTCACGACACTCGTGGTCGCGTCGGCGACCCTCAAGTTCTCGATCCCGTGTCGATCCGTCCGTCGCAAATCATACGTCAGCACCCTGTCGGGGCCATTAACGCGAAACCCCAGCACGTTCTCGATAAGCAGCGAGATCGGCCCCAGCCCGGTCCATCCCACGAAATCGTCGCGGCAATCGGCGGGAGGCGTTCGATCGTTAACCCCCTGCTTGAAACGCCCGTCAATCTTGTCGGCGGCATAATTCTCCCACAGCGTGCCGGTTTGCAGGAACACCTGGTACAGCCCCTCGATATACCGTTCGGCGGCCTCCCGGGCGAACTCGTCGCGTCCCGCGCGTTCCAGCCCCTTGATCACCGCGTAATTCGTCGGCGCCCAGACCGCCCCGAGCCAGTACCCCCCGTTGGCCTGGTAATTATCGTGACACGCGGCCAGCGTCGGGAACACCATGTCCCGCCAGAACTCGTCGGGATTCGCCAGGTGCTCCACCAGCGCCGAGTCCTGCCGCGGCGTCGTCACCCCTGCCAGCATCGGCCAGAAAGCCGCGATAGACTTCCACTTCATCCGCGACCCGTCCGCGCGCAGGTCAAAAAACAGCCCCTCCTCCTCGTCCCACATCCACTCGTTCATCCTCCCGGCGATCTCCCTGCCCCTTGCCCGGTACCCCGCGGCCTTCTCCTCCAGCCCCAGCTCCTCGCAGATCGTCGCCAGGTTATCGCACTGCATCACCATCTGCGCCGACGCGTCCACCCACCCCTGGTGATCCGACGCCCAGTGCGTCCGCGGCCGACCCTCGTCGCGAGGCGTGTTATCCATGCCCGACGACTGCCCGTTACTCCAGTACAGCCGGTGCGGGGTATCGCCGCTAAACCGCTTCTCGTGCACGAACTCGTAATACTTCTCCAGCGCCGGCAACACCTCCGCGAACCGACTCTTGTCGCCGGTCATCCGGTAATTCTCCACCTCGGCCCAGCTAAAGAGCGGGGGATTAATAAAATTCGGATCATTCTCGTCCCGGAAATAATCCCTCCCCGTCCGCTCGTGGATCATCCTGGAAATGCCCCCCGATGGCAACTGTCGACAGTAAAAATTATCGAGCGACCGGATCCCCGGGAACGCGTGATGCGCGTAACGACCGAAGATCGTCATGAAAATCACGTCCCACTGGTACAGCCACTGGTCGAACGCCTCGTCGTAATAATTAGACACGAACGGGCTTCCCTGCGCCGGCGTCTTCGCGTGCGCGAACGCCAGCTCCCACGCCTTGTCGTACATCTCCACCCACCCCGGTCGATCCTCCACCACCGGCCTCGGCAACAGCCCGCGCGCCTCCCGGTACGTCGGCGCCGGCTCCCCCGCGTACACCTTCTTGGCAAAATAAACACCCCTCTCCGGGACGCTATCCACCCCCACCGGCGCCCCAAGCGCGCAATGCAGGGAAAGCAAAACAGTCATCATATTCATCGCGATTCATTTTAATTAAACACGCGGGAACAGCCTCTCCCGTTCCCGCCGTAATGTTAGGAAAAAGAAACGCCCCGCGCAACCCCTCCGCCTCGAAAACTTTCCGGGAAAGAAAAAAACAAATACATTTGGCCGCGAAAACCAAACCGCATGAACCGCCAGCAAGACATCAGCATCTCCAGGTTACGAACGGGCGACGAGCGAGAACTCGAGCGCTTCTACGACGCCTACTTCGTCCCCTTCGTCTCCTTTGCCAACAGCCTCCTGCCCTCCGGCGAGGAGAGCAAGGACCTCGTCCACGACGTCTTCGCGAGCTACTGGGACGCCCGTCGCGATTTCCGCGACCTGATCTCCGTCCGCGCCTTCTTCTACCGCTCCATCCGCAACAAGTGCCTCAACGTCCTCCGCCACGAGAAGATCAAGAACGCCTACACCGACGAGACCCTCCGCCTTGCCGAGAGCGACGAGCACCTCTTCGACGTCGTCCTGAAGCGCGAGGCCCATCGTCTCCTCCACGCCGAGATCCGCAAACTGACCCCGATGGAGCAGCGCGTCCTGCTCCTTTCCCTCGACGGCAAGTCTAACGACGACATCGCCACCGAACTCGGTATCGCCCTTTCCACCGTGAAAAGTCACAAGGCCAAAAGCTACGCCGAGTTGCGCGACAAGCTCAAGTACCTCCGCTTCCTCCTCCTCCTCCTTCACCATTAATCCCATAGGCGAATCAATGGATTCTTTTCTACGCGGCAGCCTGAGGCTGCCGCGGACAAAGATGAGGCAGCTACGCAGCCAATCCTAACGCGAGCATCTCGTTATACAGTAGCCTTAGGCTACTGCCTACAAAGATTGGGCAGCTACGCAGCCCCGGCTTGGTAAGATGCGTACCAAGCGTTTGGTAAGACGCGTGCGTCGTGCTTAGTAAGGTGCGTGCGTCGTGCTTGGTAAGGTGCGTGCGTCGTGCTTGGTAAGGCGCGTGCGTCGTGCTTGGTAAGATGCGTGCGTCGTGCTTGGTAAGGTGCGTGCGTCGTGCTTGGTAAGGTGCGTGCGTCGTGCTTGGTAAGGCTCGTGCGCAAGAAGAGCTATCGCGTGCGCAAGAAGAGCTAGCGCGTGCGCAAGAAGAGCTAGCGCGTGCGCAAGAAGAGCTAGCGCGGGCACGAGAAGAGCTAGCGCGGGC
>JAIROI010000083.1 GCA_031257615.1 Odoribacteraceae bacterium
CCGACCCACCAATTGAACTTGGTGGATTGGGGGGGCGTGGCACCGACCACCAAACTTTTGTGGGTGGGTTGGGGCGGCGCCGCGCCGACCCTCCAACTGCAGTTGGAGCGTTGTCGCGGCGCCGCGACAAAATAGCCTACCCCCCCGGAGGGGGTAACGCGACTCGCGGCAAGGCCTCATTTCATCGGGAAGGGGGACTGTCGTCAGGCAGCCCCCCTTCTTGGTGGATTCTCGCGGATGAGGCGAAGTTTATGGCAGGCGGTTATTCTTCCGCGTAAAGCACGCAGACGTAGTAGGCGGGTTGGGATAGCGTCGTCCCGTAGGAGAAAGTGGTGGAGCTACCGAAGCCGAGGGTTCTGCTGTTATCGGTACCGGAGATGGCGGTTATTCCGGCGACCAAGGGAGTGCCCTGGGAACCGACTATTAGCAGGTCACCCAGTGACGGTGCGGTCGCGACATACCTCGCATCTAAATCTCCGTACGAGTTAGACACGTACAGTTCGTAGGGAGGGGGACAGGTGAGGTTATCAAAATACTGGGTCACGGAGGTCACGGGTCCCGCGAGCAGGTACTGCGAGAAGGAGGGCTGCGTGAAGGTCGTCACCGTCTTCCCGCCGCGGTCGACGACCGTGATCGTCTTGTCCGTGGCGGTCTGCGGGAGTATGAGGGACAACGGACTGCCCGAGTAGTCCGTCTCCTCGATGGTGAAGAGTGTCGAGCCTCCGTCCATGAACTTCAGTTCCCAGTCGTTGGCGTCGGTAACGATGTTGGACAGCTTCGCGCTGATGCCGGTGATGTCGCTTACGGTGGCGGTGATGGTGTATGGATTCCGGTATATGTTGAACGCCTGACCATACTGTGTGGTATTAGTAGTGGGGGATTCCACATGGTTATACAGGACATAGCCGAAGGTATTGGACGATAGTTTCCAGGAGGCCGCGTCGGTGGGGCTAAGCGCGTCGAAAGGCACGGTGATCTTGCTATTCGCCTCGTAACCCGTTACGCTTTGAGTACGAGGAGTACCTATCTTCACCTGCCAGGGGGTATTCGTCTCGGCGAAAAACTCCATTGTTGTTTTGGTGGGAGAAAGGTACACATTAGCCGGCTCGCCGAGATCTCCACTGGAGCCTTCCCTGTACCCGAGAAGATTGAAGAGGATCGGCACGGTGCGCTTGAGCGTTAATACCTTCGTGGCCTCGGAGTCGGCGTCGGTGACGGTCGAGAAGGTGACGGTGGAGGTCAACACTTTGAAGCGGTAGTCTTTATTGCTGGTGCTGGGCGTGAAGGTGACGTACTGGGTGGTGGAGACCTCGGGGTTGCTGGAGCTGTTTTGCGTCGCGTCGACGGTGATGCTGGGCGTGGCGACGTCCGCGTCCCCGGTGATGGAGAGTATCTTCCACGGGGCGTTGGTGGAGAGTGTTACCAGCTTCTGCTCCGCGGTCTGGATAAAGTCGTGGACGTGCTTGCTCTGATCGTTCGCTGCCGGGGCGGTGATCTCGAGGAGTGGCGTCCATCCCAGTTGCTCGATCTCGAAGGACGCGGGCACGTGGGGCGTCGGACTGAAGGCGGAGGCGTCGCAGGTGACGTTGACGGTGAACCGCCGCGTGCCGTAGCCGGTGGCCTTGGTCAGCGAGAAGGAGTAGGGGCGGGCGGGCGTGGCGAGGTGGTAGTCGTCCTCGTTCTCGAGCAGCGCGAGGGGGACCGCGTTCTCGGAGAGCTTCCAGGGGATGTCGGAGACGACGGTGAACTGGTAGTCACCTGCTGCCGTGGGGTAAGGGTTGTTGAGCGCGACGTCGAAGATGTCGCGGGCAAGCTGCGCGACGGCGATTACCCGGGTGATGCTCCGCGAGCCGTCGGAGAGGGTGACGAGGAGCGATCCGCGGCGGGTGACGGCGCCGATAGCGTTGTTGTCGCTTGGCTTGAGGTTGAAGTTCTCCTTCGCGGCGACTCTATTGGTGGGGAGCGCGGGCGTCCACGCCCCGAAGACCGGGCTGGAGACGAAGGTGATGTTGTTCGATCCACCGGTCGGGAAGGGGTCGACGCTGATCTCGCGCGTGACGGGCGTCTTGTAATAAAGGAGTTCCTCCGGCTCCACGACCAGCGAGAACTCTCCCTCGGACGTTTGCTTGACGGTGATCCATTTCTCGAGGTTGCCGGCAGCGACGCGGAATTGCCCCTCGCGGGAGCCGGCGCCGAGCGTCTGCGCGGTCAAGGTCAGGAGGCCCACTTCCGCGTGGTTCGGGGGGGCGCTGGCCAATGGCGCGACGCCCAGCCACGCGGGGACGTTGTCCACCGTCCAGCCGAGGGGGTAATCGGTGAGGACAAATACCTTTTTCTCCCTTCCTTCCTTGTAGAAATTGATCTCGTCGCGGTCGACGGCCAGGAAATAGTGCTCGTTGAAGGTGATAATGTTCAGGTCTTTGTCGTTGACGATGTCCGCGACAAGGTTCGAGGGCTTGTTGGCAAGCGCGGCGCTCTCGGAACTCCACCCGTCGGCCTCCGCGGCGCTGATGACGACGCTATAGAGGCAGTTGCGCAGCAGGGGGACATGGACGTGCGCGCCGTTCGACTCCTTCTTGATGAAGTCCACGCGGTAATAGCTGTCCGCGCCGCCCTTGTACTTGCCCTTGATGACGAGGCAGGTATTCGCCGCCCAGTCCGCCTCGACGGAGGATTCGAAAAGGTAGATGCTCTCCGAGATACCCGCGGTCGAGAGGCCGTCGGCGTTGTCGTAGAGGAGCGGGCTTGCCGTCTTGATCGTTCCGCCGGGGACGTTGGGCACGGCGGCAGCGGGAGCGACGCGCCCCTTGACGCTCCGGTTGTAGACGCTGACGCTGGAGAGGGTGAAGTCGTTGGTCTGCACCGAGACGTCGACGCGAGCTGCGGCCCGGGCGAGCTGGAGCGGGTTGGAGGACGTCGAGATGCTGGTGGAAGTGGCCGAGATGGTCACGTTCTCCTTCGCGCCGTGCATCGGGAAGCCGTCCGCCTTGGCGATTTTGCCGGCGGCGCTCCACTCGATGCTGTTCAGGAGCGCGGCGCGATCCTTCGTCCCGGAGGCGTCGATGGTGGCGATCGGCATCGCGTTGGCTCCCGTCGCGCCGTCGATCTCCGCCCTGGCGTTGGCAATCACCACGACGTTGAATGTCCCGAAGGGCAACTTGACGCGGTATTCCTGCGTGGCCTTGGAGCTGTTGTTGTCGAGGTCGTCATCGACGATCTCGCCAATGGCCCTGTAATAGAACTTGTCGCTCGCGGTAAAGAGAAGCGCGTCGACCTCCTCGACGCGGTTTTCCGCCGCGCTTCCGGGCGTCGCGGCGCGCGTGGCGGTGTTTCTCGGCGCGGCGAGCGAGAGAGTGACGAACCTCGCGCTGTCCCTGTTCTCGATGACGAACGTCTCGCCGTCCTCAAAATCCCTCACGCAGGAGGCAAAAGCGAGGCCTATGATGGCGCTAAATGTAAAGAGCGTCCGGGCGCGTTCTTTTAAAAGATTCCGGGACGCTCGCTGGCTTTGTCTCGCGACCGAGACCGCTTTCCGCGATGTGATCGCGGTTTTCGTGGTATGTTTCCTGTTGTTGTCTTTCATTATCTACCCTTGTTTAATAGTGGATTAGACTAAAATCGTCGCAAAATTCGCCGAAAATTCTCAGATACCCAAGCAAATCTTCCTCTTTTTTCGTGTCTACTCTATCTTTTCCTTGATTTTCCTATTCTCACTCTCTTTTTTGCCCCCGGGCCTATCGTGGAAAGCCCCGGAACTATTGGAAAAAGCCCCGGGACAATTTGGAAGAATCCCGGGACAATTTGGAAGAGTCCCGGTACAATTTGGAAGAGTCCCGGTACAATTTGGAAGAGTCCCGGGACAATTGTGAAAAGTCCCGGGACAATTGTGAAAAGTCCCGGGACAATTGTGAAGAGTCCCGGGACAATTTGGAAGAGTCCCGGGACTATCGGGGAGGTTCCCGGGACTACTCGCGATAACGCGGCCTTTGTCGCGGGAAACAAGAAGGTGGTACGCGCGTGCATACCACCTCTTTTCTGAAGAAACTCACCTATAACCCTTGATGCATAGGGCGACGGGGCGCGTCATCGCGACAGCCTGCCCGTCGGTATGCCGCGAATGTAAAGGGGCGCGGTGACGAGAAGATTACGTCGGGGTGACATTTTGATGACAGGAATGTTAGTCGAGGCGAGCGAGTTGCTCCTCGATGGCGCGGATTTTGGCGAGGGCGTCGGCCTCTTTTCTCCGTTCGTTCTCGATGACGGCGGGGGGCGCTCCCTGGATAAACTTCTCGTTGGTCAGTTTCTTCATCACGGAGGCGAGGAAACCCTTCGCGTAGTCGAGTTCGCCCCGGAGCTTTTCTTTCGCGGCGTCAACGTTCACTTCTCCGGCGGCCGGCACGAAGTACTCGACGGTGTCCGCGATGAAACTCCAGCTGCCGGGGGGCGGGGCGTCGATCTCCTCGACCGTCGAGAGGTTGCCCATCTTGAGCAGCACGCTTTCGAGGCGACGGGGGTGGCGGGGATGATGCTTCACCTTCAGTTCGAGGGCCTCGCGGAAGGGGATGTTGTGCTCCGCGCGCAGGCCGCGGACGGCGACGATGACCCCCTTGGCCCGCTCGAACTCCTGGAGCAGGGCGTTGTCGACGGGGCCTGGAGTGGGCAGGCGGGAGATCATGATGCTGTCGCCCTCTTGCCGTTGTCCCAGTTGTTGCCAGATCTCTTCGGTGACGAAGGGCATAAAGGGGTGGAGGAGCTGGAGCAGCCGCTCGAAGAGGGAGATGCAGGCGTCGCGGGTGGCCCGGTCGACGGGGATTCCCCGGGCGGGCTTGATGATCTCGAGCAGCCAGGAGGAGAATTCGTCGCGGAAGCCGGTGTAGACGGTCATGAGGGCCTCGGAGAGACGGTATTGCGCGAACTGCGCGTCGAGCGTCCGGAGGTGTTCGTTCAGGTAGTTTTCGAACCACAGGAGGGCGAGGCGCGCGTGTTCGGGCTGGGGGACGTCCGCTGTTTGCCAGTTGCTGACGAGCTGGAAGGCGTTCCATATCTTGGTGGTGAAGTTGCGGCCCTGTTCGGGGAGGCTCTCGTCGAAGAGGAGGTCGCCGCCCGCGGGGGAGCATAGCAACATGCCGACCCGCACGCCGTCGGCGCCGTACTTGTCGATGAGGTCGAGGGGATCGGGGGAGTTGCCGAGTGTTTTGGACATTTTCCGGTGCTGCTTGTCGCGCACGAGTCCTGTCAGGTAGACGTTGCTGAAGGGTTTCGCGCCCCGGAACTCGTAGCCGGCGATGATCATGCGGGCAATCCAGAAGAAGAGGATGTCGGGGGCGGAGACGAGGTCTTGGGTGGGGTAGTAGTAGTTGATTTCCTCGTTGTCGGGGTCGAGGATACCGTTGAAGACGGAGAGGGGCCAGAGCCAGGAGGAGAACCAGGTGTCGAGGCAGTCCTCGTCCTGGCGCAGGTCGGCGGGGTCGACGCGTAGTCCGAGTTTTTCGCTGGCGACGGCGGCGGCCTCTTCGGCGGAGCGCGCTGCGATGAAGTCGTTGCTGCCGGGGAGGTAGTAGGCGGGGACGCGGTGTCCCCACCAGAGTTGCCTGCTGATGTTCCAGTCTTTGACGTTTTCCATCCAGTGGCGGTAGGTGTTTTTGTATTTCGCGGGCACGAGCAGCACGTCGTCGTTCATGACGGCGGCGAGCGCGGGCTTGACGAGTTCCTTCATTTTGAGGAACCATTGCATGGAGAGGCGCGGCTCGATCACGACGTCGGTGCGCTCGGAGTAGCCGATTTTGTTGGCGTAGTCCTCGATCTTGACGAGGTTGCCGGCGGCCTGGAGGGCGGGGATGATCTGTTGCCTGGCGTCGAAGCGGTCGAGGCCGATGAAGAGTCCGGCGTTGTCGTTGAGCGTTCCGTCGTCGTTGAAGATGTCGATGACGTCGAGGCGGTGCCTGTAGCCGATCTCGTAGTCGTTGACGTCGTGCGCCGGTGTGATTTTGAGCGCTCCTGTCCCGAACTCCATGTCGACGTACTCGTCCTGGATGATGGGGATGACGCGTCCGAGGAGGGGGACGATGCAGTGTTTGCCGCGCAGGTGGAAGAATCGCTCGTCGTTCGGGTTGACGCAGACGGCCGCGTCCCCGAGGATGGTTTCCGGGCGGGTGGTCGCGACGGTGATGTAGTCGCTGTCGCTTTCCTGTATCCGGTAGCGGACGTAATAGAGCTTGCTCTGCTCCTCCCGGTAGATGACCTCCTCGTCGGAGACGGCGGTTTTGGCCGCGGGGTCCCAGTTGACCATGCGGACACCTTTATATATAAGTCCCTTTTCGTGGAGGTCGATGAACACGCGGATGACGCTGGCCGAGCGGGTTTCGTCCATGGTGAAGGCGGTGCGTTCCCAGTCGCACGACGCGCCCAGTCGCTTGAGTTGCTCGAGGATGATGCCCCCGTACTTGCGCGTCCACTCCCACGCGTGTTCGATGAAGGCGTCGCGGGAGATGTCCTTCTTTTCGACGCCCCGACTTTTGAGCATCGCGACGACTTTCGCCTCGGTGGCGATGGAGGCGTGGTCGGTGCCGGGGACCCAGCAGGCGTTTTTTCCCTGGAGTCTGGCCCTTCGGACGAGGACGTCCTGGAGGGTGTTGTTGAGCATGTGGCCCATGTGGAGCACGCCGGTGACGTTGGGGGGCGGGATGACCACGCAGTAAGGGGTTTTGGTCCGGTCTACGGTGGAGTGGAAGAAGCCGCGCTCCATCCAGTAGCGGTACCATTTTTCTTCGCTTGTTCGGGGATCGTAAGCCATAATCGTTTTGTGTGTGAGGACGCCAGACGACGAAGGCGCGGGAGGGGGAGATGGTTCATCGTCCCGGTCGATCCGCGCCTTTTCTCGACGGAGGTTGTTTTTTCGTCGCGCCGGTGTCGGGGGTTATTCTTCGCGTTTTGTTCTTCTGGTTTTCTTTTTTTGCGACTCGAGGGAGGCTTCGAGGTCGGCCTGTGCCTGGGAGCCGTCGTAGTCACAGATGTACTTGTCGATGAGGATGCGCCCGCAGTACTCGCAGACGATGATTTTCTTTCTGGAGCGGATGTCTAACTGTCGCTGTGGCGGGATTTTGTTGAAGCAACCCCCGCAGGCGTCCCTGTCCACGGTGACGACGCCGAGGCCGTTGCGGGCGTTGTCGCGTATTCTCCGGTAGGCGAGCAAGAGGCGGTCGTCGATGGCCGCGGAGAGCTTGTGTGATTCGGCCCTCAGGTTTTCTTCCTCCTTGTGCGTCTCCTCGATGATGTCGTGTAACTCGGCCTTTTTAGCGTCCAGGTCGATGTTTTTGTCGTCGTATCGCCTGACGGCCTCTTCCATGAGGGCCTCTTTTTCCTTCGTGACGCGCTGCGCGTCGCCTATTTTCTTTTTCTGCAACTCGATCTCCAGGTTTTGAAACTCCACCTCCTTGCTGAGGGCGTCGAACTGGCGGTTGTTCCTGACGTCCTGCATCTGCTCGGTGTACTTGCGGATGGAGTCTTCCGCTTTTTTGATGTCCATGTTGCGCTGGACGGAGACCCTCTTGAGTTCCTCTAACTCCGTTTTCAGGTTCTCGATGCGCGTTCCCAATCCCGCGATCTCGTCCTCGAGATCCTGCACCTCAAGGGGTAACTCTCCCCTGAGTGTAACGATCTTGTTGATCTTCGAGTCGATTTGTTGCAGTTCGTAGAGGCTTTGCAACTTCTCCTCGATGGTCAGTTCCTGTAATTTCTCGTTATTCTTCGTCGCCATAATTTTATGTTATTACAAATAGTTTACCGGATTTGTGTTCGTTTCAGAAAACCGGACGGCAAATGTAGTGATTTTATCCGTAAGTAACTCGTGAAAAATCTCTCTTGTGAATTGCTCGCTCTCGTGATGCCCGACGTCGGCGATGATCAGGCGGTCTTCGGCGAGAAAGAAGTCGTGGTACTTGAAATCGCCGGAGAGGTAGACGTCCGCCTTCCGCGCGAGCGCCGCGCCGATGAACGAGGCACCGGAGCCACCGCAAACCGCGACCCGACGGATAAAAGGGACGTGGATGAAGGTGTGACGGAGCGCCGGGCAATGGAACGTCTCCTTCAATGACGCGAGAAAGGCGCGGCTCTCGACAGGGACTTCCAACTCGCCGACAATCCCGTAGCCGCGGGAGGGGTCGCCCTCGGGGTGGAGGATCTCCCGGCGGGACAGGCGCAGCTTGTCGGCCACGCGATCGCTCACGCCTTTTGCCACCACGTCGAGGTTGGTGTGGGCGGCGTACAGGGCGACGTCGCGCTTGATGGCAAGGATCAAGGCGCGCTCCGCGCGGGTGGCCGGGGTCACTTGCCTGATCCCGCGGAACAGGAGCGGGTGATGGGAGATGACGAGGTTCGCTCCCAGACCGATGGCCTCGCGGATCACCTCCTCCGTGACGTCAAGGCACAGCAAGACGGAGGTCACCTCGCGGCTCGCGTCGCCGCAGGTCAGCCCGGAGTTGTCGAAGTCCGCCTGCAGGCGCGGGGGGGCAAACGATTCGATGATGTCTATGACTTCCTGGATGAGCATGTCGCGGGGATAAGGTTTGTTTCTACCGGTGGGTTAATTTTTCTTGTTGGCGGGCAACTTGCTTTCGATGTCGAGCAGTTTCCCCTTGATCTGTTCGAGTCGCTTGATGACCTCGAGGGTTCGTTCGAGTTCCCCCCGTCGTTCTTTGATTTGCGCCCGCGCGCCCTTCAGGGTCATGCGCTTTTCCTTCACGAGGTGGTAGATCAGGCGAAGGTTGTCCATGTCGGCGGGAGTGAACATCCGGGTACCTTTTGCATTCCTGTACGGCTTGAGCACGTCGAACTGCTCCTCCCAGTAGCGAATCAGGGAGACGTTGACCCCGAACATGTCGGCGACGTCCCCGATCCGGTAATGGATTCTTGATATTTGTTTCTTTGCCATATTCTCGCGTTAATCCATGCTTTGTCCCGTGTTGTTGGCGGCCTCCGCGAGCGCGTCAAACTCTCCGGCCGAGAGGTCGTTGAAATAATAGTTGATGGGGTCGATGGGCTTTCCGTTTTTGTGCACCTCGTAGTGGAGGTGGGGGCCGGAGACCTGCCCGGAGTTTCCCAGCAGGGCGATGACGTCTCCTCGTTTCACCTTCTTTCCCTTGGCCACGTTGATTTTCTCGAGGTGGGCGTAGAGGCTTTTGTATTCGAAGCCGTGGTTGATGATGATGTAGTGTCCGACGCCCTTGGCATTCCCGCAGCTCTCTACCACGCCGTTGCCGGTGGCCCGGACGGGCGCGCCGATTGGCCCGGAGAAGTCCATTCCCTGGTGGAACTTGAGTATTTTGTAGACGGGATGCATGCAGGGGCCGTAGGCGGCGGCGAGGTAGATGGTGTTGGTGTTCAGGGCGACGGGAAGCGTCGTGGGGATTGACGCGAGCATCTCCGCGTTGTCGCGAGCCAGCGCGCTTACCTCGTTGTAGTCGGCGCGTTGGCGTCGCACGGCGCTCCACAGGGTGTCGATCTTGGCCGTTGTCTCGACGATCAGGTCTGTGTTGCTGAAGAGTTTCAATCTCTCGCGATGTCCCCTTCCTGTTTCGGCTTGTCGCGAGGCGTGCGCGGTCGGCTCCATCTCGAAGATCACCCGGTGGAGGTTATCGTCCCGAAGTTTCAGCTCGGCGAGCACGTTGTCCAGGCGTTCCACCTCGTCGCTCAGCGAGTTGTACTGGGCGAGGATCTCCTCGTTTTCCCACTTCAGGGCCTTCTCCTTTGGCGACGGGAAGATCAGGTAGTAGATCACGAACAGAACGGCGGCCATCGAGAACCCGGAGAAAAGCTTCAGCAACCACCGCCCGATTCGCTTCCGGATGGTGATCTCCACCTTGTCGAACGACAGCGTCTTCGCGTTAAAATGGTATCCTGTTTTCGCCATTGTCGATGGATAGTGCTCCGGTCAATTTACGTCCTGCTCCATGTTATTGGCGGCCTCGACGAAGGCGTCGAACTCTTCGGGCGACAGGTCGTTGAAATAAAAGTTGATGGGGTTGATGCTCTCCCCGTTCTTGCGCACCTCGTAGTGAAGGTGTGGTCCCGTGGCGCGTCCCGTTCCTCCGAGCAGCCCGATGATGTCTCCTCGTTTCACCCTCTGGCCTTTGGTCACGTTGATTTTCTCCAAGTGACCGTAGAGGGTCTTGTAATTAAACCCGTGGTTGATGATGACGCGCCGTCCGTACCCCGCGCCCACGCTGCATTCCTCGATCACGCCGTTGCCGGTGGCATGGATGGGAGTGCCCACCGGCCCGCCGAAATCTATGCCCAAGTGGGGGGTCTGCGGCGCGTGGGTAAAGGGATCCGTGCGCCGGCCGAAATAGGAGGTGATGCGCGTGGAGCTTAGCGAGGTGGGAAGGATGGCCGGGATGGAGGCCAACATCTCTGCCTTGTTGCGCACCAGCGTCTCGACCTCGTCGTACGACTTGCTCTGGATGTAAACGGCTTTCGAGAGCATGTCGACTTTCCTCGTGGTTTCGATGATCAACTTCGCGTTGTTGAAATGCCTCAAATTCTCGTATCGGTCTACCCCTCCCGTTCCCGCCCGGCGGATGGAGGGGGCGATAGGCTCGGTCTCGAAGATCACCCGGTAGATGTTATCATCCCGCTGTTCGAGGTCGGAGAGTGCCCCGTATAATCGCTCGGCCTCACTGCTTAGCAGGTCGTACTGCGAGAGTATCTCCTCGTTTTCCCGCTTCAGGGCCTTTTCCTTGGGCGAGGGGAAGAAATTCCAGAAGACAATAAAGAAGACAATTGCTACCGAGAGACTTGAGAAGAATTTCAGCAGTCCCCTCTTCAGTTTCTCGCGGATCGTCATATCTACCCTATCGAATGATAGCGTTTCCTTGTTGAAGTAGTATCCTGTTTTCGCCATGATGATAGTACACTGGTGCAATTAAAAATAATGATTCGATCGCGAAGTTAAATGGAAAAATCTATTTTTGCAACCCCATCTACGGGAGGCAATGATGCTTGTCCCGAGAGGGGATTACGCGGGTAAAACCGGTAGTAATAACTTTAAAACCACATGGATATGACATCCACCGAGATTAGACAACGATTTTTAGATTTCTTCGAAAAGCGAGCGCACGCCATCGTGCCCTCCGCTCCGATGGTCATAAAAGGCGATCCCACGTTGATGTTTACCAACGCCGGGATGAACCGCTTCAAGGACGTTTTCCTGGGAAACGCGCGGCCGGAAGCGCGACGGGTTGCCGACGCGCAGAAGTGCCTAAGGGTCTCCGGGAAGCACAACGACCTGGAGGAGGTGGGCCGCGATACCTACCACCATACCATGTTCGAGATGCTGGGCAACTGGTCGTTCGGGGACTATTTCAAGAAGGAGGCCATCGCCCTCGCCTGGGAGTTCCTGACCGCGGAGATGGGTCTGGAGGCCGACCGCCTGTTCGCCACCTACTTCGAGGGCAGTTCCGCCGACAATCTCGAGGTGGATCACGAGGCGCGAGATTGCTGGCTGCATTACTTGCCGGAAGAGCGGGTGCTGCCCGGTAATAAAAAGGATAACTTCTGGGAAATGGGCGAGATGGGGCCCTGCGGCCCCTGCTCGGAGATACACGTCGACCTGCGCGCCGACGAGCAACGAGCCGCCGCGCCGGGACAGGAACTGGTCAATGCCGGCAACCCGCTGGTCATCGAGATATGGAATCTGGTTTTTATGCAATACAACCGAAAGGCAGACGGGACGTTGGAACTGCTCCCGACGCACCACGTGGACACCGGCATGGGTTTCGAACGGCTTTGCATGGCCGTGCAGGGCAAAAAGTCGAACTATGACACGGATCTTTTCACCCCGCTGATTCGCGAGATCGCACGGCTTAGCGGAATACCTTACGGGCAAGATCCCAAGGCGGACGTCGCCGCGCGCGTTGTCGCCGACCACCTGCGCGCCATCGCCTTCGCGATCACCGACGGCCAGCACCCCTCCAACGTGAAGGCCGGCTACGTGATTCGGAGGATCCTGCGGCGGGCCGTCCGTTATGCCTACACGTTCCTGAACCGGAAGGAGGCGTTTATGTTCAGCCTTATACCCACTCTGGTGGAGGTGATGGGGAAACACTACCCGGAACTGAGCGCCCAGCAATCCCTGTTGCAACGCGTGATCGAGGAAGAGGAAAACGCCTTTTTCAAAACGCTCGACAAGGGCGTCAGGCTTCTGGATAAAATCATCGAAAAAACCGCGGAGGAGGGAAGCCGGACGATACACGGCAACGTCGCCTTCGAGTTGTATGACACCTACGGTTTCCCCTTGGACTTGACGGAGTTGATCCTCCGCGAGCGGGACTTGGACGTCAACCTGCAGGAGTTCGAGGCGGAGATGGAGGCGCAAAAGGAGCGCTCCCGCTCGGCCGCTGCCGTGGACACCGACGACTGGGTGGAATTGACCCCCGACGAGTCGCAAGAGTTTGTCGGTTACGACTTCACGGAGATGGAGGTGCGGGTGGCGCGCTACCGGCGAGTGACCGCGAAGGGGAAAACCCTCTACCAGCTGGTGTTCAATCTTACTCCCTTCTACGGCGAGGGAGGAGGACAGGTGGGAGATAGCGGATACCTCATCTCGGAACGGGAAAAGATTCGGATAATCGACACGCGTAAGGAGTTGGGATTGACCGTGCACCTCGTCGAGAGTTTGCCGGAAGACCCCGCGCGGGTGTTCCTCGCCAGGGTCGACGCGGAGAAGCGCACGGCGGTGGCCAACAACCACACGGCGACTCACCTGCTGCATCGCGCCTTGCGGGAGGTGCTCGGCGAGCACGTGGAGCAGAAAGGGTCGTACGTGAGCGACGACTACCTGCGCTTCGACTTCTCTCATTTCCAGAAAATGACGGAGGGTGATCTGGAGCGCGTTGCCGCGTTGGTAAACGGGGCGATTCGCGCAAACACCCCCCTGGAGGAACGGCGGGCAATCCCCATCTCGGTGGCGAAGAACATGGGGGCGCTGGCCTTTTTCGGCGAGAAATACGGCGACCTGGTGCGGGTGGTGAAATTCGGTAACTCGGTCGAACTGTGCGGGGGAACGCACGCCAAGGCCACGGGTCAGATCGGATTTTTCAAGATCCTTTCCGAGTCTTCCATCGCGGCGGGTGTTCGCCGGATCGAGGCGTGCACGGGCGTCAAGGCGGAGGAGTACATCCGGAATTACTTCAACATGATCAAGGGAGTAGAGCAGATGTTCAAATCAAATCGCGGGATCATCGAGAACATACGGGTGGTGCTGGAGGAGAACGAGGTATTGAAAAAAGAGATCGAGAAATTCCAGAGCGAGGGACTGAAACTGGTGAAAGAGCGCCTGAAAAACAACAAGATGTTGGTCAATGGGGTAAACCTGATCAGCGCCAACCTGCCTTTGTCCCCGGCGATGGTAAAAGACCTTGCTTTCCAATTAAAAGGGGAGTTGAGTCCGCTGGCGCTCGTGCTCGGCGGGGTACATAACGACAAGCCTCATTTGACCGTGATGCTCGGCGAGGAGCTGGTCGCCGGCGCCGGGTTGCACGCGGGCGAGATCGTCCGGGCGGCAGCCAGGGAGATCAGGGGCGGCGGCGGCGGCCAACCCTTCTTTGCCACGGCGGGCGGCTCCCTACCCGAGGGCGTCGACAACGCGATCTCCCTCGCACGCGAGATGATCTTGCAAAAATATTCCAACCGGGAGGCGTAGTCCGGAAGCCCGGAAATTCGCCTCGACGAGCGGAGGATGCACTTGAACAAACGAGAGATCGACTTGAACAAGTCCCGTCGTGCGAAGTCGGGCGTGATCCCGGTGATCGCGAGAGCATCGTGAATTTTTATTATGAAAGGGATGGCCCTTCCGGGAAAATCGAATACATTTGCCTGAGGAAAACAACATTAGTTTTAATTCAATAACGAAGCATTTATGAAAGAAAAATTTGGTTTAGCAGCAGTCATTGTACTGACAGGATTACTGGCCGTTTCATGTTCCTCTTTGAAAGAGATGAAGAAACGCGCCAACGACATCACCTACGCGGTAACCCCGGAGGTGTTAGCGGAAAAGGGAGGCGCGGTAGATGTAAAAATCGACGTCACGTTTCCCCAGAAATACTTTAATAAAGGTACGCGAGTGGAGGCAACGCCGGTCTTGCGCTTCAACGGAGGCGAGAAATCCTTCGAGATGAAAGCATTGCAGGGAGAGAAGGTGATCGGCAACATGGAAGTAATTCCTTACAGCGAGGGGAAGACCATCACCTACACCGGCCAAGTCTCTTACGAAGAGGCCATGAGGCTATCCGACCTGGAGATTGACCTCGTGGGCCACAAGGGATCGGCCTCGCTCGCTTTCGGGCCGAGAAAGATCGGGGAGGGAATCATTGCCACCGCCACCCTCCTGGAAAACAAGCCGCTCCCCTTGCTGGGAACGGACGAATTCCAGCGGGTGACCAGGCTGCAAAAAGAGGCCGCCATCTATTACCTTATTAACTCGGCAGAAATTCGCGACCGGCAAATGACCTCCGACGAGATCAAAGGCCTTGAAACCTTTATCAAAGAGGCCCTGCTCTCCGAAAACGCGGCCCTCGGAAGCATCGACGTCAAGTCGTACGCCTCGCCCGACGGCCCGCTCGGCCTGAACGAGAAGTTGGCAGGCAACCGGGAAAGCGGATCAACGGCCTTCCTGAAAAGACAACTGAAAGCGAAGAAGATACTCCCCAACGTCCCCGCCTCCCTCCTCAACCAGCAGGTGGTGCCAGAGGACTGGGAGGGCTTCCGGGAAGCCATGGAAAGCTCCAACATCAGGGACAAGGAATTAATCCTGCGCGTGCTCTCCATGTACTCTGACCCGGAGGTGAGAGAGCGGGAGATCAAGAACATCGCCTCGACCTTCGCGGCGGTTGCCGAGCAAGTGCTGCCGAAATTGAGAAGGTCGCTCTTCGTGGTCAATGTCGAGCAAACCGGGAAGTCGGACGCCGAACTGAAGGCGCTGGCCCAAACGAATCCCGACGACTTGAACGCGGAGGAGTTGCTGTACGCCGCCACCTTGTTTGAAGAACAGGGAGATAAGTTGACCATCTACCGCCTGGTCGCCCGCCTCCACCCGAACGACTGGAGAGGACACAACGACGTCGGCGCCATCCTCTTCGAGGGAGGCGAGATCGTCGAGGCCAAGGCCAATTTCAACCGGGCCGCCTCGCTGTCGCCCAATAACAAGGTCATCCAGAACAACCTGGGAGCCGTCGCGCTGAAGGAGGGCAATACACGGCAAGCCGCTGTCTACCTGGGTAACGCCACCGGCGCGGGCGCGGAGGTCGATTACAACAAGGGCGTCATGGCCATCATCGACGGCCATTATAGCGCGGCCGTCCGCTACCTGGGATCCTACAATAATGTCAACGCCGCGCTGGCCAATATCCTCGCCGGCAATTACAACGAGGCCGCGAAGAAGCTGAATACCGACAACTCCGCGCTGGGTTTCTACCTGAAGGCAGTGATCGGGGCCAGACTCGACAATGCCCAGACGGCGATGGAGAACCTGAAGAAGGCCACGGCGCTGAAACCCTCCTACAAGATGTTGGCCGCTACGGATATGGAGTTCGCCCGTTACTTCGGTCGTCCGGAGTTCGCCGCGATCATCAAGTAGCTTTTCGCGAGAACAGTTAAAAACAACAACCGGATGGCAACAGGCCAAGCAATTGCGTCCACCGCGCGACTCCCCGCACCCACGCGGGGAGTTCGCGGTGCGTCGCGCTTGCTGCCTCTTGTAAATCAGCCGGCCCACTCGACGACGACGAGCGGAATCGCCCGGTGTACCGGCGCGAAAAATACCGCGCGCGCGAATCTCGCCAACGCTCCCTCTTTCACCAACGGGAAAAGCGCCGCGTAATTCAAAAAGAAGAGACGCATGAAGTTGTGTGCCGCGATAACGATGTCTGTCATTCTACTCTCGTCCTGCCTGCGCAGCCGTGAAACGCAACTGAGCGGGCGAGTGACGGGGAGAGACTCCGCGATCGTCCTCCGGCTAAGCGACCGCCACGTCCGTTTCCGCGTGACAAACAACGTCTTCTCGGGCAAGATCCACTTGCGGGAAGGCGCTTACGTCCGCGCCCACTTCCTCCCCTCCTACCGCGGGATGCTCCTCTTTCTCACCCCCGGCAAACACCTGGAGATCACCGTGAACGCCCCGCCGACCCCGCCGCTGTTCGCGGGAAGCCTGGCCGCCATCAACAACTACCTCTCCGAGCAGGAAGACTTCCTCGCCCTCAGGCCGCACGTCCTCAGGCAAGACGAAGAAACGTTCGTCGAGAGCATGGAGGAGCGACTCCGGGTAAAAAACCTGCTGCTCGAGGCTAAAAACCTGGGAAGCGAGTTCACCACCATTGAAAGCGAACGCATTGGATACCTGGCTGCCGAGTACGCGCTCCGCTATGCCCTGGCGCGCTCCCGCCTCCCTGCCCCGGAACCCTACCGTCCCGGCGCCCGCCTGCGCGACTTCATCTCTCGCTTCCCCGTCGACAACGAAAGGATGGCAGATGTCGATGTCTTCCTGCAATTTGTCCTGGCCTACTACTCCTTCGAGATGGCGCTGCGCGACAACATCCGCGAAGTGACGACGGAGATCGTTGAACAGGTCAAGGTGCAAAAGATCAAGGACCACCTCCTCTCCGAGTTGATCTACCGGCACATCTACCAGCGGGGGATAAAAGACGGGGAATACCTGCTGTCGCTCTGCCGGCAAGAGATGCGCGACACGGCCCGGATCATGAAAATAGAACGCGTCGCCGAACGCTGGCGAAAACTCTCCGCCGGAGCCACCGCCCCCGACGTCACCCTGCGCGACGCGAACGGCAACCACTCCCGCCTGCGAGAGATGCGAGGCCATTACCTCTATGTCGTCGCCGACCACACGCGAGGAATGGCCTGGACGGAAGACTCCACCTCGCTCCGCGCGATCAGGGAACACGCGGGAAAGAACATTCGTTTCCTGCACCTTATCTTCGACCCCAGCCTGACCTTCACCTGGAAAGAACGCGCGCGGGAAAACGAACCGTGGGAACATTTCCTCGTCGAGAACTGGAGGGAGTTCTACGATTCCTACGTGATCTCCTCCTTTCCCCGCTACTTTTTCATCGACCCTCGCGGGCGTTTCGTGACGGCCCTGGCCTCTCCTTCCGAGAATCTCTTCATGCACGTTCACCCGTGATCCATTTTCATAACCCAAGTCCGACATAAGAAATAGAAGATCCGGCGCCATTTTGGGGCCGCCCCCAATCCAATTTGGGTCGACCCAAACTCAATTTGGGTTGACCCAAACTCAATTTGGGTCGACCCAAACTCAATTTGGGTTAACCCAAACTCAATTTGGGTTAACCCAAACTCAATTTGGGTCGACCCAAACTCAATTTGGGTTAACCCAAATTCAATTTGGGTTAACCCAAATTCAATT
>JAIROI010000085.1 GCA_031257615.1 Odoribacteraceae bacterium
GACAAGGTTTCCAGTCGTCGGGAAGTCTGCCTGGAATTGCTCTTGCCAAGACGGGGCCGCGCGGTAGCCTTATCTTTGCAGGCAGTACCCCGCAGGGTACTGTATTCACGAGGGTACCGTTAAGCCGGGACGGGGGGTGGGGGGGAGAGATTTTGGAAAAATCGCGTACCTTTGGGCGGTCGAGTTAATAAGAAAAGGAAGATGCACGTCATTTTACAGGTTGAGCAGTTGAGTAAACGATTCGGGGAGCTGGCGCTGTTCGAGGGGATTTCCTTCGGTATAGAAGCGTCGAGTAAGGTGGCGCTCGTGGCAAGGAACGGGAGGGGTAAGTCCACGTTGCTGAATATTATCGCGGGGAAAGAGACGGCGGACGGGGGGAGCGTGACCTTTAGAAATGACGTCTCGGTGGGGTATCTCGAGCAAGAACCGCGGTTGGAAGCAGGGAAGACGGTGTTCGAGGAGGTCGCGGGGGCCATCGAGCGGCTGGAGACGCTCACGGACGCGCGAGGGGCGTGGAATCGCGAGAGCAAGGTGGAGGAGATACTCTCGCGCCTCGAGATCGGGCGGCGCGACCGGCTCGTGGGGGAATTGTCCGGGGGACAGCGGAAGCGCGTGGGGCTGGCGAAGGTGTTGATCAACGAGCCTGATTTCCTGATCATGGATGAACCGACGAACCATCTCGACGCGGAGATGGTGGAGTGGCTGGAGGAGTACCTGGAGAGGAGCCGGGCGACGCTGCTGATGGTGACGCACGACCGCTATTTTCTCGACCGGGTGTGCGACGCGATCATCGAGATCGACGACAACGGGCTGTTTACCTATAACGGGAATTATTCCTATTACCTCGAAAAGCGGGAAGAACGGATCGCCGCGCGGGAAGCGGCCGCGGACAGGGCGCGGGGGTTGCTGCGCGTCGAGCGGGAGTGGATGCGGCGCATGCCCAGGGCGCGCGGGCACAAGTCGCGGGCGCGCGTCGAGGGCTTTCGCGAACTGGAGGAGGAGGTCGCCGCGCGGCGCGTCGACGAGCGCGCGTTGCAGTTGAACGCGAGGGGACGGCGCCTCGGCGCGAAGATTCTCGAGATGAAGCGCGTCAGCAAGCGATACGGCGACACGCGCCTCCTCGACGATTTCTCCTACACCTTCTCGCGGGGCGAGAAAGTGGGGATCGTCGGGCGGAACGGGGTGGGGAAAACGACCTTCATGGAGTTGCTCGCGGGCGAGACGTTGCCGGATAGCGGCACGGTGGAGCGGGGCGCGACGGTCGTCTTCGGGTATTATACCCAGGCGGGGATCGCGTTCAGGGATACCGACCGGCCCATCGACATCGTGCGCGAGATCGCGGAGTTCGTGCATCTCGACGACGGGAGCGTCGCGCCGGCGGCGCGGTTCCTGGAGCGTTTCCTGTTCACGGACAAGTTGCAGTACACGCCGGTGGGGAAGCTGAGCGGGGGAGAACGACGGCGACTGCACCTGCTGACGGTGTTGGCCAGGGAACCGAATTTCCTGATCCTCGACGAGCCGACGAACGACCTGGACCTGGCGACGTTGAACGTGCTGGAAGAGTACGCGCGGGGATTCCGGGGAAGCCTGGTGGTGGCGTCCCACGACCGGTTTTTCACGGACAAGATCGTCGACCACCTCTTTGTCTTCGAGGGCGAGGGGCGGGTGAGGGATTTCCCGGGCAACTACTCGATGTACAGGGAGACAAGGGAGGCCGCGCGCGAACCGAAGGAGAAAAAGCCCGTCGCGACAGTAAATAAGGTGAAAGAGAAAAAACGACGGACGTTCCGGGAACAACAGGAGATGGAGCAACTCGAAGCCGACCTCAACGCCCTGAACGAGGAGAAGCGACAGCTGGAGGAAGCGCTGAACGGCGGGAACCTCGACGCGGAAGCGCTCGCGCGGGACTCCCGGCGGCTGGCGGGGATCCTGGAGGCGCTGGACGAGATGGAAACGCGCTGGTTAGTATTAAGTGACGTCTAAATAAATACCGAAATGAAACAAGTCATCCTTACCCTCTTGATCGCCTCCGGCATCCAACGGCTGCCGGCACAGGTGACGCCCGCGGATCGCGTCAACCCGTTTATCGGCACGAACGGCATGGGGCATACCTTCCCCGGCGCCTGCGCGCCGCGGGGCATCGTGCAACTCAGCCCGGACACGGGAACGACGCCGCATAACATCGACGGCGTCTACCAACCCCGCGCGTACGACTACTGCGCCGGCTACCGGCGCGAGGACAGCACCATCGTCGGCTTCAGCCACACGCATTTCAGCGGCACCGGCCACTCCGACCTGGGGGACATCCTCGTCATGCCCTTCACGGGCGAGCGGCGCGCGACGCCCGGCGACGAGGACAAGCCCGGCAGCGGCTACCGCTCTCGCTTCTCGCGCGACTCGGAGCAGGCGCGACCGGGCTATTACGAGGTTTTCCTGGAGGATCACCGCGTGAAGGCCCGCCTCACCGCCACGGAACGCGCGGGGGTGCACGCCTACGCGTACCCCGAGGGGGAAAACCGGCAGCTGCTCGTCGACCTCGTCCACGGGATCTATAACTACGACGGGAAGGTGCTCTGGGCCTCGATGCGCGTGGAGAGCGACACGCTCGTCACCGGGTTTCGCCTCACGAACGGGTGGGCGCGGTTTAACCAGACCTATTTCGCGATCTCCTTCTCGCGGCCCATCACCCGCTACGGGTACGAGGAACTGGAACGCCCGGCCTACGCGGGCTTCTGGCGGAAGATGAACACGCGGGAGAACTTCCCCGAGATCGCCGGGAGAAAGATCGTGGCCTTCTTCGAGTTTGGCCCCGGGGAGGAAGTCGTCGAGGTAAAGGTGGCGCTCTCTGCCGTCAGCGCGGCCGGCGCCGCGGCCAACCTGGAGGCCGAGACCGCCGGGAAGTCGTTCGACGAGATCGCCCGCGAGGCCAGGGAGAAATGGGCGCGGGAGCTGAATGTCGTCGAGGCGCGCGGGACTGACGACCAGCTGGCCATGCTCTACACGTCGCTCTACCACGTGCACGTCAACCCGTCCGTCTACATGGACGTCGACGGGCAGTACCGGGGCGCGGATCATAACGTGCACCGGGCCGAAGGCTTCGCGAATTACACGATCTTCTCGCTCTGGGACACCTTCCGGGCGCTGCACCCGCTGCTGAATCTCGTCGCGCCCTCCCGCAACCGGGACATGGTGGAGTCGATGCTGGCACACTACCGGCAGAGCGCGCACGGGGCGCTCCCCGTGTGGTCGCACATGGCCAACGAGAACTGGTGCATGATCGGGTACCACGCCGTCTCCGTCCTCGCCGACGCCATCGCCAAGGGCCTGGACGTGGATCGCGAAAGGGCGCTCGAGGCCATGATCAGCTCCTCGTCGATCCCCTACCTCGAAAACACCCCGGAGTACCTGGAACTGGGATACGTGCCCTTCGAAAAGAACGAGAACGCCGCCTCGATTACCCTCGAACGCGCCTACGACGACTGGACCATCTATCGCGTGGCGCGAGACGCCGGGCGCGCCGACGTCGCCAGGCAATACCGGGAACGCGCCCTCTCGTACCGCCGCCTCATCGATCCCGCTACCGGTTTCGCGCGACCGCGACTCGCCGACGGCTCGTGGAAGGAGGATTTCAATATCCTCGCCACGCGCGGCCAGGGATTTATCGAGGGAAATTCCATGAACTACTCCTTCCACGTGCCGCACGACGTCGACGGGCTGATCGCGCTGATGGGCGGCGACAAGTCGTTCGTCGCCAAACTCGACTCGGTGTTCGAGACCCCGCTCCCCGACGCGTTTTTCGAGGAGACGGAGGACGTCACGCGAGAGGGCATCCTCGGCGGCTATGTCCACGGGAATGAACCGAGCCACCACCTGGCCTACCTCTACGCGTGGACCTCGGAACCGTGGAAGACACAGTTCTGGACGCGGGAAATCATGAACCGCATGTACCGGAATCACATCGACGGGCTGTGCGGGAACGACGACTGCGGGCAGATGTCGGCGTGGTATGTCTTCACCGTCATGGGCTTCTACCCCGTATGCCCCGGGAGCGACCAGTATGTCCTCGGAGCGCCGTACCTCCCCTATATAAAGGTGCACCTCGAGAACGGGAAATGCATCGAGGTGAAAGCGCCGGGAGTGAGCGACGAAAACAGGTACGTGAAAACGATGAAACTTAACGGGAAAACCTATCGTAAAAGATACATCGCGCACGGCGACCTCGCCAACGGGGCCGTCCTCGAGTTCGAGATGAGCGACAAACCGGCGAAAAGCCGCGCCGGAGATGAAAAACCTTATTCACTTTCTAACGAAAAATAACAACGCTATGCACTTAGACTCCTTTCTACGAAGCCTCGGGCTTGAATCGCCCGACCTGCTCTCCCTCGTCAAGGGACTTATCCTGCTCGCGCTCTCCATCCTCGCGGGGTGGATCGCGCACGTCGCGGCCAAAAAGGGCCTCGCGCGCCTCGTCGGGAAGATCGTCGGGAAAACCGCCGCCGCGTGGGACGACCTGCTCTTCGACAAGCGCTTCTTCAACCGCCTCTCGATCCTCGTGATCCCCGTGGCCATCCTCCTCCTCGCCCACGCCATCGAATGGCAACCGGGCCTCGCGCTCTCCCGACTCCTCTCCGCGTGGATCGCGGTCTCCGCCGTCCTCGTGATCACGGCGCTGCTCGACGGGGCAAACCGCGTCTACGAGAGCTACCCCCTCGCGAAGGACAAACCGATCAAGATCTTTATCCAAATCGTGAACATCTTCCTCTACTGCACCACGGCGATCGTGCTCATCGGGATCTTCACCGGCAAGGAGATCGCCACCCTGCTCGCCGGAATGGCCGCCTTCGCCGCCGTCCTGATGTTGGTCTTCAAGGACTCCATCCTCGGCCTTGTCGCGGGAATACAACTTAGCGCGAACAACATGGTGCGCATCGGCGACTGGATCGTCATGCCCGCCTGCGGCGCCGACGGGGAGGTGCTCGAGATCAATCTCGCTACCGTCAAGGTGCAAAACTGGGACATGACGATCACCACGATCCCCACCTACCGCCTCGTCTCCGACTCCTTCACGAACTGGCGAGGCATGCAGGAGTCCAACGGCAGGAGAATTAAACGATCCGTCAACATCGACGTCCTGTCCGTGCACCACCTCGACGATAAGGAAATCGAACTCCTGAGACATTCCGCCTTCCTCAAGGAGTACATCGAGAAGAAACTCGAGGACCTCGCCGAGTTCAACGCCTCCCGCGATAACCCCCTCGACGCGCGACGACTGACAAACATCGGCACGTTCCGCGAGTACATGGAGTCGTGGCTCTCCCGCAACCCCGACATTAATCTCGAAATGACGCACATGGTGCGACAGCTGCAACCCGGCCCCACGGGCATCCCGCTCGAAATCTATTGTTTCTCCGCCCGCCAGCAGTGGATCGAGTACGAGCGCGTCCAGGCCGACATCTTCGACCACCTGTACGCCGTCATGGAACTTTTCCACCTCAAAGCCTTCCAGTACCCCGGCAACGTGGTGCCCATCGACCGCGAATGACGACATGAAAACATGGTCGGAATTACCTGTTGCCGGGATAGACACCAGCATAACGACATGACTGATTTTCCTCATAGTCCAACTCGAGAAGATCAGAGGCAAGTTGAACAACCTGCCTTGTGGCGAGCGTAAGGTGAAATATGGCGGGCTTGAGCGGGCGTCGACAGAATCAAGCAAGAAACACCTCACCCTGGAAATGCTGCTCGCTAACCAGGAGAAGTTGCTTGGGAACCAGAAAACAGAGCATGACGAGCTGATCAAGAAAGTGGACGATATACGCGCGTCAAGTCAAAACCTGGAAGGCAAAATCGTCATGTTCATGGAAATGACGCTGAAGTTTGCAAATGGAGATAAATCTCCCCTCGCGCAGTCCCGGAGCCCCGCGCGCCTGACCGCGGAGGGCGATAAGCTTTGCAAGGAGTTGTCTGTACGGGAGAGGGTGGCGGCCAACTGTGAACACATTTGCTCGTTGATTGACGAGGTGGGTTCGAGTAACCCGTATGACATCCAAAAGCGTTGCAATGATATATCGACGACGTCCCCCCGCGAGGTGTTTGGCGAGGAGACGCACGGGAGAATCAAGTTGAAGGCCTTCCTGATGGACTTGCCTGACTTTCTTATTTTGCGTGCCGCGGCGCTCGTGATTCGCGACAAGTATTTCGAGGAAAAGGGGATAAACGTGGACGATATACTGGACGAGTCGTGATCAGGCCGTAATTCCAATAAACCGCCGGTCAAGCAGTCATTGAAGATCCTGTTCAGAAGCCTGGAAACGCGTGTTTCCGGGCTTCGTGTTTGTTGTACCGGCAGCCTGCGTTCGATCCAAGAAAAAAGAATAGTACCACGTATCCCCGCGTCGTGCAGCCGCGTAGCTGCCTCACCTTTATTCGCGGCTGCCTAAGGCTGCTGCGTAAAAAAAGAATCCATTGAAAAAAGGCTGCTACATAAGAAAGAGATTCCATTGAAGGGCTGCGTAGCAGCCCAACCTTTGTAGGCAGTAGCCTAAGGCTACTGTATAGCGTAGTGCCCACGTCAGGATTGGCTGCGTAGTTGCCTTACTTTTCGCAGCTGCCTAAGGCTGCACATAAAGCAGCACCCGTCAGGGTGCTGCATAAAAAAGATTCCTTTGAAGGGCTGCGTAGCTGCCCAACCTTTGTAGGCAGTAGCCTAAGGCTACTGTATAGCGTCCGGCCCACAATAGTACGTGAGCGGGTTGGCCACGGCTATATCGAGATTCCCGGTAGTCGAGTCGCCTTCGCCAACGATCTCTATCTTTATCTGAACAGTACCGGTTTCGGTGTACAAGGTTCGTTCAACGGAGCTAGTTATGGAGGCGGAGCCGGGGAAGGGATCCTTGCGGCCCCACTCGTAGTGTAGGCCCAGGGTACTTGGTAATCCCGGGGTTTTCGTGGTGGCGCCGAGGTTGCGATCCATAAAGCCTTTCGTGCCGGAGACCACGGGTTTGTCGCTGCATACCCAAGCATGCCACGACCAGAGGATCTGGTCGGAGGTATTCTTGATGGCGATGACGGCGTTGCCGGTGCCGGCGCCCGGCTTGACGTAGAGGTAGCCACCGCTGCCCGTGCCCACGGGGCCGTACTTGCGGACGGCCGAGTTGACGGCCACGCGGTTGGGATTGTCCGTCCAGACAAGTTGGGAGGTAAAGGCTTCGGTGGAGCCTAATCGCGACGCGCCAAGGTCGGAGTGGTTGCAACGGACGACCGGGATCAGGATGCCGATGT
>JAIROI010000108.1 GCA_031257615.1 Odoribacteraceae bacterium
TCGCGCGGCTATTCATGGGATATTTCTTCTTTTTTTACGGCTGTAAATATACAAAACAAATGAAGTGTTACCTGCATCGCATATTATTTTTTTCCATCTTGCCCCGCCTGCCGATCGTGCCAGCAGACGAGCAGACGTTAGAGAAGGAGCAGGGAGAAAGCCATGAGGGCCATGCCGGCGACCAGCCCGTAGATGGAGAGGTGGTGAGCGCCGTACTCCTTGGCGGTGGGGAGCAACTCGTCGAGGGAGATAAAGACCATGATACCGGCGACCAGGGAAAAGAGCACGCCGATGACCATAGGGCTGACGCCAACGACAGACGCAATGAGGAAAAAGCCGACGATTGCGCCGACCGGTTCGGCAAGACCGGAAAGGAAAGAGTAGACGAACGCCTTGCGCCGGTTGCCGGTGGCGAAGTAAACGGGCACCGAGACGGCGATGCCCTCGGGGATGTTGTGCAGCGCGATGGCAATGGCGATGGGGTAGGCGATGGCGGGATCGGAGAGTCCGGAGACGAAAGTGGCCAGTCCCTCAGGGAAGTTATGGATGGCGATGGCCAGGGCGGAGAAAAGTCCGAGGCGGGTCAACTTCTCGTCGCGCGCCGCCGGCGCGTTCATGGACTCCACGGACTTCACCTCGTGCGGGTTTTTGCCCGAGGGGATCAGCTTGTCGATGATAGCGATCAGGGCCATTCCCGCGAAGAAGGCGAGGGTAGCGATCAGGGTAGCCGTCCTCTCGTCGAAGGCGTGTTCGAGGGTCTCGCGGGCGTCCGGGAAGATCTCGACGAAAGAGATGTAGATCATCACCCCGGCGCTGAACCCGAGGGCAAGCGAGAGAAAACGCCTGTTGGTTTGGCGGGAGAGAAAGGCGATGGCGCTGCCGATTCCCGTCGAGAGGCCGGCGAAAAGCGTTAGCCCGAAGGCCACGAGGATGGCGTGTGTAGAAAACTCCACGGCGGGGGATCAATGGCCGAGTCGTTCGACGGCGGCGGCGAGGCGGCGGGTGGTCTCGTCCTGGCCCAGGATCTCGATGACGTCGAAGAGGCGCGGCCCGTCAGCAAAACCGGTGATGGCAAGTCGGAAGGCGTTCATGAGTTGTCCGAGACCGACGCCCTTGTCGGCGATCCACTCGCGGACGGCGGCCTCGGTGTCGGCGGCGGCGAAGCTATCGAGGCCCGCGAGGAGGCGCGCGAGGTCGAGTAGCAGCGCGGGAGTCTCCGCCTTCCAATTCTTCCTGACCCCTTTCTCGTCGTACTCCAGCGGGGCGCGGAAGAAGAACCGGGCGGCGTCGCGGATGTCGGCCACGAAGGTGGCTCGTTCTTTCAGCAGCCTGCATATCTTGACCAACTCCTCGCGATCGCGTCGGAAGCCCTCGGCTTCCAGCATCAGGGAGAGCGCGTCGGCAAGCTCCTCGTCTGGTTTCTCTTGCAGGTATTTATGGTTAAACCACCTGGCCTTGTCCGGGTTAAAGCGCGCCCCGGAGCGGTTGACCCGTTCCAGGGAGAAGGCCCCGGCCAGCTCCTCCAGCGAGAAAATCTCCTGTTCTGTCCCGGGGTTCCATCCCAGCAGGGCCAGCATGTTGACGAAGGCCTCGGGGAAATACCCGTCCTCCTTGTACCCGCGCCACTTTTCCCCGGTAGCGGGGTCCGCGAACTCCATCGGGAAGACGGGGAAGCCCATTTTATTCCCGTCGCGTTTGCTAAGTTTCCCGTTGCCGACGGGCTTCAGGATCAGGGGCAGGTGCGCGAAGAGCGGCATGGTATCCTCCCAGCCGAAGGCGCGGTAGAGGAGCGCGTGGAGGGGGAGCGAGGGTAGCCATTCCTCGCCGCGGATCACGTGGGATATCTCCATCAGGTGGTCGTCCACGACGTTAGCCAGGTGATAGGTAGGCATCCCGTCGGCCTTGAAGAGCACCTTATCGTCGAGCAGCGCGGTATTGAAGCGCACCTCGCCCCGGATGATATCCTGGAGCGCGAGTTCCTCGTTGGCGGGCATCTTGAAGCGGATCACGTGCCCGGCCCCTTCCTCCAGCAGCTTCTTCACCGCGTCCGGCGGGAGCGCCAGGGAATTCTTCAGCGCGTCGCGGTTAGCGGCCCCGTAGACGAAAATCTCGCCGCGCGCCTCGGCCTCGGCCCGTCGTTCGTTCAGTTCCCCGGGGAGGTCGAAGGCGAGATAGGCGTTCCCCGACGCCACCAGCCGTTCGGCGAACTGCCGGTAGATCTCCCCGCGTTCGCTCTGGCGGTAAGGGGCGTGCGGGCCGCCGACGCCGACGCCCTCGTCCACGGTCAGGCCGCACCATTTCAGGGCGTCGATGATATACTCCTCCGCTCCCGGGACGAACCTCCCCTGGTCGGTGTCCTCGACGCGCAGCAGGAAATCGCCCCCGTGCCGGCGGGCAAACAGGTAATTAAAGAGGGCCGTCCGGACTCCTCCCAGGTGCAGCGCCCCCGTGGGGCTTGGCGCGAAGCGCACGCGTACTCGATCAGTTCTCATGTTCGGAAATCTCTTTTTCTCGTTCCAGCACTCCCCGGAACAACTCTTTGGCGTGGAGGATAGCCAGTCGCGCGGCCTCGTTCTTGGAGCGGATGCCGCTTTTGACGCGTTCGGCGTGGCTAAACGGGGAATTTGGCCCGTCGGTCAGGAGGTAGAGCGTGAAATTGGAGTGGCGATCGCGGCTTTTGCTTGTCAGCCCGAACCAGAACTCCATACTCTGTTCCCCGACGTACACGCGGCGTTTAAACTTATACATTCCTCTTTTTCTTTATGGATACGGCGATGGCGATAGCGAGCATCGCGACGATATTGATGTACGCGGGAAGTTCCCGTTCTCCTGCCTCGTACAGCGTCAGCGCGCTGGAGATCACGATCAGGAACGCGGCCAGCAGCAGCAGGTAGCGTTGTCTTTTACTTATCACGCGCGGTAATCTTAAGGTGATTGGTCACGGGGGTGGCGTAGATATTGAGGTAGATACCGTTCAGGATGGAGCGGTGACCGCTGAGCCGTTCGATCTTCCGGTTCATGGCCTTGATGAACTCGTCTTTCTCGACGTCCGAGTAGTTGTTGGCAAACCGCATGCTGCCGTTTAGCAGGTCGTGGGCGATGTAATTATTGGGCCACAGCTTGTAATTCTCGTGGATAGTGGCGTCGATGCACCCGGCCAGCGCCGCCACGCGTCCCCCGTTGTTGGGACTCCGGGTGATCTCCTCCAGTTCCTCGTCCACCGGTTTCCCGATGGCGAAGTGCACCCTTCCTTTCTGTTCCGCCAGTCCCCGGTACATGCTTGTCATGTCATCCTCTGGGGTTTTCGTGTACTCCCCGGTGCTTTTCCTGTACAACTCGTCGGTCTTCATGCCGTCGCACGGCTCCCACTCGTACGAGATCGCGAGCGGCGCCAGGTGCAGTTCCCTGAAGTTCTCGGCGAACTCTTTCGGCCCGCTCATCTTGAACATTTTCAGCAGCGCGTGTTGCGTGCGGTCGTCCCCGTTCTTGGCGCGCCCTTCCCGTTGGGCGATCCACACCGAGTAGTGGTTCTCCTCGATCAGGTCCCGGATATACCGCGACCGCGCTCCGGCGCTCGTCACCATCTCCTTGACGGTGAGGTTTCGTTCGATGATAAAGCAGGAGTTCAGCCGCACCATGTCCGTCACCCAGTCGTTGATCAGGAGGTTACTGCCGATAGCGGCCTGGCAATAGAGCCGCCCGTTGTCGAGGAGGATCGCGTTCAGGATGGCCGAGTCGAGGATAATATCCCGGTGATTGGAGACGAAAAGGTACGCGACGTCTCGCTTCAGGTATTCCAGGCCGGAGAAGGTCACGCCGCCGGTAGTCGTTCGTTCCAGTTCCCTGACCACCGGCAGGAAGAAGCGCGTCTGGAACTCCGTCGGCGTGGTCACTTCCCGCAGCATCCCGGCGAGCCTGGCCTCGCTCCATCCAAGCATCCCCGCGAACAGGGCGAGGAACTCGCGCGACGCGGCCAGTCTCCTGGCGGCCTCCGGCACCTCGTCCCCCGCGAAGGGTCGAATGCGCTTCATTTCGGTATCTTCCATCGCGTGCATCCCGGTTTATATTGTCCGCCCGGGGTAAGTGGCGAGCGCTTTCGCCAGGATCTCCATGGCTCGTTTCAGCTCCGGGATCTTTAGCACGTAGGCCACGCGCACCTCGTCCTTCCCCCGTCCGGGCGTCGAGTAGAAGCCGCTGGCCGGGGCCACCATCACCGTCTCCCCCCCGTCCTCGAACTCCTCGAGCAGCCACCGCGCGAAGTCGTCGGCGTCCCCCACGGGCAGCTTGACCACCGCGTAGAAAGCGCCCCGCGGGCGGGGGCACGACACGCCCGGTATCCGGTTCAGGGCGTCGACCATGAAGTCGCGCCGCTCGACGTACTCCCGGTGCACCTCCTCGAAGTAGCTCGCCGGCGCGTCCAGAGACGCCTCGGCAATGATCTGCCCGAGGGCCGGCGGGCTGAGGCGGGCCATGCAAAACCGCGTCACGGCGCCCAGCACCTCCTTGTTCCGGGAAACCAGCGCCCCGACGCGCGCCCCGCACTCGCTGTATCGCTTCGACACCGAGTCCACCATGATCACGTGCTCGTCAAGCCCCTCCAGACGCGCCGCCGAGAAGTGAGTCAGCCCGTCGTAGCAGAACTCGCGGTACACCTCGTCCGTGTACAGGAACAGGTCGTGGCGCTTCACGATGTCAGCCACCTGCTCCAGCTCTTCCCGCGAGTACAGGTACCCCGTGGGGTTCCCCGGGTTGACGATCACCACGCCTTTTGTCCTCGGCGTGATCATCTTCTCGAACTCGCTGACGGGCGGCAGCGCGAAATCGTTCTCGATGTACGAGGGAACGGTCTTGATGGTCACCCCGCAGATGGTCGCGAACGAGATGTAATTCGCGTAGAACGGCTCCGGCGTGATGATCTCGTCCCCCGGGTTGAGCGTGGCCATGAACGCGAAGGTGATGGCTTCCGACCCCCCGGTAGTAATCAGGATATTACTCTCGTCGACGTCCGCGCCGACGCCCCGGTAATAGGCCGCGAGTTTCTTCCTGTAGGAGAGGTTGCCCGCGGAATTGGTGTACTCGACCACTTTCCCGTTCCACCCTTTCATGGCGTCCAGGGCGACCTTTGGCGTGGGTATATCGGGTTGTCCGATATTGAGGTGATAGACGCGAACGCCTCTTTCTTTGGCTTTATCGGCCAGTGGCACCAGCCTCCTGATAGGCGAGGCGGGCATAATTTTTCCTTTTTCAGATATTTGTGGCATGGCGATGTAATTTTTAGTCGCGTGCAAAAATAGAAATAATTTGTGGAAAACGCTCACCGCCGGGAGATTTTGTCCAACCGGCTCGCCGTCCTCCCCTCCCCCGCCCGGCGCCTCCCCCCTCCGAGTTTTTTATTGCTTGAATCGAACCCGGCCTACCCGACGCGCGGTGCGCGCCTCGCCATTTAAACAGCGGGTCACCACTTCTTCCGGGCGTGCGACCCCTTTTCATTTGACGACTTCGTCCGATGATTTGACGACTTCGTCCGATGACTGGACGACTTCGTCCGATGATTGGACGACTTCGTCCGATGATTGGACGACTTCGTCCGATGATTGGACGACTTCGTCCGATGACTGGACGACTTCGTCCAATGATTGGACGACTTCGTCCGATGACTGGACGACTTCGTCCGATGACTGGACGACTTCGTCCAATGA
>JAIROI010000116.1 GCA_031257615.1 Odoribacteraceae bacterium
ATTTCAGAGCGGTATCTACCGTTGGTGGAGACCGTCTCGCGAATTGCAGCGCGGTCTCTACCGTTGGTGGAGACCGTCTCGCGAATTGCAGCGCGGTTTCTACCGTTGGTGGAGACCGCCTCGCGAATTGCAGCGCGGTTTCCCCGGGCGGAGAGACCTCCTCAGAATCAAATTACCCGTTTAACCTCTAAAATGATACCACCATGAAAAATCGCATCGTCCGCGTCAACTTCCATCACCTGCGAAACAGAACCGCTGTCCAGTTCGTGACGGAATTTATCCCTCTCGTAGAAAAATACGGGGCAGAAACACTTGATACCAGCGCCCTTTACAATTTATTCAAGGCTTCCTCTGCCAACGAGATACGGGGACGGTCGACGCGGGGGGGTGAAGAGCGCTATCGCCGGGGGCGGGGAAGATGAAGGGGCGGCCGGAAAAGGGGCTGGGGAGGACAGTGACGGGGGTGTGATAGACGCTCTCGACGAGGGAGGGGGTGAGTACCTCGAAGGGCGCGCCGGAAACGAGGAGCGCGCCGCGGTCAAGAAGTACGAGGCGGTCGGCGTACTCGCTGGCGAGGTTCAGGTCGTGGATGATCAGGACGATCGTGACGCCGCGCTCGCGGTTGAGGCGCCGGGCGAGGTCGAGGATCTTTACCTGGTGCGCGATGTCGAGATGCGCCGTGGGTTCGTCGAGGAGCAGGATGCCGGTTTGTTGGGTGAGCGCGCGGGCGATGGCTGCCATTTGTCGTTCCCCGCCGCTGAGCCGGTCGAGGGGGGTGTTTCCGGGGAGGAGTCCGGTCAGGCGTATGTTTTCCCGCGCGAGGGAGATCTCGGCGGCGGTTTCGAAGAAGCGGTACGGGGGGCGGTGAGGGTGACGGCCCATGAGCACGTAGTCTTCGAGCGGCATGTCCAGGGCCTCGACCGATTGGTTGACGACGGCCAGGGCGCGGGCGCGGGCGCGGGGGGAGAGTCGCGATATGTCGCGTCCGTTGACGCGCGCGACGCCGCTGTAGGGGGGGATGACGCCGGAGATGACGCGGGCCAGGGTGGTTTTTCCGGAACCGTTGGGGCCGATGACGGCGGTGAACTCGCCGGGGGAGATTTCGAGCCGGGGGACGTCGAGGACGACCCGTCCGCGGTAGCCGCAGCGGAGGTCTTGTAGTTCGATGGCAGGGGGGCGGTTCATGGTCTTTCTTTCCTGGAGGCGCGGGAGATGAGGATGAAGATGACGCCGCCGGTGATGCCGGTGATGACGCCGATGGGCAGTTCGAGGGGGGCGATGATCGCGCGGGCGATGATGTCGGAGAGTACGAGGAAGGCGGCCCCGCCGAGGAAGGAGGCGGGGAGTAGCGCCCGGTAGTCGTTGCCGACGGCGCGGAGCACCAGGCGGGGGATGATCAGTCCGACGAAGCCGATCAGTCCGGCCACGGAGACGCAGGCGCCGGTGAGGATGGAGGAGAGGAGGAAGAGCGCGCGGACGTGTCTCCCGACGTTCACTCCCAGCTGTCGCGCGGGTTCGGCTCCCAGTCTCATGGCGTTTAGGGCCGGGGCGTGGAAGCAGGCGATGAGGAGCGAGAGGAGCGAGGCGACGCCGACGAGGCGGATCAGGTTGGCGTCGGTCTCGTTGAGCGCGCCCATGATCCAGAAGATGATCCCGTGGAGGTCCTCGCTTTTGGCCGTCGCCATGAGTAGCATGACGAGCGAGGAGGAGATGAAGCTGATCATGACTCCGGTGAGCAGCAGGCTTTCGACGCGCGCCCCGCCTCGCCTTGTTCCCAGGCCGTACACGAGCGCGACCGTGAGCAGGGCGCCGGCGAAACCGGCAAGCGGGAGCGTGAGTCCTCCCCACGCGGCTCTCAGGGAGAGGACGATCGCGAGTGACACGCCGACGGAGGCGCCGCCGGAGATGCCCAGGGTGTATGGTTCGACGAGCGGGTTGCGGAAGACGCCCTGGAGGATGGCGCCGGATAGTCCGAGGGCGCCGCCCACGGCACAACCGAGGAGGACGCGCGGGAGGCGCAGGCGCAGGAGTACGAAGGTGACGGCGTCTTCGCCGGGGGAGGTGAAGAGGCGAGCGGCTTCCAGCGGGGTGAAGCATACTTCTCCCACGCAGAGGCCCGCCGCGATGCTTGCCAGCAGGAGCAGCAGGAGGGAGGGCAGGACGATGGTCCAGGCGACGCGTTGGCGGTTCACGGGTCGCGGTGTATAAACCGGAAGATTTCCTCGACGCCTCCCGCGAAGGTGACGGGGGTGGGGCTGCAGAGGGAGTCGTTGATGGTGAAGACGCGTCGCGAGCGGACTGCCGGCAGGGCGGCGCTTTTGTTCCAGCGCTCGACCTGGTCGTCGCCGGCGACGCCCATAGCGGTGACGAGGATGGCGTCGGGCGCGGCGAGGAGGACAAATTCCCGGGAGACGATGCCGTTGTCGAGGTTGGCGGCGATGTTGAGGCCGCCGGCGCGGGTGATGTAGTCGTGCATGAAGGTGTTCGGGAGCGCGGTGAAGAGGGGGTCGGCGCCGATCTGGAAGAAGACGCGGGGGCGCTCTTCCCGTTCGGCCACGCGTCGGGCCACGGCGTCGAGACGCTCCCGGCATTCCTTGTTTATGTGGCGCGCGCGTTCGGGGTTTCCGGTGATCTCCCCGAGGAGTTCCAGCTGGGAGCATATCTCGTCGAAATCCCGGGGCTGGTCGAGCCTCCGGGTTTTGAGGCCGGCGCGTTCCAGTCCCTCGACGATCCTCGGGTGCGTGAGGCCGCTCAAGAGGACGATGTCGGGCTGCAGGAGGACGACCCGCTCCATGTTCACGTTCACGGCGTCTGCCACGACGATGACGGAGTCCGCGGGGTCGGTGGTGCAGTAACGCGTGCAGCCGACGAGCCGTTCCCCGGCGCCCAGGAGGTAGATGTTCTTGGTGATGGAGGCGGCCAGGGAGACGACGCGCCGGGCCTCCTGTCCGCTGGCCGCGAGGAGGTGGAAAAGGAGGGTGAGGGTAAGGAGAATCTTGTGCATTGTTATACCGTTTGGTTGTCGCGAAGGTAGAAAAAATAGCGACGCCTACCTCGCCGGGCCGCCGCGCCGCTGGCGGCGGTCGTTTGCCCCGTGCGGTAATTTCGCTACCTTTGCCCCGTAAACGGGTTTTTCAAACGCGAGAAAAACCGCTACTCTAAATTAAAACGTAATGCTATGTCACTAAAAAGAAATGTTCTCGACCTGAGAAAAAGGAAAGAAATCGCCCGGCAGGGCGGGGGCGAGGAGGCGATCAAGAAACAAGTCGCCATGGGAAAGCTCACCGCCCGCGAACGTATCGAGGCCATCCTTGACAAGGACTCCTTTCACGAGTATGACATGTTTGTCGAACATCAATCCAAGGATTTCGACATGGACAAGAAGGTGTTCCACGGCGATGGCGTCATCATCGGGACAGGCACTATCTACGGCGAGCCTATCTGCGTGTACGCGCAGGACTTCACCGTTGCCGGCGGCTCGCTGGGACTGATGCACGCGCGGAAGATTAGCAAGATCATGGATCATGCCCTCAAGATGCAGGTGCCGCTCGTCGGTATCAACGACTCCGGTGGGGCGCGTATCCAGGAAGGGGTCGACTCGCTTGCCGGTTACGGGGATATCTTCTTCCGCAACACGCAAGCGTCGGGGGTGATCCCGCAGCTCTCCGTCATCCTGGGGCCGTGCGCCGGGGGAGCCGTCTACTCGCCGGCGCTGACGGACTTCGTCTTTGTCGTGGATAACATCTCGAAGATGTTTATCACCGGGCCTGAGGTGGTGAAAACCGTCCTCGGGGAGGAGATCTCGATGGAAGAACTCGGGGGGGCGCGCGTCCATAGCGAGATCAGCGGCAACGCCCACTTTTTCGCGCTCACCGAACAGGAGTGCTTCGAACAAATCAAGAAGCTGCTGACGTATATTCCCTGGAGCAACCGGGTGAAGGCGCGGGCGTTCCCGCCGAAGGAACCCAAGACGAAGCAGTATAATATCGAGAAGATCGTGCCCTCGGATCCCACGCAGCCGTACGACGTGAGGGACGTCATTCGGGCCGTCGCCGATAACTCCGACTTTCTGGAGGTGCAGCAGGCGTTCGCCCGGAACATCGTCGTCGGCTTCGGTCGTATCGACGGGGAGACCATCGGGTTCGTCGCTAACCAGCCGTGCGTGATGGCGGGCGTGCTCGACTGCGATTCCTCGGACAAGGCCGGCCGCTTTATCCGCTTCTGCGACGCCTTCAATATCCCGATCGTCACCTTCGAGGACATGCCGGGATACCTGCCGGGAACGGAACAGGAGTACATGGGCGTGATCCGACACGGGGCGAAGGTGCTCTACGCGTACAGCGAGGCCACCGTGCCGAAGATTACCGTCATCCTGCGCAAGGCCTACGGTGGAGGGTATATCGCCATGAACTCGCGCCACCTGAAAGCCGACTTCATGTTCGCCTGGCCAACGGCCGAGATCGCCGTCATGGGACCGGAAGGCGCCGCGAATATCATCTTCAGGAAGGAGATCATGTCGTCGCCCAACCCGGAGGAGACAAGAAAAGCGAAGGTGGCGGAATACCGGGAGAAGTTCGCTAACCCCTACGTGGCAGCCTCCAAGGGGTATATCGATTCGGTCATCGAACCCTCGGAAACGCGGAAGATCCTGATCCATTCTATCGAGGTCTCCAGCAACAAAACCGTGATGACGCCCGCGAAGAAGCACGGCATACCCCCATTCTGAACCCAAAGACTATGGATAACGCGAAATACGATAAACTGGAGATCGACGGGGTCTTCTACAAGACCACCTTCCCGGAGAAGTTCATCAACCGCAAGCCGTGGAGCGCGCCCGAACCGGGAGCCGTCGCGACTTATATCCCGGGAACAATCGTCGAAGTGCACGCCAGGGAAGGACAACAGGTGAAACGAGGGGAGTTGCTCTGCACCCTCGACGCCATGAAGATGCGCAACAGGGTGGTGGCGCCGCTGGACGGCGTCATCGCGAAGGTGCTCGTGAAGAAAGGAGACAAGATTCCCAGGAACACGCTGATGTTCGAGATAAAATAACCACAGGCCCCGGTGGCAGCGCGTCGCCGGGGCCATGCCTCACCGCGAAACATGATTGTACTTAAAGTTGAAAGCGTCGACAAGACGTACGCGAACCATAAGGCCCTCGACAACGTCTCTATCGACGTCCCGGAGGGCGCCGTCTACGGCCTGCTCGGCCCGAACGGAGCGGGAAAAACCACGCTGATCCGCATCATTACGCAAATCACCGCGCCGGACTCCGGGAAACTCTTTTTTAAGGGGAAGCCCCTCGCGCCGGAAGACGTCGACCGCGTCGGCTACCTGCCCGAAGAACGGGGACTGTACAAAAAGATGAAGGTCGAGGAACAAGCCCTCTACCTCGCGCGTCTAAAAGGTATGTCGAGGAGGGATGCAATCGCGCGACTGCGTCAATGGTTCGAGAAATTCGAGATCGAAAGCTGGCGGGACAAGAAGGTCGGGGAACTCTCGAAAGGCATGGCCCAGAAACTGCAATTCATCACCACGGTCATCCGCGAACCGGAACTGCTGGTGTTCGACGAGCCGTTCAACGGCTTCGATCCCGTCAACGCCGAGATCGTCAAGAGGGAGATCGTCAGCCTCGGCCAAAAGGGAACGACGATCATCTTCTCCACCCATAACATGGCCTCCGTCGAGGAGACATGCACGCACATCGCTCTCATCAACAAGTCCCGGAAGGTGGTCGAAGGGCCGATAAACAAGATCCGGGAGGAACATGCCAGTAATACTGACCGCCTCACTTGCCGCCGCGCCACCGACTTCGATCCCCGCTCGATCGCCGGCAACGAGTTCGCGATCCTCTCCGAGCGCCTCGAGGAAGAGCGCCTCGAGATCGTCCTGCAACAACAGGCGCCTTGCCCACCCAACACCCTGCTCGACCGCGTGCTGCCGGCAGCGGAGGTCATCGCCTACCAGAAGATCGTGCCGGGAATGAATGAAATCTTTATCCACCTGACCCGTAACCCATGAACAAAACCTTCATCGTCATCCACCGGGAGTTCTCCTCCCGCGTCAGGAAAAAGAGTTTCCTGTTCGTCACCCTTCTCGTGCCCTTGCTCCTGCTGGCTTGCTACGCGATACCCTTCTGGATGCTCGTCAGGAGCGACAGCCGGGAGCGCGTCTTTCTCGTCGTCAACGAGTCGGCGATCGAGGCCCCGCTGGGCAACCTCCGGGACGCTCGTTCGGTGTATGTCGATAGTCTCCCGGAGGCAAGTCGCGCCGCCATTCTCGCCCGCAAAGACTATTACGCCATCGTTCGCGTGCCGGAAAACGTGATGAACGCGCCCGAGATTTTCGTCTACACCCTCTCGCAGCTCCCCATCGAGCTGAAGGAAGAACTCGCGGCAGGGCTTAGGATGAAGATCGAAAGGATGAAACGCGACGAGGTCATCGCCCGCGCCGGGCTGCCCGACATTGAGCGGCAGTTGGAGGCTACCCGCACACCCGTCAACGTGCGCTCGTTCGTCGTCTCCGGAGGGAGCGCCGCCGCCGATGGCGTCCCCGAAGCCGGCAGCGGCAGGGAAGGCTCCTCGGAGGTCTCCTTCGTCATTGGCATGTTGGGCGCGATGATCATCTTCATGTTCATCATCATCTTCGCTTCCCGCGTGATGAGGGGCGTCATCGAGGAAAAGACGAGCCGCGTCATCGAGGTGATTGTCTCCTCCGTCCGTCCTTTCCAGTTTCTCCTTGGTAAGATCATCGGCATTGTCGCCGTCGGTCTTCTCCAGTTTTTTATCTGGATTGCCTTCGCTCTACTCCTGTTTTTCTTCGCGACCTCCTTACTCCCCACCCTTGACCTCGCGGGCCTCTCGCCCGACCTCCGGCAAGGGGCGAGCGCCGCTGTTCTTGACGTGTTCGCGAAGCTTGATCCCTCGTTTATCTTCTCTTTCATCGCCCTTTTCATCTTCTACTTCCTCGGGGGCTACTTCCTGTACGGGTCGATCTTCGCCGCTGTCGGTTCGGCTTGCGACAGCGAGACCGACTCCCAGCAGTTTGTTCTTCCCTTCAACTTCCTCCTCATGATCGCCTTCTACATTGGCATTGCCGCCGCCAAAAACCCGGAAACCTCCCTGGCCTTCTGGAGTTCGATCATCCCCTTGACCTCGCCGATCGTCATGATCGCGCGCTTCCCTTTCGGCGTGTCGGCCTGGGAAGTGGCGCTATCGATGACCCTGCTGGTCGTCGCCTTTCTGTTTTTCGCCTGGCTATCGGGGAAGATCTACCGCGTCGGTATACTAATGCACGGGAAGAAAACCACCTGGAGGGAACTCTACAAATGGATTAAATACAAGGGGTAGAAGTAAGGAAACGCTCCAGCAGGAACGCGTCCCAGGGGTGCGTCAACTTCATGTTCGACGCCTCGCCGGCCACCACGTGGATGCGCGTCTCCGGCAAGTACCGCCGCACCACCCCACAGTCGTCCGTGGCGCGGAACGACGGATCCTCCAGCGCCCGCCCGTAGGCCTCGCGGAGCGTCGCCACCCGGAATGCCTGTGGCGTCTGTGCCAACACCAGCGAGGAACGCTCCGGCACTTCCTCCACCTGCCCGTCGCTCACCCGCCACACCGTGTCCGCCACAGGCACGCCCACCACCACCGCCTCGTGACTCCTCGTCCCCTCCACCACGGCGTCGATCACCCGGCGACTCACCAGCGGGCGAGCGGCGTCGTGCACCAGGAGCCACGTCCCCGGGTCGTCGTACAGCCGTACCGCCGCCAGGCAGGAGTCGCGCCTCTCCTTCCCTCCCGGCGCGACCCTCGCCACCTTCCGCCAGCCGTTTCGTTCCACCATCTCCCGCACCTTTTCCACCTCCGCCTCCCTCGCCACGATCACGATCTCGTCCACCGCCTCGTGCGCCTCGAAAGCGTCCACGGCCCTCTCGATCACCGTCCTCCCGGCAATCTCCATGAATTGCTTCGGGCCTTTCCCTGTCTCCTTCCTATCGTCTCCCCCTGCCCGCGTCCCGCTTCCCCCGGCGAGGATAACGGCTACGCGCCTCTCTTGTCCTGCATATAGATATCCTTGTTCCATCACCTGTTGAATTAAAAATTTCTGTCTATCGGCGCCCTTTGCGGCGCCCCGCGAACAAAAGTATGGAAATTTCGCGGTACGCTCTCATTAGCGCTGCCTCTTTCCAGATCTCGCATCCTCGCCCCGTTCACCGGCTGCGTAGCTGCCTCACCTTTATCCGCGGCTACCTCAGGCTGCCGCGTAAAACAAAATCCGTTGAAGGGCCGCGTAGCTGCCCAATCTTTGTAGGCAGTAGCCTAAGGCTACTGTATAAAACGAAGTCCATGTATTCTTGGCTGCGTAGCTGCCTACCCTTTACGTGCGGCTGCCTAAGGCTGCCGCATAGATAAAGAATCCACTTTTAATCACGGGCATCTTGGCCGGAGGAAGAATAAGGCGTCAAAACATTCTTGAGTGTTTCAGATAAAACGAGTAACTTTGCGTTCGTATTGGTACACGTTAAAAGTAGAAGACATGTTAGTAATCAGCATGAGAGAATTTAGAGCAAACCAAAGTAAATACCTGGATTTAGTAAAAGACGGCGGAGAGCTTATTTTAAAATCGAAGGGAAGCGGGAGTTTTGCCCTTACCCCCGTCACAGAGTGCACCACCTTTATCCCGAAAGAATATATTCTTGAACCGGACGAGGACTTGCGAAGGGCCATCACGGGAGAGGAGTTATTGGAAAGATTAGTCCCCCGCGTAGAAAGCCTCTCGAATAAATGAAAGTCCTTTTCTTGCCCGAAGTCGAAGATTATCTTTTCGAGCTAATAGAAGTATTATACCGGAAAGGGTATTTTGGATTTGAAGAAAGTGCCGTCAAATACATCAAGAGTCTGGAAGGTGATATAAGAACAAACCTTTTCTCCAAGAGAAGAAGGCCTGCCCCGCCTTTCTTTAATAGATACGGGGAAAAGTTGTTGTACTCGGTGTTTGCCAAAAGTAGAACTACGCAATGGTACGTGTTTTTTAACGTGTATCAGGACAATGGGGAAACTGTTTTTGTTGTTCGCTACATAAGCAACAACCACGTGATTGCGCAATTTTTATAAGCAACCTTCCCCCCCTACGTTTTCAGGCATAAAGGACTGTCCGTTTCCACTGGTCGACCTGAGGCCACATGATTGTCACCCCGAACCTCCACTTTCTGAGTTTAGGCCGCGTGGCCGTCACCCCGAATTTCCCTTGCCGAGCCGGGACTGCGTAGCTGCCTCACCTTTCCCCGCGGCGGCCTCAGGCTGCCGCATAGAAAAGATTCCATTGAAGGGCTGCCCCCGAACTTCCCCCTTGCCAAGCCGGGGCTGCGTAGCTGCCCAATCTTTGTAGGCAGTAGCCTCAGGCTACTGTATTAACGAATAAACGTAGTGGGATTGGCTGCGTAGCTGCCTCACCTTTGTCTGCGGCTACTTCAGGCTGCCGCGTATAAAAGAATCCGATAAAAAAAGGGGGGGGCGCCTCGCGGCGGCCCCTCACAGAAAACACTTGGCACTTGATGTGCGCAACACGAATATTCTCCATTTGGGTAGGACGGCAGGAGCAGTGCCGTCTTTCTACCTGTTATCCGCCATCTACTATCTACTGTTACACCTCTACGGATTCTCGTCGCTCTCTCGCGACGGCAGGACAGACCTCTCAAGACCTTTTTCGCGCGCCCGCGAAGGCTTTTCGTCGCTTGTCGGACCCGTTTCGCGCCTCCGCGAAGGCTCGCGGACGCTCGTCCGATACGTTTCGCGGGTTGCGCGAAGGCTCGCGGACGCTCGTCCGCTCTGTTTCGCGCGTCCGCGAAGGCTCGCGGACGCTCGTCCGGAACGTTTCGCGCGCCCGCGAAGGGGAGCGGACGCTCGTCCGGAACGTTTCGCGCGCCCGCGAAAGGGAGCGGACGAGCGTCCGGCACGTTTCGCGCTCCCGCGAAAGGGAGCGGACGCTCGTCCGCACCGCTTCGCGCGTCCGCGAAGGATTGGGAACGCGCATCACGTGACGATATGTTTACATTTCTCATGGCGCGTCGGTATAAGCTTTGATCGACT
>JAIROI010000125.1 GCA_031257615.1 Odoribacteraceae bacterium
GAACGTTTCGCGCGCTCGCGAAGGGGAGCGGACGCTCGTCCGGAACGTTTCGCGTGCCCGCGAAAGGGAGCGGACGCTCGTCCGCAAGCCTTCGCGCGCTCGCGAAAGGGAGCGGACGAGCGTCCCGGGGAGACTTTCGTACCGGTACGAAAGCGTCCTCGCCGGCGCGCTCCCTGTGATATGTGTATCTTCTTTCCATGTTGAAGTCAATAGGGCCAGAGTGAATAGTTCTTGACAGCGCCCCAGGTGACGCCTCCCCACGTGGCGCCGGTTGCCGGGGGATCGGGGACATAGAGCGTCATACCGCTCGCGGCAGCAATATTATTATTGCCGAACATGTTTCCCGGGATCGAGGCTGATGTTTCCGGGATATCTATCGCCAGGGAAAAATCACTTTTGACGCCTTGGAATACTCGACTCCCGAAAGAAGATACCGCGCCGAAACGAGCCGTGGCCAGGGCCGGGCAACCCTCGAACGCTTCCTGTCCGATACTTGTCACTAGCGGCGCGTCAACGGCGGTCAATGCCTTGCAAGTACGGAACACGTCCGCCGCGATAGTCGTCGCGGACGGCAAGTCAGCCAAGAGCAATTTCTCACAATTGCGGAACGCGCTTTGCCCGAATGTTTTCACGTTGGGTATAATCGCGCTGGTCAAACTCTTGCAACCTTGGAACATGGAGTTTCCAAGAGAGGTTGGTTCCTGCAATTCAATGGTGGTCATCGCGGCGCAATCGTGGAATGTACCGTATCCCATAGTTTTCAGGAGCGGAACATGAACAGTCCCCAATAGCGCGCAACCCCTGAACACTTCGTCCCCGGTTGACGTCAAGAGCGGCGCGTTGAGGTCGGTTAATCCCTTGCAATCACGGAACCCGTCGGTTCCGATACTTGTCGCGCGCGGCAAATCAAGCAATGCCAATTTCTCGCAATAGCGGAAGGCGCCCCTCTCGACTGTTGTCGCGCTGGGTATAATCACGCTGGTTAAATTCTTGCATTCGTAGAATGCGTGGCTGCCAATCCCCGTTAGCAGGGGGGCCTCGAAGCTCGTTAACCACTGGGATTGGTATAAGACGCCCTCTTGGACCCAGCCTCCACTGGGGATCGTTCCCGCGAAGTCCGGCAGCGAGATGGCGGACAAGTTCGCGAGGAGGGAGGATTGCTTGCCTTTTATCCCGGAGATATGGGTGGGGGCGAAGTTCCCCTCGATCGCGAGCTTGGTTACTGCTTTGGCCGCGGTCTCGTCCGCGAGTTCCGGGACGTTGGTCTCGTTCAGGCCGTCGAGGGTCGTGCCGTGAGGGAAGTGGGAAAAGAGCGCGAGGGTGGCGCCGTCGGGGGAGAAGGCGTAGGTGTTCGACCGCTGGCGCAGGTAGAGGGGGTATTCCCTGGTCTGGCCGTCGAGGGTCACGCTGAACAGGAGGCGGGTGGAGCGGATGGCGTTCTCGCTGTTGACGGTCGGCTTGACGGTGAAGGTGACCGCGCCGCTTGTACCCGGGACGGAGACTGACCCGGTGAAGCTGTCCGGGGATTCGGTGGCATAATCGAAGGGCGTCGTCCCGGTGAACGTCGCGACGGAGACGGAGACGTCGGGGAGCGAGGCCGGGAGCCACGACACGCGGAACGATCGGGGGACGATGGGGTCGTTCAGGTAGCCCGGCTCGAAAAGCAGCTCGGAGAGGGGGAGGCCGGTGGAGGGGTCGGTGACGAGGAGCTGAAATTCGACGGCGTTGACTTGTTTCACGGTGATCTCTTTCCGCAGGTTGCCGGCGACGATATAGAAGCTACCCTCGCGGTCGGGGTCTCCCGCGGAGAGCGCGTCTGCCTTGATGGTTAGTGCGGAGAGCGCGCCGGCGGCGGCGGCGGGATCGGTGGAGACGACCTCGAGCCACGAGGGGAAGGTGGACTCGTCCAGGCTCCAGGCGGCGGGGTGGTCGGTGATGACGCGCAGCGTTCGCGCGGCTCCGTCGGCGTGGAAGTCGAGGCGATCGGCGTCGACGGAGAGGTAGCGCTGGCCGTCGAAGACGATGTTGTTCATGTTGTCCTTGTTCCAGGGGAGGATGGTGGTCTTGATGTTCTCCGGGAGGTTGGCGTAAGCGTCCGCGGGGGAGGGCCAGCCGGGGCCGGAGACGGCGGTGATGGTGACCTCGTAGAGGTGGTTGCGGAGGAGGGGCATGTACGCGTAGGAGGGGTAGGAGCCGGTGGCGAACTCGACGCGGTAGTAGTGCTCGTTGGCGCTGCCCTTGTAGTGGCCGCCGATGACGAGGCAGGTGTTGTTTTTCCAGGTGGACGCGCCCGTGCCGGCGTTGGCCTCGAACGCGTAGATGGATTCGCGGATGGCGGCAGTGGTGAGGCCGTCCGCAGTGCCGTAGACGAGGGGGCCTTCCGTCTTGGCGGAGGCGGGGACGGTTGGCGAGGTCGCGCCGGGGGCGATGAACCCGGTGTTGGAGTAGTTGTAGAGTCGGACGCTCGACAGGGTGAAGTCGGCAGTGGCCCCGCCGCCGACGATCACGTCGACGCGGGAGACGGCGCGGGTCAAGTCGATGTTGATGGACGGCGCGGGGCCGCCATCGACGATGGATATGCCGGTGACCTCGCCCCACATCGGGAAGCCGGTCTTGGGCATCTTGCCGGAGACGGTGGCCGCGACGCCGTCTGGCGGGGCGAGCGCGTCGTCGATGGAGAGGGAGGAGGAGGTCTCTACCTGTCCTACCGCGAGCGCCGGGGAGAAGGAGGAGAGGGCAGCGCCGGCGTTGGCGAGGACGACGAGCCGGTAGGTGTGCCCGGCGGGGGTGAAAGGCAACCTGACGGTGAAGATTTTCTTGTTCTCGTTCTCGGTGGAGGGGTCGGGGTCGGGAGTAATGGCCGCGGCGCGCGCCCGGTAGTAGTAGTAGTAGTCGGTGTTGTTGTTTGTCGCGAAGAGCAGCGCGTCGATCTCGGAGATCGCGTTCTCGGCGACGCTCCCGTTGACGGTGGCGCGGCTGGCGGGGGTGGCCGGCATGGCGAGGGTGAGGGTGACGAGGGCCGCGTCGTCGCCGGCAAGCAGGTGAATGGCGTTGTCGTACCTCGAGCAGGAGACAAACGTCAGCGCCAGGAGAGTTATCATGCTCGCGGCAAGGACGGCCCGCGACAGTTCCCGGCATACCCGCTGCTTCCCCGGGGTGGAGTAGTTCCCCGATCGTTCCTGAAAATATCCGGCATGGCGTGCAGTCTCCATTTGTAATCTTCCTTCAAGAATTAAGTATTTCTTACGACGGCGAAGTTAAGAAAATTGTCCAGAACATGTATCAGCCTCCTGCACTTTCCGGCAAACTTTTTTCGCTCACAACTTTTTCAACACATTTCTCCATGTCCGGCCCTGTTGAACGGGCATATCCGGTCGATGTCCCCCCGCGAACGCGCGCTATATAATAAGGTATGGATGCTGTCACCCATTTTGCCGCGTCGCGGACTATACTGTCGATAAAACAAAAGTCATGAACCATCGATTTCGATTTTTAGTACAGCAAGCCGCCTCCGCCATGTTCGACGCGTGGCACGACCCGGACGAAGGCTGGGAAAAGGTCAAGAACAAGAGGGCCGCCCGGCGCTTCCGTTCGGCGCGATCGCGCGCGTTGAGATACGCGGCGGCGCTCGTTCTCCTCGCGGGGACGGCCGCTTACTTCTATCTTTACACCGGCGGCGCGTCCACCGACGCGGGAAGCGACGCGCGGGAGAGCGCCTCGCGCGTGACATTGATCCTTGCCAACGGGGAGCAAATCAGGTGGGAGGACGACAAGCAACAATTTCGCGTCGAGGAGCTGGGCATATCCATCGCGCGGGACAGCGCGGGAGGCGTCATGCACTACCGGGCCGAGCCGGTGGCGGGAGAACCGTCGAGGCTCAACCGGCTGGTGGTGCCCCGCGGGTGCGAGTTTTCCGCGCAATTGCCCGACGGCTCCGTCGTGTGGCTTAACTCGGCCAGCTCGTTGCGTTTCCCGGTAACATTCCCGCGCGACGAGCGGGTGGTGTATTTAGAAGGAGAGGCCTACTTCGAGGTCGCGACGGACGAGCGCGCGCCGTTCCGGGTGGTCTCCGGCGAGAAGCGCGTCACGGCGCTGGGGACGCGCTTTAACGTCAGCGCCTACATCGACGACCCGACGTGGCACGTCACGCTGGTGGAAGGGAAGGTGAGCGTCCGCCTCGAGGAAGGGGCGCGAGAGATCGTCCTCCGGCCCTCCCAGCAACTTCTTTTCCGCGAGAGCGCGGGGGAGAGCGAGATCAAGAGCGTCGAGACGGAGACCTACACGGCGTGGACGCGCGGGCAGATCTACTTCAAACTCTCCCCGCTCGAGGAGATTGTCAAGAAGCTGGAGCGCTGGTATGACTTCGCGATCACCTACGAGGAGGAGGCGCTGAGGCGCGTGCAATTCCGCGGCGGCATCAACAAGTACAGGCCACTGGAGGAGACCCTGCGCTACCTGGAGGAGACCGGCAAGGTGCGATTCACCGTCCGCGGGCAGCACGTCGTCGTGACAAGAGCAATAGAAAAAAGGTAAGCGCGTGTCGTTCCCTTACCCTCGTCATAAACAAACCCGGCAGTGGCCGATCTAAATTAACACGCAGATCTATGAAAAAGAACAACACATTTCTCGCGCCCAAAACGCGGCGACTCCTACTCCTTTTCCTTTTCGCGAGTATCCTGCCCGCGCGAGCGGTGGACGTCGCCCTCCCGGACAGCCTCGTCTTCGAGAGTCGCCAGTTGACCGTGGAGCAGGTGATCGACGCGATCACCGACCAACTCAAGTACGAGGTCTTCTACAACGAATCGTTCGACGACAAGCGCGTCGTGCAATTGCCCGGCCGGTCGATGAGCCTCGATGAAGTCCTGCGCTATCTCCTGGGCGAAGGACTTACTTACAAGATCGAGCAAGGGGCCATCATCATCTCCCCGCTCCCGCGAAAGCAGCAGAACAACGTCCGGCGGGTCAGCGGCGCGGTCAAAGACGAGCGCGGGCAGCCGCTTCCCGGGGTGAACGCATGGGTCGAAGGCACGACCGTCGGGGTCTCCGCGGGCCGGGAGGGGCAATTCACCATCGCGCTCCCCGCCGGCGCGCGCGTCCTGGTGTTCTCCTTTGTCGGCATGGAAACCCAGCGAGTAGACGCGGAGCGCCTCCGGGACGGCGAGTCGTTGGAGGTGGTGATGAAAGAAAGCATCGCGGAACTGGGCGGCGCCGTGGTCGTGACGGGAATATTCACCAAGGCGCGGGAGAGCTACACGGGCGCCGTCTCGACCATCTCGGCCAGGGAGCTGCAAGTCTACAAGGGACAAAACCTTGTCCAGACCCGGAAGAACATCGACCCCTCCATCAACATCACCGCGGACAATGCCCTGGGGAGCGACCCCAACGCGCTGCCCCAAATCAACCTGCGCGGCAACTCGTCGCTGCCCATGAGCGTCCAGGAGTACAACGAGGGGTTGAAGACCAACGTCAACACGCCGCTAATCATCATGGACGGCTTCGAGATCTCGCTCACCAAGCTCGTCGACTACAACGACGAGGAGATCGAGTCCATCAACATCCTCAAGGACGCCGCCGCGACAGCCATCTACGGTTCGCGGGGCGCCAACGGGGTCATCGTCATCATCACCAAGGCGCCGAGGGCGGGCCAGCTAAAGGTCAACGCCCAGGCGGGGCTGAACCTTGAATTTCCCGACCTCGGCAGCTACGACCTGCTCAACGCCGCCGAGTTGCTGGCGTTGCAGAAGGAGGTCGGGCTATACGACTGGGAGATACCCGCCCTGGACCGCGCGGAGACGAGCTACTACGCCCGCCTGAAGGACGTCCTCGAGGGAGTCAACACCGACTGGCTGCACTACCCCGTGCAGACGGGCGTCGGCCAGCGCTACAACCTGCGCGTGGAGGGTGGCAGCGACGAATTTCGCTGGGGAGCCTCCCTGGGCTACAACCAGACGGCAGGCGCCATGAAGAAATCCGCGCGCGACAACTTCAACGGCTCGATCATCCTTTCCTACACCTACAAAGACGTCATCTTCAGAAACCAACTCTCCATCGGGCAGAACAAGGCCGTCGAAAGTCCTTACGGGGTATTCAGCGCGTACGTCGACATGCCGCCCTACTACAAGCCCTACGAGAACGGCAAGCTGCTGCCCGGCATCGTCGAGGGCCTGCGCGTGGAAAACCCGCTCTACGACGCCACCCTGAACACCCGCGACGACTCGCGTTACACGGAGATCATCAACCATTTCTCCATCGAGTGGCTGATTCGCCCCGGGTTGCGCCTCCGCGGGCAATTCGGCGTCTCCGAGAAAACGAGCGAGAGCAACAAGTACCTGCCCCCCGAACATTCCACTTTCCTCATCTCCTCCTTGTACGAAACCGAGGAGGGCTACTTCCGCAAGGGCCGCTACGACTACAGCACGGGCAGGGCGACCGGTTACGACGCCAACCTCACGCTGAGTTACTCGAAGGTGTTCCGCGAGAAACACAACCTCTACGCCGGTTTCGACTACTCCATCCAGGCCAGCAGCAGCTACCAGTACCTGTTCGCGCTCGAGGGATTTGCCAGCGAGAAGCGCGATTTCCCGGGCAGCGCCATGCAATACGAGCAGGACGGCCTCCCGGGAGGCAGCGAGAGCGCCTACCGCCGCGTCGGCTTCACCGGCAACCTGAACTACATCTACGACAACCGCTACTACGCCGACCTCTCCTACCGCGTGGATGGCAGCTCGCAGTTCGGCAGCGACCAGAAGTTCGCGCCTTTCTGGAGCGCCGGCGTCGGCTGGAACATCCACCGGGAGGCGTTCCTCGAGGGAAAAAGCGCCCTCGACTTGCTCCGGGTGCGCCTTTCCTACGGGCAGACAGGCTCGCAGCAATTCTCCGCGTACCAGGCCCTGCAGACCTACTCCTACTTCGCCAAGAACAAGTACCTCAACCGCGGCGGGGCCTACCTCATGGCCCTGGGGAACGAGCGACTCAAGTGGCAGATCACCGACCAGTTCAACACCGGGATCGAGGCGACGCTGATGAACAACCGCCTCAACGCGGCCTTCGACTACTACGTCAAGACCACCGACGGGCTCTTGTCCTCGCGCGACCTGCCCCGTTCCTCCGGCTTTGCCTCCTACGCGGACAACATCGGCGCGGTAAAGAACTGGGGCTTCGAGGCCTCTCTCAACTACTACCTCCTCCGCGACGCCCGCAAGGAGTTGATCTGGACCGTCGGGGCGAAGTTGGCCTACACCAAGAACGAGATCACCAAGCTCTCCGACGCTGTCAAAGAACAGAACGAGGTATACAAGGCGCAGGACGTGGACGTCAGCACGCTCTTCTACGAGGGCTTCCCGCAAAATTCCATCTGGGCCGTGCGCTCGCTGGGCATTGACCCCAGCACCGGCAAGGAGCTTTTCCTGGACGCCGACGACAACATCACCGAGACCTTCCATCCCGCGGCCAAAGTCTTTTGTGGAGTAAGCGAACCGTTGTACCGCGGCAACCTCACCTCCATGTTGCGCTACAAGGGCCTTTCGCTCAACCTCTCGTTCGGCTACCACTGGGGTGGGAAACAAGTAAACAACACCCTCAAGAACAGGGTGGAGATCCCCATCAGTACCCTGGCCACCAAGAACGCCGACAGGCGCGTGTTGAGCGAGCGCTGGCACAAGCCGGGCGACGTCACCTTCTTCAAGGCCTTCTCCAACGCGCTCACCAGGGAGACCTCGCGCTTCGTGATGGACGACCGGGTGTTCGAGCTTCAGAGCGCCACCTTCCAGTGGCGCGTCGACAGGGCCGGCTTCCTGAGGGGTTACGGGCTACAATCCATTCTTTTCAGCGTGAACGCGTCGGACTTGTTCTACTTCTCCACCATCAAGCGGGAGCGAGGCACGAGCTATCCCTTTGCCCGTCGGACGGGCGCCTCGGTCGCGCTGATTTTCTAACCAACTAAAGAAACAGATATGAAAAAGATTACCTACATCCTGTGCGCGGCCTGGATCATCGTCGCCACCTCCTGCAGCGACTGGTTAAACGTCAGGCCGGAGGAGCAGTTCGCCGCCGGGGAGATGTTCGAGTCATATTCCGGGTTTTGCGACATCCTGAACGGCTGCTACATCAAGCTGAAGGAGCGGGGGCTATACGGGGAAAAGCTCACCATGACGGACGTCGAGCAACTGGCCGCCCTGTGGCGCGAGCCGAGCGAGGTGGGGCTGCCGGGCGCCCGCGAGTTGCGGGACTTCAACTACGCGGGGGACAACGCCAAGGCGGTCATCGAGGGCATTTACGCCGGACTCTACAACGCGATCGCCAACGCCAACATGATCATCAACAACATCGACGCCCGCGCCGACGTCTTCCCGGACGAGGCCGCGAGGGCGGTCATTGCCGGGGAGGCTTATGCCATCCGGGCCTTCTGCCACTTCGACGCGCTGCGACTCTTCGGGCAATTACCGAAAAACCCCACCCGACAGGTCGCCTTGCCTTATGCCGAGGAGGTCTCCATCGCGAGCTTGCCCGCGTATCGCGACTACGACGCTTTCGTGGCCAGGATCGAGGCCGACCTGACCCGCGCCGAGGCGTTGCTGAAGAACAACGACCCGCTCTTTTCCTACACCTTCGCGGAGCTTAACGCCGGCGCCGACGACGACAACTTCATGAACTTCCGCCAGGCCCGTTTCAACTACTGGGCCGCGTGCGCGCTCCAAGCCCGATTCTATCTCTATACCGGGAACACGAACGAAGCCTACCGGATCGCCAAAAGCATCATCGAGGCCAGGGGCGTCGACGGGGAGTTGCTCGTCACCCTCAGCGGGGCGCGCGACATCACTGCCGGCCACTTGACGTGTCCGTCCGAGTGCCTGCTCATGCTCAACGCCTACGACCTGGAGAGTTATTTCTCTTCCGTCTTCGCGCTCGGCTCGTACGCCGTCATGGATACCCACCACGCGATCGCGCAGGAGCAGCTCAACGCCCTGTTCGACGGGCAGAACATCGCCTCCAACAACCGCTACATGTACGTCTGGGAGAAGACTTCGGGGAATCCCACCGGCGTCGTCTTCCCCACCCTGAAGAAGTATTACTCCGCCGAAATCATTTACGCGGGCTTGAACACCCTCCTGGTCAAGCGCCAGGTGATCCCACTGATCCGTCTCTCGGAGATCTACCTGATCGCCATGGAGACCACCGGGAGCCTCGCCGAGGCCAACGCGCTGTGGGTGGAATACCAGCTGTCGCACAACGTCCTTGTCGAGCAGGACTATTTCACCTCTCTCGCCGACGTCCGTCCCAAGGTGCTCGACGAATACCGCAGGGAGTTGTTTGGCGAGGGCCAGATGTTCTACGCTTACAAGCGCGTCGGGGCCTCCGCCATGTTGTGGCGCGTCGAGGAGGTCGCGGAGGGCAACTACATCCTCCCCCTGCCCGAAACCGAGTTTAATCCCAACCTCTAAATCATTGAAGACATGAAGACATACCATCTTTTCGTCGCCGCCCTCCTGCTCTCCTCCTGCGAGAAGGAACTGGAGCTATACAGCGCCGGCGCCGGGCTGAATTTCTACTACGCCGCCCCGGGCGACACGCTCGCGAGCTACTCCTTTATATATGGCTCCCCCACCGCCGTCCAGGACACGGTATGGCTGGAGCTGGAGACCATCGGCGTCCCCGCTGACCGCGACCGCCCCGTGACCATCGAGCAGGCGCTCACCGGCAGCAACGACGCGCAGCCGGGCGCGCACTATATCCCCTTCGACGACGCCTCCCTGCGCGACGCCTATGTCGTGACTGCCGGACAGACCCGCGCGCGCGTTCCCGTCATCGTCAAGCGCGACGCCTCCCTGCAGACGCGGCAAGTGACGCTGCTCGCTCGCATCAAGCCCAACGAGGAGTTCCCGCTCGTCAACCCGGGGAGAAACCGGGTCAAGATACTCTTCTCCGACCAGCTCGAGAAGCCGGAGAGCTGGAACGCGAGCGCTTACCTGTTCCCCTTCGGGGCGTACGGCCCGGTCAAGCACCGCTTCATGATCGAGCAGACGGGCGAGAAGTGGGACAACGACTATTTCATTAACGTCCTCGGGATCGTCAAGGACAACCCCTACTACAACAGCAATTACGACAACGCCTACTGCGACTATCTCCTCGGCGTCCTCCGCAGGCTGCTCGAGGAGTACAACGCCGGGAGGCCGGAGCCATTGAAAGAGGCCGACGGGACGCCGGTCAGTTTTTAAGTATTAAACCACGCCACCATGAAAAAGATTTTGATTCTGTGCCTCGCCGCCCTCGCGGCTTGCTACGAGGACAAGGGTAACTACACCTACGCGCCGGTCAGCGACATTGTCATCGAGAACGTGCTGCCCAACTACATCCTCGTCACCGGCGTGGACACCCTCCGCGTCGCCCCGAAGATCGTCACCTCCTACCCGGAGGCCGATCTCGAGTACTGGTGGGTCATCGCCAGGTCTACCGGCAGCGCGAACGTCGTCTCCGACAAGTTCACCTACGACACCATCCACCGCCAGCGCGACATCGCGCTCCCCATCGCCGAGGCCCCAGGCAATTACACCCTCTACTGCCACGCCAAAAACCGCGTCAACGCCTACCAGACCTTCGTCAAGACCACCCTCGAGGTCGGCACGCTCTACAACCGCGGCCATTACATCCTCAAGGAGACCGCCGACGGGAACACCGATCTCGATCTCCTCACCGAGGACGGCCTGCTCGTCCCCGACGTCATCAACACCACCCAGGGAGCGCCCCTCCCCGGCGCGCCCCGCAACCTCGGCATCCTCTACTCCAAGTTCCTCGTCGACCCCGACACCCGCGAGAAGGTGCACGGCCACTGCCTCGGCGTCATCACCTGTGATAAGGAGGTCGCCGTCTACCGCGCCTTCGACATGTACCGCGCCTTCGACCATCGCTCCCTCTTCTACGAGGAACCCGACGACATCCCCTACAAGTTCAACTCCTCCGCCTACGGCTGCGACTACCTCTCCAGCGCCGGCGCTTACCACGAGCACGTCGCCGGCATCCTCACCGCCGGATCCACCGCCGGGAAGTATGCCCTCCCCAAGACCAACGTCACCGGCGGCAGCGACTGCTGGGCTTACTCCGCCAACATGTGGGGGCCACTCTACTGGGACGAAACCCACCACCGCCTCGTCTACGTCAACCCCAACGGCCTCGCGTACGAACTTACCAGCAACGACTTCCCCATGCCCGGCCCCACCCGCGAGTGCCTCTTCCTCGGCGCTTACGGATTGGACTACATCTACGGCCTCTTCCGCGACGACGCCGGCAACTACTCCCTCTACTCCGTCTACATCCAGTACATGCGAGGCTCGCCGGTCGTCAGGGACATACAACCCGTCGCCCCCGGCCGCTTCACCGCGGCCACCCTCAGGGCCACCAACGAGCGCACCGCCAACATCATCTATTTCGTCCACGACAACAAGCTCTACTACTACGACGTCGCCAACGCCGTCGAACGCGAGGCCAGCGTCCCCGGACTCCCCGACGACGAGGTCATCACACACGTCGCCAACCGCCACTTCAACTACGACAGCGCGCCCGCCTTCGACTATTTCTCCATCGCCACCTACAAAAACGGCCACTACAAGCTCTTTGCATACAACATGATCGGAGGACTGCCCACCGGCGCCCCCGTCATCTCCGCGTCCGGCGTAGGGCGAGTCAAAGAGGTCAAGTACCTTGCCCCCAACGCCGCCTACATGAACAACTTCTTCCCCGGCAGAAACTACTCCCGTTAACACCACCCCGCCATGAAAACAATCCTCTTCATCCTCATCATCACCCTCGCCCTCCCCGCCGCCGCGCAGGAAAAGGGCGTCAAGTTCGAGACCGGCACCCTCGCCCAGGCCCTTGCCAAGGCCCGAGGCAAGAAAACGCCCGACATCGTCTTCGTCGACTGCTACACCACCTGGTGCGGCCCCTGCAAGATCGTCGACCAGCAGATATTCCCGCGAGAGGAGGTCGGCGACTTCTTCAACGCGCGCCTCGTCAGCATACGCGTCGACATGGAGGCAGGCGAAGGCCCCGCCATCAAGGAAAAGTACCGCGTCCGGGGCTACCCCACCTTCCTCTTCCTCGACCCCGACGGCAACGAGATCAACCGCTTCATGGGCGTCCGCGACCTCGCCTCCTTCATGGAGATCGTCCGGCTATCCCTCGACCCCGCCAACAGTCCCGCCGCCACCCGCGCCGTCCGCGAGAAGACCCGGACGCTCGACTCCGCCATCGACTACCTTAAGGCCCTCCGCCGCTCCTCCGACGAATCGCTCGTGCAGGAGGTCGCGAAACTCTACGACGAGCTGCCCGAACGCGACCGCTATTCCCTCCCCTTCTGGGACTTTCTCTCCCACGCCCTCCTCGCCGCCAACGAGGACGCGCTCCTCGACGCGTTCCTCGCCGACAAGCTCACCGCCGACCGCTACCTCTCCCGCGCCCGCGTCGACGACGCCCTCTACAACGCCCTCTTCGACCTCGCCAGGAGATACACCGGCCGCGCCCTGCGATCCGGCAACGACTCCCTCGCGCTCCATCGCCTCTCCTACCTCCCCTTCGTCAGCGACGGCAAGCAGGAAGCCCCCCTCGTCATCAAGGCCATCCGACTCTTCTGCGACCAACGTTTCTCTGACGTCCCCCCGCTCTTCACCGCCCCCGCCGTCGCCTACCTCGACAGCCCTTCCCGCTCCCGCGCCGAGTCCTTCTTCCTCAACATAAAGAATCTCCCCGCCGACGCCCCCCGCGCCTACCTCAACGCCAAACTCCAACACGGCGCCCGGCAAAACACCTATACACAACAACGCCTCGACGACATGTAACACTCCCGGGGAGATACCCCCCGGTATCTCCCCGTTTTCTCCCTTATTATAAAATCCACTTGAAAAAGGGGATGCCCGCGCGGGGCCATTACCAATGATATTCAGGGAATGGTAATACTACGAACGTCGGACCAGGAGCCTCTTTTCCCGCGCGTGTTCACCCAGCGAGCAGCGAAATAAAATCTCTCGCCGGAATTCTTCCCCATGAAGTCAAACTTCACGATACTGCTCGGCTCGAATAACAGTTTCTCCAAATCTTCGACAAACACCTCGCGGGGGGCCTTGAGCACCATCCACGCGACCTCCACCCCCAGCTGTCCCTTTAATTTCCCGGAATAAATACCCGCGCCGGCGCGGTGAAAATAAAGGCGAAAGCGGCCGGGGGCAAGAAGCTCCACGTGAATCTCGGGCGATTCGTCGGCCTTATGCACCGGACTCCTGTCCGCGCTCGAGCGCCTGAGCGGGAGGCCCATGATCTCCAGGTCGACGTTTGTAACGAGCGGGTTTCCCTTGATCATCCCGGTGTAGAACGGCCGCAGGTTCTTCTTCAGGTCTGTCTCGGTGAGCCTCAAGGCGAGTGTTTTAAGCATCGTCCGTTCCGCCCGGTCCTCCCAGGCGTCGTACGCGTCCATGTAGGGCGGGAACAGGGGCAATAGCTCTTTATCAATCCATTCTCCTTGCGGCGTGTTTTCCCCGATCCCCACGCGCTCCCTGTTCGCCTTCACGTGTAAGAAGGCGAGAATCCGCTCCGCGACACTTCGGAACGCCCTGTGTGCTTTCGGCAACCAATCTGCTCTAATCATAATGCATCCTTTTTAGTTTCTATTTAACAAATATCTATCTGGGTTCCACGCTTCTCTCGTTGCCTTTATCCCATTCTCTCGCGTGGTCAATCCTTTCTTCCGGGCAGTCGACCCTTTCTCCCGGGTAGCCATCCCCTTTTTTCGGGTAGTCACCCCCTCCTCCCGCGTGGTCAACCCCATACCATTTGACGACTTCGTCCGATCATTGGACGACTTCG
>JAIROI010000157.1 GCA_031257615.1 Odoribacteraceae bacterium
TTTCCGGGGGGCGACACCGTGATGGGAGGCCCCCCGGCTTTTATCTCCCCCCTCTTTACGCCCCTCGCGTGCTGTAAAAAAAGATTCCTTTGAAGGGCCGCGTGGCTGCCTCACCTTTATTCGTGGCAGCCTTAGGCTGCTGCGTAGAAAAGAATCCGATTAAAAAACGGGGGGCAGCCTTGCGGCCACGAGTGGTCGGAAGAAAATCCGCCCCATTTTATGTTTTGAATAGTCTCGCAAGGTCTCCACCGCATTCTACAACAATCATAGATATAATGAGATTTCTCATTTTCATTGTAAATCTGTGTTTTGCCGTTTTATAACCGATCTTGTTTGCGTGCTTATAAATCAAAATCAGCATTGCCGCAATCAGCGTCATATACAACATTGCTTCAATACCGTTTCTGTTTAATGAAATCAAATGACTGACATTGAGTTCCTGTTTGATAAAACGGAAAAACACTTCAATATCCCACCTTCGCCTGTGAGCATCGGTAATTTCTTTAGCAGACAACTCAAAATCGTTGCTGATGAACCAATATTCCTTTTGCGTGCCCTTCCTACTCTCCGGGAAATTTCGTACTATTGTCCTCCCTTACTTAACACGGAAATGGCATGAGATTCGAACGACTTTTGTACGTCCTCTGCGCGGCTACCCTCTCCTGGGCTTGCTCCGACGAGGGATTGGACGGAGGAGGAGGAAACAATAACCAACAAGCAACTACCGCCAACGGGCGCTTCAACGCCTTCATGAAACAGGAAATGAGCGACGTCTACTTCTGGGCAGAGTACACCAGGAGCGTCGCCGACGCCGTCCCCCTGGACACGACCAGCGAGTGGTACCTCGACAAGATCAAGTACCCCGGCGACCCCTGGTCGCGCCTCGAGGGAGACGCCTTCGAGGGCGAACTCGCCAGCATCGACGACGGGAGCGACACCGGCTTCGGATGGATCATCACCCTCTGGAACCTGCGCGCCGGAGCCACCACCAGGATCGAGGCCAAGATCAACCACCTCTACCCCGGGTCGCCCGCCCACCGGGCAGGCGCGCAGCGAGGAGACTTCATCACCCGCGTCGACGGGAACAGCCTCACCAACGCCAACGTCGCCGCCCTCTTCAATACCCGTACCCCCATCACCATCGAGCTGAGAAAGAAGAACAATACCACGACCACCCTCCAACTCACTCCCGCGACGTACGACATCCAGCCCATCGCCAAGGATACCGTCATCACCAGCAACGGCAAAGCCATAGGATACATCTTCTACACCGCCTTCGTCTACAAAAACGAGCGCTCCCTCCAAGACCTCACCGCCGCCTTCACCCGCTTCAAACAAGCCAACGTCCAGGAACTCATCCTCGACCTCCGGTACAACGGGGGAGGATACCTCACCGCCGCCGCGCACCTCGCGTCCCTCCTCGCACCCGCCGAAAACAGCGCCCGACAAGACGTCCTCATCTACAAGATATGGAACGAAAAGTACCAGGAACAATACGCCAACACCCCCTCGCGCACCATCGAACGACTCCATAACACCATCCCCGCCACCGCGCGCCTCGAACTCCCCCGTCTCTGGGTGCTCACCTCCGGGAACACCGCCTCCGCCTCCGAAATCGTCATCTCCGGACTCGCCCCCTACATGCAAGTCCACACCATCGGCGACACCACCTCCGGCAAAAACGCCGGCGGGAGCGTCTTTGCCTACCCCGACGACAAAACCAGGGGCGTCTACCTCATCACCATGCAATACACCAACAGCGCCGGACAAAGCGTCGCCGGAGGCATCCCCCGGAGCATCTCCTACAACGCCCAGACCTACTACAACGACACCACCGCCCTCGGCAACCCCCGCGAAACCTTCATCGCCATCGCCCTCCAAAACATCAACGCGCCCGCCGGCCGCTCCCCCGCCACCACCATACAGGCCCCCGCCGACCCCGTCCCCGCCTACCCCGCGCGCCCCCGCCTCATCCTCCCCCAATGACAAAAGACAAATGGCGCGGCCACCTCGCCATCCTCGCCACCAACATCCTCTTCGGGCTTAACATCTCCATCTCCAAGACCCTCCTCTCCGGATACATCTCCCCCGCCGGCCTCACCATCGCCCGCGTACTCTTCGGCGCCATCGCCTTCTGGACTCTCTCCCTCTTCCTCAAACGACAACCCGTCACCCCCCGCGACCTCCTCCTCCTCCTCGCCTGCGCCCTCCTCGGCATATCCATCAACCAGACCGCCTTCATCTACGGCCTCGAACGCACCTCCCCCGTCGACGCCGGCCTCATCGCCACCCTCAACCCCATGCTCGTCATGCTCATCGCCGCGGCCGTCCTCCGCGAACCCGTCACGTGGAAAAAAGCCGCCGGCGTCCTCACCGGGGCCTCCGGAGCCCTCCTCATCATCTGGCAATCGGCAGGCCACGGCAACGGCCCCGCGGAGAGCACCCTCGCCGGAAACCTCTACTGCCTCCTCAGCGTCGTCTCCTACTGCATATACCTCGTCATCTCCCGCCCCATCGCCCGGCGACTCGCCCCCGTCACACTCATGAAATGGATGTTCCTCTTCGCCACCATCACCCTCCTCCCTCTCGGCGCCGGAGACCTCCCGCGCGCCCCCCTCTTCCTCGCTCCCGCCCCCGTCCCCATCCTCCTGCTACTCTACGTCCTCGCCGGGGCCACCTTCCTCGCCTACCTCCTCATCCCCTACGCCCTACGGCGCATACGCCCCACCACCATCAGCATGTACAACTACCTACAGCCCGTCGTCGCCGGCATCGCCGCCATCACCATCGGACAAAGCACCCTCACCTGGGACAAACCACTGGCCACCGCCCTCATCTTCGCCGGCGTATACCTCGTCACCCGCAGCAAGTCCCGCGACGACGTCGAACGGGCGCTCCGGCAAATGAAAACAGAAAACACCACCGCGCCACGCTCGCCAAACTGACACCACCACCAAACCACCCGCGCCCCGCGGCAATCTCCGATAAAAAACCTACCTTCGCGCCAATCAACAATGCGAGAGACCGGCGCGACCCATGAAAAAAGACACCCTCTTTAAACAAATCTTCGACAAACACTACGAAGCACTCTGCCTCTACGCGGCGCGATTCACCCGCGACATGGACGACGCCGAGGACATGGTGCAAGAGGCCTTCATCAAGTGGTGGGAGATCATCGACAAGAAACCCTCCGCCTCCACCCGCGCCTACCTCTACCAGATGGTCAAGAACGCCTGCATCGACCGCGCGCGCCAACGACGAAACGATACCATCAACATCAACACCCTCCCCGACACCCTCTCCCAGCCCGACCCCGACCCCGACGCCCGCCTGGACATCCTCCTCGAGGCCGTCGACGCGCTCCCCGAGAAGGCACACCGCGTCTTCACGGCCATCTGCGTGAACAAGCGCAAGTACAAGGAAGTCGCCCTCGAGATGAACGTCTCCGTGAACACCATCAAGACACAGTTCTCCCGAAGCCTCAGACTCCTGCGCGAACGCCTGAACGAGACCCCGAACGACAACTAACTCCCTCCCCCGACCGCCCTCCTGCCAGCAACGCGTCAACACGGTCGCGTAACCCGCGCTAATACTGTTGCATAACTCGCACCAATGCTGGTGCGTCACACGCACCAATGCTGGTGCGTCACACACACCAATGCTGGTGCGTCACACGCACCAATGCTGGTGCGTCACACACACCAATGCTGGTGCGTCACACGCACCAATGCTGGTGTGTCTGACGATGCAATACTGCATCACCAGACGATGCAACGTTGCAACGTCACTCGTTGCAGTGTTGCAACGTCACTCGTTGCAGTATTGCAACGTCACTCGTTGCAGTGGTGCAACGTCACTCGTTGCAGTATTGCAACGTCACTCGTTGCAGTATTGCAACGTCTCCCGGCATCGTTCAATGGATTCACGATAAGCGGCTTGTTGGAGGGGGAGGGGGAGGGCGCGATGGCGCTGCTTTTATTTCGTACATTCGCGATGGAAAGTATTCACTTGATCAATTCGGATAGGTATGAAAACAAGAATCATGTTCGGGATGTTGTGCGCGGTGATCCTCTCGCAAGGGTGCGGGGAGGGTAAGCGGAACGCGCTGGAGTATAGTCGTTACGTTGTCGGGTACACGAGGGGCGTCATTCGCTCGACGGACCCGATACAGGTGCGCCTGGAGAGCGGGGCGCTGGACTCGCTGCCGGTGGCTGCCGAGGAGTTGTTCAGGATCTCGCCGGGGGCCAGCGGTACGGTGTCGTACAGGGATCGCGTCTTCGAGTTCAGGCCGTCGGGGAGGTTGAAGAACGGGCAGACGTACCGGGTGTCGCTGCGCCTGGAGATGTTTCCCGACGCGCCGGCGGCCTTGAAGGTTTTCGAGTTTGACGCGCGGGTGATGGCGCAGGCGTTCTCGTTCGAGGAAGGGGGGCTGGGCCTGGAGGAGAACGGGGAGGAGTTCGCGTACCGGGGGCGTATCCTGAACGCCGACATGCTGGAGGACGAGAAGGAGGTGGAGCGGCTCGTGAGCGCGTCGTTTCACGGGAGCGACGCGGCGGTGGAGTGGGTGCACGACGACCCGTACGCGCACTCGTTCGCGGTGCGGCGCCTGGCGCGGGGGGATAGCCGGCGGGTGCTGCGGCTGACGTTCCGGGGGGAGGTCGCGAGGGGGGGAGAGGTCGTCGTGGAGGTGCCCGCCAGGGGGTCGTTCACGGTGCTGGAGGCGCGGCCGGGGGGGGCGGACTCGAGGTACGTGGAGATCGTGATGTCGGATAACGTGGACGCGTCGCAGTACCTCGGGGGGCTGGTGCGGGTGGAGGGGATTGATCGGGTGACGTGCGCGGTGGAGGGGAACGTGGTGCGGGTGCACGCGGCGGGGCTGGAGCAGTTGCAGGACGCGGTGCAGGTGACGGCGTGCAAGGGGATACGGAGCAGGGTGGGGGACAAGCTGGCGGAGGACGCGACGCTGCTGGTGTGCTTCCCGTCGGTGGCCCCCAAGGTGCAGTTCATCGGGAAGGGGACGTTCGCGCCGCCGGGGGAGAACGCGCTGGTGGCGTTCAGCGCGGTGGGGTTGAAGGCGGTGCAGCTGCGGGTGATCAAGGTGTTCGCGCAGAACATGAACTTTTACCTCCAGGAGAACGGTTACTCCGCGGCCAACGCCCGGGAACTGGTGCGGGTGGCGCGGCCGGTGGTGGACAGGCGGATCGAGCTGGCGAGGGAGGGCGCGCCCTTTAACCCGAACAAGTGGCAGGATTATACGTTGAACCTTTCCGATTTCACGACGCTGGAGAAGGGGGTCGCGTACCGGGTGGAGCTTCGCTTCCGGCGCTCTTTCACGGCGCTGCCGTGCGCGCGGGACAAGGAGGACGGGACGACCGCGGAGGAGTCCTGGGAGGGGCCGCGGGGCGGGTATGACTACGACGATTATGACGACTACTACGGTTACCCGGACGATTTCTCGTGGGCGGAGCGGAACGATCCCTGCTCGAACTCCTATTATTACGTGCAGGAGCGCTTCCCGTGGAGGCATCTCGTGGTGACGTCCCTCGGGGTCGTGGCGAAGGCGGGGGTCGACGGGAAGTATGCCGTGGCCGTGACCGACCTGTCGACGGCGGCGCCGGTGGAGCATTGCGCGATCTATTTCTACAATTACCAGAACCAGAAGATCGATTCCGCCCGCACCGGCGCCGATGGCATCGCCGTGACGAAGGTGGAGGGGAAGCCGTTCACGGTGGTCGCGCGGAAGGGGAACGACAAGGCGTTCCTGAAGGTGAGCGACAACCTGGCCCTTTCGTACAGCAACTTCGACGTGGGGGGAGAGGTGGTGCAACGGGGGCTGAAGGGGTTTATCTACGGCGAGCGCGACGCGTGGCGTCCCGGCAACGACGTGTACCTTTCCTTTATCCTCGAGGACAAGGAGGGGACGATCCCGGTGGGCCACCCGATCACGGCCGAGTTGTATGACCCGAACGGGAAGGCGGTGCAGAGCAAGCGGGAGACGCGCGACGAACGCGGGCTGTATTGCTTCCCCTTCAAGACGGACAAGGACGCGATGACCGGCTACTGGCGGGCGGTGGTGAAGGTTGGCGGCGCGACGTTCTCGCGGAGCGTGCGCGTGGAGACCGTCAAGCCCAACCGCCTGAGCGTCGATATCCGGCTGCCGGGACAGGTGGTCGGGAGGGACGCCCTCATTCCCGTGCAAACGCGCTGGCTGCACGGGGCGAAGACAAGCCTCCTGGAGACAAACACTACCCTCAGGCTGAGCCAGGGCGCGACAACCTTCGCCGGCCACGAGGGGTATGTCTTCGACGAGAACCGCTACTTCCCACCCACCGAGACCGCGATCTTCGAGGGGAAGACCGACGCCGAGGGACGGTTCGCGCTGACGCTCGACAAGGCCGAGGCGGTGGAAGCGCCCGGCATGTTGAATGCCCGGTTGACCACCCGGGTGTTCGAGAACAGCGGCGAGTCGAGCATCGTGACAGCCTCCTTCAAGTACTCTCCTTATAGGGAGTACGTGGGGATCAAGCTGCCGGACGTCGACGGCTACTGGTATCCCACCGGCGCGCCCATCGAGATTCGGGGCATCGTGGTCACTCCCGACGGGAAACTCGCCGGCGAGGAGGAGATCGAAGTGGAGGTGTACGCCGTCCGCTGGCGCTGGTGGTGGGACGCCGAGCGGGAGCATCTCGCCTCCTACGTCAACCGCTCCTACCACTCGCCCGTCTTCCAGCGGACACTCCGGAGCGTCGGGGGGCGCTTCTCTTGCGAGGTTACCTGCGGGGAGTGGGGACGCTATTACGCGGTCGCCCGCCACAAGGCCTCCGGACACGCCGCCAGCACCACCTTCTACGCGCGCTCCGGCGGGCAGCTGGACGTCCCCGGCATGGCCACCCTCCTGGCCCTCTCCAGCAATAAAAAGAGCTACGCGGCCGGCGACAAGATCGAGGTCTCCTTCCCCTCCTCCGCCGGCGCCGTCGCCATCGTCAGCGTGGAGAACGGCAGGAGTGTCACGGAGATCTTCCGCGTGCCCACCCGGGAGAAGTCTACCTCCTTCTCCATCACCGCCACCGAGGAGATGTGCCCCAACGTCTACGTGAACGTCTCCCTCGTGCAGCCCCACGCCGCCCGCGATAACGACAAGCCCATCCGCCTCTACGGGGCGCTCAACATCCCCGTCGAATCCCCAGGCCTGCGCCTCCAGCCGCGCGTCGAGATGGACGACGAGCTGCGCCCCTCCAAGGCGTTCGCCGTCACCGTCAGCGAGGCCGCCGGGAAGCCCATGACCTATACCCTGGCCGTCGTCGACGAGGGCCTGCTCGCCCTTACCTCCTTCCGCACGCCCGATCCCTTCCCCGTCTTCTACGCCCGCGAGGCGCTCGGCGTGAGAACGTGGGACTTCTACGACGAGGTCGCCGGCGCGTTCGGGGGAAGGCTCGAGAAGGCCCTCGCCGTCGGGGGCAGCGACGAACTGTCGGACGACGGGAAGAGAAAGAGCGACCGATTCACCCCCGTGGTGATCTTTCGCGGGCCGTTCACCCTGCAACCGGGGGAGAAGAAAAAGCACGAGCTGGAGATGCCGGAGTACATCGGGGAGGTCAGGACAATGGTCGTCGCCGTCGACAACGGACGCTACGGCTCCGCCGAGAAACGCGCGCGGGTCAACGCCCCCCTGATGCTGAATGTCACCATGCCGAGGCTCTTCACGCCGGGCGACGCGATCAGTATCCCCGTCGCGGTCTTCGCCATGAAGGACAACATCAAGGAGGTCTCCGTGGAGATCGCGCCCGACCGAATGATCGAGCTTGTCGGGCCGGCGCGGCAGGAGGTGCACTTCCGGGAGACCGGCGAGCAGGTGGTCTTCTTCGACGTCAGGATCAGGGAAAACACCGGGCGCTCGACGATCGCCTTCGAGGCCACCTCCGGGACAGAACGCGCCCGCTTCGCCACCGACGTCGAGATACGCGTCCCCAACCCCCGCGTCGCGCGCGTCGACGCCCGCGAGATCAAGCCGGGCGAGACGATCGCCTTTGACAACGCCGTCGAGGGAATCGACCCGCTCGCAGCCCTGGAGATCACCTCCATACCACCGCTTAACCTCGAACAGCGGCTCGGGGAGCTGATCCGTTACCCGCACGGCTGCGGCGAGCAAATCACCTCCTCCGCCTACCCGCAGCTGATGCTCGACGGCCTGACCGAGATGACCGACGGCCAGCGCGTCTCCGCCGAACTGCACGTCAAGGAGGTGATCCATCGACTGAGGAATTACCAGGTCAGCGACGGCGGTTTCGCCTACTGGCCGGGCGTCAGCAGCGCCTCCGACTGGGTCTCCTCGTACATCGCGGACTTCCTCGTCCACGCCGAGAAGCAGGGCTATCTCGTGCCCGCGACCATGAAGAACGCCGCCATCGCCTACCTCGACAAGCTCGCGAACGCCTGGCGCGTCGAGGACTACTACGCCGAGATCGAGCAGTCCTACCGCCTCTACGTCCTCGCCGCCGCCGGCCGCCCCAACCTCGCCGCCATGAACCGAATGAAGGAGATCGACTACAAGAATCCCGTCGCCCGCTGGCAACTCGCCGGGGCATTCGCCGCCGCCAACCGACCGGACGTCGCCCGCTCCCTCGTCGCCAACCTCCCCGCAGAGGCCTCCCTCTACCGGCAGACCGGCCGCTGCTACGGCTCCGACCTGCGCGATAACGCCATCATCCTCCAGGCCATGATCGACATGGACAAGCGGGAAGAGGCCTACAAGTTGCTCCAGAAGATGGCCCTCCGCTTCTCCTCCGGCGACTGGCTCAGCACGCAGGAGAGCGCCTTCGGACTCCGGGCCATCGGCAACTACGTCAAACGCTATTTCGCCTCGGGCAACGGCGTCAGCGTCTCCATCGATAATGCCCCGCTGGCCACCTCCAAGACGGTCGCGACACGCCCCCTGGAGGTGCGGGGACAACGCGCCAGGGCCTCCGTGAAGAACAACGCCGGCGGCATCCTCCACGCCCGCCTCGTCAGTAGCTCCATCCCCCTGGGGGTCATCACTACCGGCGAATCCTCCGGCCTGAAGATGACCGCCACCTACCGCCGCGACAAGGAGGTCGTCCGGGAACACCGCTACCGCCAGGGCGAGGATGTCACCGTCGAGTTGTCCCTGACCAACACCGGCTCCATCGGGCGCTACGACGAGCTGGCCCTGAGCTACCTCTTTCCCTCCGGCTTCGAGTTCCACAACGAGCGGCTGATCAATGGCGTCGATCCTTTCCCCGGCGCCGACCACGCGGACATCCGCGACGACCGCCTCTACCTCTACCTCTCCCTCGGGCAGGGCGAGACCAAGACCTTCAAGCTCCGCTTCAACGCGGCCTACCCCGGCGCGTACCTGCTACCCGCCATCACCTGCGCGGCCATGTACGACAACACCATCACCGCCACGCTGCCCGGAGCCACCGTCTCCATCGCGTGCGACGAGTAAATCGCACCGCCACCACGGGAGAATGTACCTCCCGTGGTGGCGGCATTGCCGCCAAAAGAATCCTTTGAAAAGAGGCTGCTACATAAAAAAGAGATTCCATTGAAGGGCTGCTACGCAGCCCAACCTTTGTAGGCAGCACCCTAAGGCTACTGTATAACGTAGCGCCCACGTCAGGATTGGCTGCGTAGCTGCCTACCTTTTCCTGCGGCTGCCTAAGGCTGCCGCATAAAAAAAGAGGTGGTGATGTAAAAAGTATGCTGGCATAAAAATTTGGCAATCAGGGAGTAAGTTTGTATTTTTGTTGAATGAAAATAAAAATTACACTTCATTGCCCCGACTGCCAAAGTACGAAG
>JAIROI010000158.1 GCA_031257615.1 Odoribacteraceae bacterium
GACAAGGATAAAGAGGTAGCCGCGCCAGTCGACAGGAGAAAGGAGGGCGAAAAGAAAGAGAGAAGCGTGGCCGGCGAGCGCCAGGAGGAGGTGGTAGGCGCGGGCGCGTCGAGGGCCGAGGATCACGGGGAGCGTGCGCTTGCCACAGGTGGCGTCGTTCTCGACGTCCCTCATGTTGTTTAGGTTTAAAACCATCACGGAGAAGGCGCCGATGGCGGTGGCAGGGAGGATGTAGAGCGGATTGAACGCGCCGGTCATCGCGAAATAGCTCCCGAGGAGGCTGACCCAGCCGAAGAAGATCATCACGAAGAGGTCGCCGAGGCCTCGATAGCCGTAAGCCCGGCGCCCGACAGTGTATCGCACGGCCGACGCGATCGCTATCCCACCGGCGAGGAGCAGCACCAGGGTCTTCGCGTTGAACCATCCCCCGAAGGCCTCGCGCGTCAGGAGCAGCCCGGAGACAATCGCGAAGAGGGCGACGCCCCGCGCTGCCGCGATAAGCTCCCGCGGGGACAGTTCGCCGCGTTGAAGACTACGCGCGGGCCCCAGGCGATGCTCGTTGTCGGCGCCCTTTTGCATGTCGCCGATCTCGTTTGCCAGGTTAGCGAGGATTTGCAGGGCGAGCGTGGTGATCAGTAGCCAGGCGCAGGTCATGCCGTTGAAGCGTCCTTCTCCCGCCGCGAGCAGTATCCCCGCCAGCACTCCCGCCACGGAGAGGGGAAGCGTTCGCGGTCGGGCGCTGACGATGTAAGCTTTCAGTCGTCGCATCGCGGCCCGGTAAGGAGTTGGACGTGGTCTTCCCGGATATCCACCAGGCGGTTTCGGAACAGGCTGCCGACGGCCTTCTTGTAGTTTTTCTTGCTGCAGGCGAAGGTGGCGTAGATCTCCCCCGGGTCGCTCTTGTCGGAGATATCGAGTCGTCCGCCGTTCTGCTCGAGTTTATCGAGGATGAGGCGCGCGAGTCGTTCGATCTGGTAGTGTCCGTCGTTTTTCTGGAGGATGCAATCGATTTTCCCGTCCTCCCGGGCGTTTTTGATGTAGCCTGTGACCCGTTCCCCGACGCGCAGGGGCTGGAAGACCTCGTTGTGGTAGACGAGCGCCTCGTGCGAATTGTTCACGATGACTTTGTAGCCAAGTTCGGTGAGCTGGGCGACGATGAGTTGCACCTCGTCGCCGGGCCGATAGGCGGGGGGGCGGCGATCGAGGAACTTGTACCACTTGGAGGAGGCGACGATGCGGTCGGTGGTGTTGTCGACGTAGAGGTAGACGAGGTACTCCCGCCCGACGACCATCTCCTCCCGTTGCTCCCGGAAAGGCACGAGCAGGTCTTTGCGCAGCCCCCACTCGAGGAAGGCCCCGACGGAACTCACCCCGACGACCTTCATCAGGGCAAATTCCCCGACGATGGCGAGCGGGCGCTCCATGGTGGCGATGATCCGGTCCTCGGAGTCGAAATAGATAAAGACCTCGAGGAGGTCACCCTCCCTCGCGTTTTCTTTCGCGCCGGCGGCGGCGCTGGCGTTGGGCAACAGGATGTCTCCCCAGTATTCCCCGCCATCCAGGTAGATCCCGATCTCGACGATCCTGAGCACTTCCAGTTTGTTGTATTCTCCTATTCTTATCATGTTCTCGGGTTTTGATTCGCGAAGGTACTCTAATTTGGGCCACTACACTCCATTTGGGTTGCCCCCTTATCTCAATTCAGTACGGAGAGATTGTCAACTTCATGGAGAGGACACTCGCGTATTTCCAGGTCTAATGCGGGGGAGATGCCGATGAGATATAATGTGTCGGTTGCTTCGTTGATGCAGAAATAGGAACTGGGGACGTCCAGTTTCATATGGAGACATTGTGCGCGTCTACCTTTCTTATTCGCGAATGATTACTTTCATAATTGGTAAATTCAACGCGTTTCAAGAATGTTCCGTCTTTAGAGATAAGATCAAGGCATTTGAAATACTTGTAGGCAATCGCTATTCGGTCTTTTGAAGATGAATAATGCGCGTCATATACCTGCGTGTTGTAAACGAAGTCACTCGCGTCCACGCCTCTGATCTTGGAGAAATAGTTTTTGGAGAAAGATCGTTGAGTCCTGGGATTGTAAAATGTCAATTGATGATCTCCCGTCTGGTTGACAATGATGAGGGTGTCCGAGACGTGTAAAACATAATTATACGAGCGTAGTTCGCCGGGTACAAAAGAATCTTTCACACAGCAGCCCTTGGGAAACAACGGGGTATTCTCAAGATCTAATCTCTCGCTTTTCAACTGTATAACCGGATATTGACTCGCGTCGATAAAACTGCCGGATCCGCCATGATTACATGAATGAACCGCGGACAATGCCAGGATCGCGGCGAGATGCAACCTGCAAAACATTCTTCTGTTATCTCTTGCGGGGGGGAGGGAGAGGGGGGCGGGTGGCGCTGTACGCGATCAGGAGGGCGCCCAGCAGGATGAAGGGGATGCTGAGGAGTTGGCCCATGTTCAGGGGCATGGAAGCTTCGAACGCCTCCTGGTTCTCCTTCAAGAACTCGATCAGGAAACGACACGCGAATATCAACACCAGGAACGAGCCGAACAAGAAACCTTGCCGGTTCTTGGCCGACGTCCGCCAGTAAAGATACATCAGCGCGCCGAAGCTGGCCAGGTAGCAAAGCGCCTCGTAGAGTTGCGAGGGGTGGCGCGGCGCGAGCGGGTCGTCGACCCCGTGGGCGTTCACGAAGCGGAAGGCCCAGGGGAGGTCGGACGGCAGGCCGATGATCTCGGAATTCATCAGGTTGCCCATTCGTATAAAGAAGCCCGCGAGCGCGATAGGCACCACTGCCCTGTCGAGTATCCAGAGGATCGATCGCTTGCTGATCTTCCGGGAGTAATACCACAGTCCGGCGATGATACCGATAGCCGCGCCGTGACTCGCGAGGCCCTGGAAGCCGGTGAAGCGGAAGCCATTGGTAGTGCTAAAGGGCAGGAAGATTTGGAAGAAATGGTCTTTATAGTAGGCCCAGTCATAGAACAGGCAATGTCCCAGTCGCGCCCCGATGATCGTGGCCACGGCCACGTAGATCCACAATTTATTCAACCATTCCGGGGAGAGGCCCTCGGACTTGAACATCTTTTCCTCGATCTTGTACCCGAAGATAAAGGCCAGGGCAAACAGCAGCCCGTAGTAGCGGATAGAGAAACCGCCCAGCGAGAAGATTTCCGGGTCGATATCCCAGCGAATGAATGACAACATCTCTGCGCGTTTTATTAGTTAGACATCATGACTGCCCGTGGCAATTCTTGTATTTCTTGCCGCTTCCGCAGGGGCAGGGATCGTTGCGTCCCACCTTAGGCCCCACGCGAATGGTCTCGGTCTTTGGCTGTGGCAGCGCTTTCCGGGCTTCTTGCGTGGGCGCGTCGGAGCGTTCTGTTTTCAGTTGGCTCAGGTCGGTGCGTTGTTCTACTGCCTTCCTCACTCTTTCGGGGTCGGCGAGGGGAATTTGTCCTTTCATCAGGGTGGAGACCACGCTTTTATTGGTCTTGTCGACCATCCCTTTGAAGAGGTTAAAGGACTCGAACTTGTAGATCAGCAGGGGATCTTTCTGTTCGATGGAGGCATTTTGCACGGCGTGCTTGAGGTCGTCCATTTCCCTCAGGTGTTCTTTCCAGAAGTCGTCGATGTGGGAGAGGATGATCGCCTTTTCGTACGACCGGACGAGTTCTTCTCCCCCGGTGTTATAGGATTTCTCGAGGTTCGTGATCACCTGATAGGTGCGGAAGCCGTCGGTAAACGGCACGACGATGTTCTTGTACTGTTCCCCGCGCGTCTCGTAGACCTGTTTGATCACCGGGAAGGCCTGCCGGGCGATGGCCTCCACCTTCCGGTAATACGTTTGGCGCACCTGGTCGTACAATTCCTTGGTGGTTATCTCCGCCGATCGTTGGGCGAACTCTTTGGCTTCGATCGCGTAGTCCTCGGCCCCGGTCGTCTCGGACTCCTTTCGGGTGATGGCGTCCGCCTTTCGGGAGTCGCGTTCGCGCGGTTTTGCCGGTCGTTTATCGGTCTCCCCGGCGTCGATCTCGTAGTCCTCCTCCCCGGCGTCGATCGCGTAGTCCTCCTCCTCGGATTTCTTTGGGGCGATAGTCTCTGTCTTCCGGGAGTGTTCGCTCAGTTTCTTGCTACTTGCGTCCGGGAGGCGTTTGGCGGTCTCCCCGATGAGGTTCGGGTAGTTCACCGAGAGATACTTCAAGGCCGATTCCCTGAGTTGCTCGATATTTTCTCCTTCCTTGAACTCCTCGACGAGCGCCTCGCAGACGTCGTACATGTTATTGGCGATGTCCACCCCGACGCGTTCCCCGAGGAGGGCGTGGCGGCGTTTCTTGTAGATGACCTCTCGCTGGGAGTTCATCACGTCGTCGTATTCCAGGAGTCGTTTCCGGATGCCGAAGTTATTTTCCTCGACCTTCTTCTGTGCCTTCTCGATGGAGCGGGTGATGAGGGAGTGTTGGATGACGTCGCCTTCTTTATGTCCCAGGCGGTCCATGACGCTAATGATTCTTCCCGAGCTAAACAGCCTCATGAGGTCGTCTTCGAGGGAGACGAAGAACTGCGAGGTGCCGGGGTCTCCTTGTCGTCCGGCGCGTCCTCTCAGCTGCCGGTCGACGCGTCTCGAATCGTGTCGTTCCGTGCCGATGATGGCCAGTCCGCCGGCCTCGCGCACTTCCTGGCTCAGCTTGATATCCGTTCCGCGGCCTGCCATGTTGGTAGCGATGGTCACGACGCGCGACTTTCCGGCCTCTGCCACGATATCCGCTTCTCGCTGGTGCAATTTCGCGTTCAACACATTGTGTTTGATCCCGCGCATCTTCAACATGCGGCTGAGCAACTCGGAGATCTCGACGGAGGTCGTGCCCACCAGGACGGGGCGTCCGGCGTCCACCAGGTGAACGATCTCGTCGATGATCGCGTTGTATTTCTCCCGTTTGGTCTTGAAGACATAATCGTTGGCGTCCTTACGGATGATGGGTTTATTCGTGGGGATGACCACCACGTCCAGCTTGTAGATGTTCCAGAACTCCCCGGCCTCGGTTTCGGCGGTACCCGTCATGCCGGCCAGTTTGCGGTACATGCGGAAGTAGTTTTGCAGCGTGATCGTGGCGAAGGTTTGCGTGGCGGCTTCCACCTTGACGTTTTCCTTGGCCTCGATTGCCTGGTGCAGCCCGTCCGAATACCGGCGGCCTTCCATGATCCTGCCGGTTTGCTCGTCGACGATCTTCACCTTATTATCTATGACGACATATTCCACGTCCAGCTCGAACAGCGTGTATGCCTTGAGCAGCTGGCTCACGGTGTGGATGCGTTCGGACTTGATGGCGTAGTTTTGCGTCAGCGCGTCCTTGCGCGCGATCTTCTCGTCCTCGGGCGCGATCAGCTTGTCGATGTCGGCCAGTTCGGAGCCGATATCCGGCAGCACGAAGAATGCGGGATCCTCGCCGGCGGCGGTAATCGTATCGTGTCCCTTGTCGGTAAGGTCGATGGAGTGGAGTTTCTCGTCGATGACGAAGTAGAGCGGTTCCGTGATCTCCGGCATGCGCCGGTTATTCTCCTGCATGTAGACATTCTCGGTCTTCACGAGGGTCGCCTTGTTTCCCTGTTCGCTGAGGAACTTGATCAGCGGTTTATACTTGGGCAATCCCTTGTGGGCGCGCAGCAGGAGGACGGCCCCCTCGTCCTGTTTCTTCCGATCGTCGCTTGCCAGGAGGGTCTTGGCCTCGTTAAAGATCCGCGTGACCAGCTCCCGTTGCATCTTCACGAGGCGTTCGACCCGCGGTTTATACTCCTCGAACATCTGGTCTTCGCCCTTCGGCACCGGCCCCGAAATGATCAGCGGCGTGCGCGCGTCATCGATCAACACCGAGTCCACCTCGTCGACAATGGCATAATTATGTTGTCGTTGCACCAGGTCTTCCGGGTGTATGGCCATGTTATCGCGGAGGTAATCGAAGCCAAACTCGTTGTTGGTCCCGAAAGTAATATCGGCATGGTAAGCAGCCCGGCGTTCGGGCGAGTTGGGCTGGCTCTTGTCGATGCAATCCACCGAGAGGCCGTGGAACATGTAAAGCGGCCCCATCCACTCGGAGTCTCTCCTGGCGAGGTAATCGTTGACCGTCACCACGTGCACCCCGCGTCCCGTCAGCGCGTTCAGGAACACCGGCAGCGTTGCCACCAGCGTCTTCCCCTCCCCCG
>JAIROI010000001.1 GCA_031257615.1 Odoribacteraceae bacterium
GAATAACAAGCCGAGTAGCGGCAGAACCTGGAACGGCTACACGTGGAAGTCTATCAGTGGTTATATAGCACAACAATAAGAGATGCAAACGCGAAACCATATAACGGAGTGCATCGCACGCGCCGACCGCGACAGGGGAATTTTCCCCGTCGCGGCAGCGCGCGCACCCAAAGATCAAAATCGCGGCAAGGAAATCCGCGTGCATGAACCCATAGATCAGAATCGCGACAAGGAAATCTGCATGCGCGAACCCAAAGATCAAAATTGCAGCAAGGGAATCGACACGCTCGATTTTCATGAATCGAAAATGACGCCCACTTTCGTGTTTGTCGATTTGCTTGAATCGAAAATGACGCGGGGATTCGAGTCGCTGTATCGCGACACGCGTTTTCAATCCAAGCAAATCGAGCGCGTCGATTTTCATGAATCGATTTTGATCTATGGATTCGAGTTTGTCGATTTCCTTGAATCGATTTTGATCTATGGATTCGGGCGCGTCGATTTGCTTGAATCGAAAATGACGCGTGGCGTCGACGCGATTCCGTTCAAAAACCTACAATACGATCGCGGTAATCACCTCAAAAATTAGAAATCATGAAAAAAGTATCCCACCTCACCGACGCCAGAATCTACATGATGTCCACGGAACTGCTCGTGCAATTCCTCAAAGAGCTTGTCGCTATCGTCACGCGATACGGCGCGGGCGCCATCGGCATCAAGGCCGCCTACGACCTCCTGAAAAGCAAGATCGACATGCTGGTCGCCGTCTTCGAGACCATCTACAAGAGCGACTACACCGTGCAACTGAAAGATCAAGACCGCTATCGCGATCTCTTTGTCCGCGGCCTGATCCTGATCTTCCGCTCCTACCTCCACCACCCCGACGCCGACAAACGCGTTGCCGCCAGGAAACTCCTCATCATCCTCGAACACTACAAGCGCCTCGATCGCAAGTCCTACGACCGGGAAAGCTCCGCCATGGACGACATGCTCGACAAGCTCTCCGCGCCGGACAACGCGGCATACCTCGCGCTCCTCGGCCTCACCTTCCTGGTCACCGAGTTGCGGGCTGCCAACGCCACCTTCTTCCAACTGATGCAGGAGCGCGACAGCGAAGTCGAGCAACGCCCCGGCGTCACGGTAAAAGAGGCGCGTTCCGCCGTCGAATCGGCCCTGAGCGAGATGATTGCCCGCGTGGAAGCGATCATCATGCTGAACGGCATCGACTTCTCCACCGAGTTGACCGGTTTCGTGGCGGACTACAACGTGATGGTCGACCGCTACAACCACAACCTGGCCATCGAGAAGGGCCGCCGCAAGGCCTCCTCCTCCGCGGACGAGGAGAACGAAAATGACGAGAACGAGGACGACAACGAAAATGACGAGAACGACAACGACAACGCGTCAGAGGAGCAGTAACAGTAAAACAGTAAAAGTACCGGTAACAGTAAACAGTAAACAGTAACAGTAGAAAGAGAAACGGTTCGCTCCTGCCGTCCTACCCAAATGGAGTATATTCGTGTTGCGCACATCAATTGTGCCAAGTGTTTTCTGTGGGGGGCCGCCGTGAGGTAGCCCCCCGTTCTTTATGCAACTGCTCGCGCGGGGTAATGTTTTTCCGATTTTCCGGCGCGATCAGACGCGCTTCTGCTACCTTTGCCCCCGGCGAGAGACGGGATTCGACATCCCGCCGCGTCGCCAAGGCAAAAAAATGCACGCGCATGAAAACAATTATCACTCGAGCCACGCGGGAAGACCTGCCCGCGCTCGTGGAAATAGGAAAACAATGTTTCGGGTTCATGGGCAGCTCGCGACGCCAGTTGCTCTACCAGATCACTCGGGCAAAAGGCGCAGTCTTTGTCGCGCGCGCCGACGGGAAAGCCGTAGGATGCCTCGTCTGCCTGACCCACGCCGCCAGGAAATCCTCGCGCATCTTTTCCCTCGCCGTGCACCCGGAGATGCAGGGAAGGGGGTTGGGGCGCCGCTTGTTGAAGGAGGCTTTCGCGTACTCGCGTTCGGCCGGTATGCGCGCGATCACCCTGGAGGTGAAGACCGAGAACACCGTCGCGTACTGGCTTTACCGCACCTCCGGTTTCTCGATCGTCGAGACGCTCCCCCAGTATTACTTCCTCGGCTACGACGCCTACCGAATGCGCGTGGAGTTATACCCCTCGCGCCGGTCGGGCCTCATCCCCCACTTGCCCAACGGCGACCGCCTATAACCCCTCTCAATCACCTTCCCCGTCGACGCACCCAAATAAAGATCGAAAGAAGAAGCAACACCGCCGGAATACCACCAATCCACAATATCCTCCACGCGCGAACGCTGTCGAGGCGATTATGCGGGGCGGAGGCGTTCGCGGAGGAAGTTCGCGAGGCGGGTGGGGTCGGAGGGGTGGAACCAGTGGATGGAGGGGTCGCGGCGAAACCAGGAGAGTTGTTTCCTGGCGTAGCGCCAGGTGTTGGTTTTGATCTGGCGGGTGGCCTCTTCGGGGGATATTTTGCCGTCAAAGTGGTCGAACCATTCCTTGTATCCTACCGTGTTGAGGGCGTTGAGGTGACGAAACGGGTAGAGGGAACGGGCTTCTGCTTCCAGGCCGGCGGCAATCATGCGATCGACGCGTTCGCGGACGCGGCGGCGCAGTTCGGCGTTGTCTCTCTGTAGTCCTATTTTCAGGATGTTGAAATCGCGGGGGTGGGGTTGTCCCGATCGCAGGGCGGAGTAGGGTTGGCGGGTGGTCAGGCAGACTTCGAGGGCGTGCATGACCCGTCGGGTGTTTTTGAGGTCTACTTGTTGATAGAAGAGGGGGTCCAGGCGGCGGAGTAGCCCCCGGAGTGGCTCGAGGCCTTGTTGCTCGTAGAGTTCCGCGACCGCGGAGCGCGTTTCCGGGGGGATGTCGGGCATGGGATCGATCCCGCGACAGAGGGCGTCGATGTAGAGCATGGATCCGCCTGTCGCGATGACGACGTCGAGGGTTGAAAAGAGTTCGCGGAGGGTTTCCAGGGCATCTTGTTGGAAGGTGTGGCAGTTGTAGGGTCGGGCGACGGGGATGGTGTGGACGAAGAAATGGGGAACCGCCGCCAGTTCCTCGCGGTCCGGAGCGGCGGTTCCTATTTTCATTTCCTTGTATAGCTGTCGCGAGTCGCAGGAGATGATCGCGGTGTGGAGGTGGCGGGCGACGTCGATGGCCAGGGAGGTTTTCCCGACGGCGGTCGGTCCCAGTATCACGACTAAGCTTTTGGGTTTCCGGCCTGCCGGGGTCATGGTCTTTAGAGTCTGTCGATGTAGTCGTCGAGGCTCTCGTATTTCTCGCCGCCGAGTTCGTCGTCGTAGAGGTCTTTGGGATTGTCCTCGTCGTCGTAGTTGCTATTTTCGAACTCTTCCATGAAGCTGTTGTCGTAGTTGTCGTCGTATTCCTCGGTGACGTCCTCGAAGTCCCAGTCGTTTTTGTTGTCGTTGAAGGAGAACTGTTCGGGTATGTCTCCGGAGCAGGAAATGCAGACGGGGGTGACGGCGGAGGAGTCGTGGATGTATTCTCCGGCGTACTCTATCCTGAAGTACCTGTTGGCGAAGAAGTCGAAGACGTACTCGAGTTCGATGCAGCCGGGTTTGATGATGTCGGAGATTTTGGTGCCGTCCATGACCAGCGCGTCGGTCTCTTCTTCCCCTGCCATGTCCATCAGGGCGATCTCTTTGATCCTGTTTCCGAGTCGATCGAGGGTGAAGAAGGAGGCCATTTGGGCGTTGTCGTATCCTAACGTTTCGACGAGCTTGTCGTGGAACTGTTGGAAGGTCTGTTCTCCCCCGACGGCGATCTCGCACCTGAAGTCGGAGTTTTCCGGTAGGCTTATTTCAAACTTATAATCCATGATGTGTAATCTTTTAAGTGCAACATTGGTAATACCCCGCGAATGTAATAAAAAAAGGAATTTCGCGAGCGCGTCACTCCCGGAGGGCTGTTTCCAGGATGTCCATTGCCGCTGTCACGGTCTCCAGGCGGGCTTGCGTTCCCATGTGCCCGACTCGGAAGACCTTCCCGGCCAGCGTTCCGAAGTTGTTGCCGAGGACGACGCCCCTTGCTCTCAGCCGGGCGTCGAGCTTTTCCCAGCTGATATGGCCCGGCACGCGCGCGGCCGTGACGGTCGGCGAGCAGGTGGCGCCGGGGGCCGGGAATAGTTTGACGTTCATTTGTTCGAGACGGTCTCGGCAGTAGCGGGCCACGGAGCGGTGTCGCGCGAAGCAGTTCTCCATGCCCTCTTGCATGATGAGCTTGCAGGCGCGCGTGAGTTGTGCCAGGCCCTGCCAGTATGGAGTGTAGGGGAAGTCGCCCGCGTCGAGGGCCTCGCGGAAGGGGAGGAGGGCCTCGTAGCCGGCGTAGGCGACGGATTGCACGCGTCGCCAGGCCTCCTCGCTTACCGCGAGGAAGGAGGTGCTGGCGGGGGCCGACAGGCATTTCTGTGACGCGCCCAGCGCCAGATCCACGCCCCAGGCGTCGACCTCTACCGGGACGCCGCCGATGCTGGAAATCATGTCGACGCAGAGGAGCGGCACGCCGTGTCGGGTTTTTAACTCCCCGATCTCCTTCACCGGGTTCAGGGTGCCGCTGGGAGTTTCGCAGTGCACCAGGGTGATCATCTTCGGTCGGAATTCGATGATGGCCCGCTCGACGCGCTCGAAGTCGCGTACCGTTTCGTCGAACTCGTGGGCGATGATCCGCGGGCGACAGCCGATGGATTCGGCCATTGCCGCGAAGCCTTCTCCAAAGAGGCCCGTGGAGATGACGAGGACGTTGTCGCCGGGCTTCAGGACGCTTTTCAATGCCGTCCAGAGGGCCAACATGCCCTCGCCGGTCTGTATGACGACGCGCGAGCGGGTTCCCATCAGGGTTTGCAGCATGGATTCGCACTCCTTATATATAGCGAGGTATTCCGGCTCGAGGAGGCCTGACCCGTAGTCGACGGTTGCCTCCCCGAGTACCTCGGCGGGAACCGATACCGGCCCCGGTACTAAAGGTATCAGGTACTTTTTCATGGTTGTTTATTTTATGTTGATCTTGTGCGTCGGCTTTCGCCCCGGCGCGGGCGCGAATGTACGTGAATTTTTAAGGAACGGGCAATTTGATTACTTTTGTCGCGTAAAATCACACCATGGAACGAATACTCGAGTTAAGGAAGATCCTGGAGGAACATAACTACCTCTATTACGTGAAGCAAGCACCGGTGATCACGGACATGGAGTTCGATGCGCTGATGCGCGAACTGGAGGTGCTGGAGGCCGACCACCCGTGGATGGATGACCCCAATTCACCCACGAAACGGGTGGGAGATGACTCCAGTAACGAGTTCGCGAAGGTTGAACACGCGTACCGGATGATGTCTCTGTCGAACACATACAGCGAGCAGGAAGTAAGGGATTTCGACCAACGCGCGAGAGACGCCGCGGGAGGGGAAGAGGTGGAGTATGCCTGCGAATTGAAGTACGACGGGACGGCCATCAGCCTGAGATACGAGAACGGCGCCCTGAAGTATGCCGCGACAAGAGGCGACGGGGCGAAAGGAGATGACGTCACGGCAAACGCGCGCACCATCAAGACAATCCCCCTGACGCTGCGAGGAAAGGATTTCCCGGCGGTGTTCGAGATCAGGGGGGAGGTGCTGATGCCTTACGACGTTTTCCACATGCTGAATAGAAAGAGAATGCACCACTGCGAGGCGCCGTTTGTTAACCCGAGGAACGCCGCGGCAGGGACACTGAAATTGCAACGCTCGTCGATGGTGGCCGAGCGAGAGCTGGATTGTTACCTGCATAGCGTGCCGGACGAGGTTGCCCCCGCGGCGACGCACCTCGAGTCAATGGAAAAAGCGCGCGAGTGGGGGTTCCAGGTGCCGCCACACGCCGCCCGCTGCGCCAACGTGGAGGAGGTGCTGGAGTTTATTCGATGGTGGGACGAGCGGCGGATAAACCTGCCGGTGCCGGTGGACGGGATAGTGGTTAAGGTGAATAGCGTGCGATTGCAAACTCGACTGGGGTATACCTCCAAGTCGCCTCGCTGGGCAATCGCTTACAAGTATAGGGCCGAACGGGCGGAAAGCCTGCTGCTGGGAGTCGACTACCAGGTGGGACGGACAGGGGCAGTGACCCCGGTGGCTAACCTGGAACCGGTGTATATCGCCGGAACGACCGTCAAAAGAGCGTCGCTGCATAACGCGGACGTGATGAAGGATCTGGGCCTGCACGCGCGCGATCGCGTGTACGTGGAAAAAGGCGGGGAGATTATCCCGAAAATAGTCGGCGTCAACGAGGAAGCGCGACAGCCGGGGGCCGTCGAGATCGCCTTCATCACGCGCTGCCCGGCGTGCGGCACCCCCCTGGAACGACAAGCAGGCGAAGCCAACCATTATTGCCCGAACGAGAGCGGATGCCTGCCGCGCGTGGCCGGAAAGATCGAGCATTTCGTGAGCCGGAAAGCCATGAACATCGAATGGATGGGTAGCGAAATGATCGACCTGCTGCTCTCGAATGAGTTGATCAGGAACGTGGCGGACATATACGCGCTGGCCGAGAAACGCGACGACCTGATCGGGCTGGAACGCGTGAGCTACCCGGAAGGGTACGAGGTGACCAGCGTGCCGCTACCGAAGGTGATCTACGCGTTCGAGATCGGCCTCAAGAATATCTCGATCAAGCAAGCAGAAGAGATCACCGAGCGCTTCGGGAGCCTCTCTCGCGCGCGCTCCGCCGGACAAGAGGAGTGGATGAAGGTCGAAAGCCTCGGCGGACCGGGAGAACGAGTAAATACCGTGAAGAAGATCATGGAGTATTTCAATTCTCCCTTCAACGTGCCACTGGAAAGACTGCAAGAAGCAGGCGAAACGAAAGCCATACCCCTGGACGTCGTGATCTATGCCATGGACATCCCGGGCATCGGACGACGCGAAGCCAGTATGCTGACCGTCCGCTACGACTACCTCTATGAACTGTCCGCGGCTACCGTGGAAGAGATCGCCGCTGTCGACGGCCTGACATTGGAAAACGCGCGGCAGGTGCACACCCATTTGTCCATACGCGAGAAATTCGTCCGCAAACTCAACACGCTCGGCATCCACCGCCTGCAAGAGAAATCCGTGGATAACATGCTGGAGGCTATCGAACGATCAAAGAGTACCGACCTGCCGGCGTTTCTCTACGCGCTGGGCATTCGATACATCGGCGAATCGGTGTCGCGAGAACTCGCCCGCCATTTCAAAGACATCCGCGCGCTGGCCGCGGCCACTCGCGAGCAACTGGTCGAGGTGGAAGGCGTCGGCGAACAAATGGCCCGGAGCGTGGTCAGTTATTTCGAGAAAGAGGAGAACAGGATCATGCTGGAACAACTCCTGGCGCTCGGCGTGAACGGTAGCCTGCAAGAGAAAGCGGGAGAAAGCAACCTGCTGGAGGGAATGACGTTCGTGATCACCGGAACACTGTCCCTGCCAAGAGAACATTTCAAGACCAGGGTGCTGAACGCCGGGGGAAAGGTCAGCGACTCCGTGTCCGCCAGAACAACCTACCTGCTGGCAGGAGAAAACGCAGGAAGCAAACTGAATAGCGCGACAAAACTCGGCGTGCCCGTCCTGACCGAGGCTGACTTCGAGCGCTTGATGAACGACAATTCCAATATAAATTAATTACCTTTACGCCTTCTTTATCGCGACACCATGGAACACGAAGATGATGATAAGTTAAGTATGATTATACAATCGGCGGGCGAAGAAGCGGAACGATTGGGAAACGGGAATATCTACCCGGAACACCTCCTGCTGGGAATTATGAACCTAAAGAGCGGCTACGCGCTGAACGCGTTGACACACCTGGGCGTGGATCTCGACGAGGTGAGGGAACGATTGGAAGAACGCATGATCGAGGTGCGCTACCAAGGAGTTATCACCGACGAGATGGACTTTACGCTGGCCGCGAATAGCGTTCTGCGCAGCATGTCCGACGAGGCGTGGAAGATGGGCGATGATGAATTGGAATCGGAACACGTGATCCTGGCCCTGTTGCGCAACCAAACCGCTTTCCTGTCCCACATGTTCTACTCGATGAACGTGGACTACTGGAGATTCAGCGAGGCCGTCCAGAAAGAAAGAGTGCGGATGCAATTGGAGGGTGGCGACGGCGATAGCGATGAAGAAGATCCGATCGAAGATACACAGGCCTGGCCCATCCCGCCGGTAGGAACATCGAATACACCGGTGCTCGACAACTTCGGATTCGATATCACGAGGGCCGCCGCGGAAGGCGCGCTCGACCCGATGGTGGGAAGAGGCAGGGAGATCGAACGACTCGTGCAGATACTGAGCCGCCGAAAGAAAAACAACCCGGTGCTGATCGGCGAACCCGGCGTGGGGAAGTCGGCCATCGTCGAGGGATTAGCCCTCAGAATCATCGAACGAAAGGTATCGCGCGTGCTGTTTGACAAACGAGTGATCTCGCTCGACATGGCCTCCATCGTCGCCGGCACGAAGTACCGGGGACAGTTCGAGGAGAGAATGAAGTCCATCCTCGCGGAATTGTCAAAGAACAAGGACGTGATACTCTTTATCGACGAGATACACACGATCGTCGGGGCCGGGGCGCCGGGAGGAAGCCTGGACGCGGCAAACATGCTGAAGCCCGCGCTTTCCCGCGGCGACATCCAGTGCATCGGGGCAACTACCCTCGACGAGTATCGCCAGAATATAGAGAAAGACGGGGCGCTGGAACGACGCTTCCAGAAAGTGCTGGTGGAAGCTACCTCGTTCGACGAGACAGTAGAGATCCTCAACAACATCAAAACAAGGTACGAAGACCACCATAACGTGAGTTACACGGACGAGTCGATCGTCGCCTGCGCGCGCTTGACGGAACGATATGTCCCGGATCGCTCGCTGCCGGACAAGGCCATCGACGCGCTGGACGAAGCCGGATCGAGAGTGCATATCTCGAACATCAGCGTACCCTCGACGATCGAAGAGCTGGAGCGCGAACTGGAAAAGGTGGGCGGGTATAAACGAGACTCAGCCTCGCAACAGAATTTCGAGATGGCCGCCGCATACCGCGACCAGGAACGCTACCTGCAAGGTCAACTGGAAAACCAAAAGAGCGAGTGGCAAAAAAGCCTGGAGAAAAACCGGGTGAAGGTGACCGGCGAGCATGTCGCCGAGGTGGTGGCCATGATGACCGGCGTGCCCGTGAAGCGCATCGCCAAGACGGAAGGCATGAGACTGCTGCAGATGAGCGAAGAGTTGAACGAGTCCGTGATCGGGCAAAAGGAGGCCATCGAGAAGGTGGTGAAAGCCATCCACCGGAATCGCGCCGGACTGAAGGATCCGAATCGACCGATCGGATCGTTTCTCTTCCTCGGCCCGACAGGGGTGGGAAAGACGCAACTGGCAAAGGTGCTGGCCCGCTTCCTGTTTGATTCCAACGACGCGCTGATCCGCGTGGACATGAGCGAGTACATGGAGAAGTTCTCCGTCTCGCGCCTGCTGGGAGCGCCCCCGGGATACGTCGGCTACGAGTCAGGAGGACAACTGACGGAGAAAGTGCGCCGGAAACCTTACTCGGTGGTGCTACTGGACGAGATCGAAAAGGCACACCCCGACGTGTTTAATATCCTGCTGCAGTTGCTGGAAGACGGACAGTTGACGGATGGCCTCGGGAGAAGGGTCGATTTCAAGAACACGATCGTGATCATGACTTCCAACGTCGGTAGCCGCCAATTAAAGGACTTCGGACGCGGGATCGGCTTCGGCTCGCGCGACCGGGCAGGCGAGGGAGACTACGCCCGCGGCGTGGTGCAGAAGGCGCTGAAGAACACCTTCTCACCGGAGTTCCTGAACCGCGTCGACGACGTGGTGATGTTCAACATGCTCTCGAAGGCGGACATCCTCGAGATCGTCGGCGTCGAACTAAAGAGCCTCTTCAGACGGGTGACGGACCTCGGCCTGCAGATCTCGATCTCCGACGCGGCGAAAGCGTTCCTCGTCGAGAAGGGCTTCGACCCGCAGTACGGCGCCCGCCCGTTGAAGCGAGCCATCCAAAAATATGTCGAGGACGAACTTTCCGAAATCATCATCAGGGGAATCCCCGAAGGCACCGCGCTGACCGTGGGAAAGGGTGAAGAAAAACTCCTGGTCGAGCACTGACGCCGTCCCGTCGCCCCCCTGTCATCCACAAGCATTTTCATACTGTCGCGACCCGCGCAACCAAGAACACAGAAGCGCGCGACAAAAAGGGGACAAATCTCGCGACTTGCCCCCAACAGGTATGTATGAAAAAAAACAATCTATCTACTCTATATTCGCTTTCATCGCGAAAAGTTCCCTTCATTCATAGAGAAAAATCATCCTCCCCGGCCTGATCATCGCCCAAAAGACCATTCTTGCGATGAACAACTGGTGCGATCTGCGCAATCAAGAACACAGAAGCGCGCGACAAAAAGGGGACAAATCTCGCGACTTGCCCCCGCCGGAACTCTCAAGTTTACTGGCAGCCATGTCAACCTGTGGTTTTCTGCTAACTTTAACAATACACACTCCGAAGCAATATTTGCCACCAACAATGGATCAACCATTTTACTCAATAGAAGCACGCGAGGAGGCGGATTCTCCGTCCGTTGTGTCAAAGAATAAAACGAAATCGAGATGCAAGAACATAAATACATCGACATGAAAAACGAGAGCGCCCGGTCGGAGGTTCTGGACGGACAGAATCAAATCGAATCCCGCTCGTCCCAAGTTGGGACGGTCAGAAACGAAATTGAGGTGGTGATGTAAAAAGTATGCTGGCATAAAAATTTGGCAATCAGGGAGTAAGTTTGTATTTTTGTTGAATGAAAATAAAAATTACACTTCATTGCCCCGACTGCCAAAGTACGAAG
>JAIROI010000069.1 GCA_031257615.1 Odoribacteraceae bacterium
GCCGTCGAACGCCTTCGCGCGGCAAACAGCAAGTTCGACGCCTTGATGACCCAGCGTTACGAACAAGTCGGCGAACGTCCCAAGATCGACATGAAAGAAGCGCGCGAGGAAGTCATCGAGAAATTTGGACTCCTGCTCGCCCGGTTGGACGCGATCATCACCCTTAACGGCATCGATTTCTCGGAGGAACTCACCGGGTTCGTGAACGACTATAACGCCGTCGCCGCCCGCTACAAGCATATCCTCGCGCAGGAACAGGGACGACGCAAGGCCGCGCGGGAAAAAGACGAGCACGAAGAAGACCCCGACCAAGAGGAGAACGACGACAATACCCCGGAATTTCCGGATGAACAATAAACGCTTCATTAATCGGATTTGTTAATTTTCCGAGAAGCGGGTTTACTTGATTTTTTAGTTTACTTACGGGAGGGAGGTCGCAAGGCCTTCCTCCTCCTTTTTACATAGCAGTCGAATGACAACACCGGTCTTCCTTCTCCTTTTTATATGGCAGCCGAATGACAACACCGCGTAGCGCCAGCAGTAGCCCATTGTCCCCCTTCTTCTCCCCCGATGTCGCGTAGCCGTCGAATTTTTACAAGCAGCGCCCACAGGGCGCTGCACAAAAAAGACCTTTGAAGGGCTGCGTAGCTGCCCAATCTTTGTAGGCAGTAGCCTAAGGCTACTGTATAGCGTAGTGCCCACGTTAGGATTGGCTGCGTAGCTGCCTCACCTTTATTCGCAGCTGCCTAAGGCTGCCGCGTAGAAAAAAATCCATATATCCCCGCCTTCGTGAATGGTACGAGCGTTGGGCAGTAGCCTGAGGCAACTGCCCGTAAAGGTGAGGCAGCTACGCAGCCAATCATAGCGCGGGCATCTCCTTGTACAGTAGCCTTAGGCTACTGCCTACAAAGGTTGGGCAGCCACGCAGCCCTTTAATGGATTCTTTTTTATACAAGCATCACGAGGGGATACTTTTGCAAACGGGGCCGTCACGCGGGGATTTCTCTCTGTTTTTATGTGGTGGGGGAAGGGTTTTTGGGGTTATATTCGCGGACTAAAATTGAAGAATATGGATTACATGGAGGTTACTTTTCACGTGAGGCCGGCGGACGAGGAGGTCGCGGAGATGATCGCGGCATGTCTCGAGGCGAGAGGGTTCGAGAACTTTTTGTATACAGAGGACGGGGTGAAGGCGTACGCGCCGGTAAGCGAGTTTGACGAGGAGGTCGTGGAGAAGGCGCTCGCGATACCCGCGTTCAGGGAGGGGAGAACGGTAAGTTGGGAGAAGGAATATATAGAGGAGAAGGACTGGAACAAGGCGTGGGAGGAGAGTTTCAGGCCGGTGGTGGTGGCGGGGAGAGTGAGGGTGAGGGCTGGATTTCACGAGGCAGACAAGGAGATGGAACACGAGATCGTGATCGACCCGAAGATGAGTTTCGGTACAGGACATCACCCGACCACGGCGCTGATGTTGGAGGCGATCCTGGAGATGCAACCGCTGGCGGGGAAGGTGATAGACGCGGGGTGCGGGACGGGAATCCTGTCGATCATGGCGGCGAAAGCAGGGGCGACGGAAGTGCTGGGGTTCGACGTCGACGAGTGGGCGTACCGTAACGCGCTGGAGAACGCGGCGGTGAACGGCGCGGAGGGGGTGAGGGTGTTTCTGGGGGACGGGGCGCTGCTGGACGGGGAGAGGGAGGCGGGGTTGGTGCTGGCGAATATCAGCCGGAACGCGCTGGTGGAGGATATGCCGCGGTACGCGCGCGCCCTGTCGAGGGGGGGACGGCTGGTGGCGAGCGGCTTTTACGGGGCTGATCTGCCGGTGGTGCGGGAAGCGGCGAGGGTGGCGGGACTCGCGTTCGCGTCGAGTCGGGAAGAGGGGGAGTGGTGCGTCGCCATTTTCAACAAGGGCCAGTAAATGCGTTAAAATCACGCGGACGATTTGCAGGATCAAAGTCAAACGTACACCTTCGCGGCCACTAATTAAATCACGATGGAATATAAAAGAGTACTCAAGTTTGGCGGCACGTCCGTGGGGAGCGCGAAACGGATGAAGGCGGTGGCCGAGTTGATATCGGGGGACGAGACCCCGAAGGTGGTGGTGCTTTCGGCCATGTCGGGGACGACGAACGCGCTCCTGGAGATTGCAGAACGGCTGCGGGGGGGGGAACGGCAGGAGGCGATGGAGAGGATTCGCGCGATGGAGGTGCAGTACCTGAACGTGGCGGACGAGCTACTCGCCGCGAGCGCTGGGGCGCGACGGGCAAAGACGTTCGTGGAGGGTTGTTTCGACCGCCTCCGGTCGTTTGTCCGCGAGGAGTATCACCCGCGACAGGAGAAGGAGATCGCGGCGCTGGGGGAGATACTGTCGACGACGCTGATGCACGAGTACTTGACGGAACAAGGGAGGCGCGCGTTCCTGGCGCCGGCGCTCGATTTCATGCGGGTGGACAAGGATGGCGAGCCGGATTATTTTTATATCAAGCAAAGCCTCCAGCGGTTGCTGGGCAGCCCGGAGGCGGGTGCGCTGGTGATCACGCAGGGTTTTATCTGTTATAACGCGGCCGGGGAGGTCGATAACCTGAAGCGCGGGGGTAGCGATTATTCGGCGGCGATCATCGGATGCGTGTTGCGCGTCGAGGAGATCCAGATATGGACGGATATCGACGGGATGCGCGATAATGACCCGCGCTACGCGGAACGTACGCGCGCCGTGCGATCCCTCTCCTTCGACGAGGCGGCCGAACTCGCGTACTTTGGCGCGAAGATCCTGCATCCGGCCAGCATCCAACCGGCCAAGCGCGCGCGAATCCCGGTGCGGCTGAAGAACACGTTGAACCCGGTGGACGAGGGGACGCTGATCACGGAGGAGACGATCACGGGGGATTTCAAGGCGGTGGCGGCAAAGGACGGGATCACCGCGATCAAGATCAAGTCGAATAACATGCTGCTGGCGTACGGTTTCGTGCGGAAGGTGTTCGAGGTGTTCGAGGCGTGGAAGACGCCTATCGACACGATCGTTACCTCTGAGGTGGCGATCTCGCTGACGATCGACGACACGCGACATATCCAGCAAATCACGACGGAGCTGGAACGGTACGGGGCGATCGAGGTGGAAAGCGGCCTCTCGATCGTGTGCATCGTTGGCGATTTCCGCGCGGAACGGCCGGGCCTTGTCGCGCGGGCGTTGCAGGCGCTGGCGGGGATCCCGGTGCGCGTGGTTTCGTACGGGGCGAGCGAGCATAGCGTGTCGCTGCTGGTGAAACAAGAGGCGAAACAGGCCGCGCTGGTGGCGCTGGGATGCGCGTTGTTCGAATCATGAAGCTGATCTATTATGACTATACCTACTATACAACACTTCGCGGAGTATAAGACTCCTTTTTACTATTATGACCTCGAGTTGCTCGACAAGACGCTCCGGGTGGCCGCCGATGAAGCAGCGCGTCACGGCTTCCACCTCCATTACGCCCTCAAGGCAAACGCTAACGCGCGTCTGCTGGCGGTCATCCGGGAGCGCGGGCTTGGGGCAGATTGCGTGAGCGGGAACGAGGTGGCAGCGGCCATAGCGAGTGGATTCCGGGCGGGGGAGATCGTGTACGCCGGCGTGGGGAAGAGCGACGAGGAGATCCGGCTGGCGCTGGGGGAGAACATCGGGTGCTTCAACTGCGAGTCGTTCCCGGAACTGGAGGTGATTAATGACATCGCCGGGTCGCTGGGCAAGACTGCCCGCGTCTCCCTCCGCGTCAACCCGAACGTGGACGCGCACACGCACCATTATATCACGACCGGGATAGAGGAGAACAAGTTTGGCTTCCCGCTCGAACAACTCGAAAGGGCCGCGCGCGCGTGCCTGCAACTGCCGCGCGTCGAGTGGAGGGGCATCCACTTCCACGTCGGGTCGCAAATCGCGGACATGAGGGTCTTTCAACAACTCTGCGCCAAGGCTAACGCGATTCAAGAAGAGCTGCTCGCGAACGGCCTCGCGCCGACAAGCGTTAACTTCGGCGGCGGCCTCGGCATCGACTACGAGAATCCCGACGAGCAACCCGTGCCGGCCTTCGCCGACTACTTCCAAACCTTCGCGAAACACTTCGCGCGGCTGCCGGGACAACAGGTGCACTTTGAACCGGGAAGGGCGATCGCGGCGCAATGCGGGACGCTCGTCGCGCGCGTGCTCTACGTGAAAGAAGGGACGAGGAAGAAATTCGCGATCCTCGACGCCGGCATGAATGATCTTATCCGACCAGCGCTCTACCAGGCGCGCCACCGGATCGAAAACCTCACGGCACGCCCCGGCGACGTCGAACCTTATGACGTGGTCGGCCCCGTCTGCGAGTCTGCCGACTGCTTCGGCAAGGACGTTCTCCTCCCGCCGACGCGCCGCGGGGACGTGATCGCGATCCGCTCCTGCGGCGCGTACGGCGAGGTGATGGCCTCCCGGTATAATCTCCGCCCGCTGCCCGGCGCGCGCTTCTCCAACGACTGACGGACGACAACCCGGCAAGCGCGCTCGAGTGTCGCGCTTTTTTACTACTTTCGACCGCTGAAAAGAATTTAAAACCTCACGCTCATGACTACCATTCGCGCGTATATCGTCCTGACCGCGATCCTCGCCGGATTCGCGCATCACGCGATCGCACAGAAAAACGACCACGGACGGGCCGTCGCCGGGAAATATAACGGGACGACGTTCGTCGAACTCCTGCAGGCCACGCTGCCGATGCAAGTGGAACTGCAACGGGTCCGCGACGATAGCGTCATCGTCAAGATCACGGACTTCGAGCTGCCCAACGGACAGGTCTTTAACTTTACCTCCGGACGACTTTCCGTTAAACCGGAGACGCGGCAGGGGAAACGCGTCTATCGCCTGCATATCGCTTTCGCGTATACTTATAATAACATGCCCCTCCGCGTGCAGGTGAACGCTACCGTCAGCGGACAGGAACTGGAAGGGGAAGTGAAAGCCGTGATCATGGAGTCGATGGAGACAAAAGCTACTTACAAGGGGAAGAAGATCACGTGATACATGAATGTCCCGATACAAACCCGCGAGGAGTTTAAGCGCTTTTTCAAGGAGTATTTCCCCGCCGTGCGCGCCTTCCTGACGCGCTACGCGAAGGACGAGGAACTCGCGCGCGACCTCGCGCAGGAGACGTTTATTAAGGTGTATGAACACCGCGAGGATATCCGGGATATCGAACATGCCAAGGCTTTCCTGTATACCGTCGCGCGACGCCTCTACCGCGATCACTGCAAGCACGCGCTCGCGCGTGAGAGGTTTGTCGCCAGCGAGGAAGAAGCCGGGGAAGCGTGGGAAGACCACGAGTTCCTGCGGGAGATCACCCGACAGGAGACGCTCCGCGTCCTCCGCGCGGCTATCGATAAACTCCCGCCGCGCGCGCGGCAGGTCATGATCGCCAGCCTCCAGGGAAAGAATAGCACCGAGGTGGCGCGCGAGATGAATATCACTCCCAGCACCGTCAAGAGTTTAAAGAAAAGCGCGCTTCTCTCCCTCCGCTCCATGCTCTCCAAGGATCAACTCTTCCTCCTGCTCCTCCTTATCGGGGAATGAGCGACAAGAGCGCCTCTCCCCTCCCCTATTCTTCGAATCACCACGCGTGGTTGTTTTTTTCAGCGGATTCTTTTCTACGCGGCAGTCTTAGGCTACCGCGCGGGAAGGGTAGGCAGCCGCGCAGCCGATTCCCTTTCCGGTTGTTCGCTGTACAGCAGCCCAAGGCTATTGTCTACAAAGATGGGACAGCCGCGCAGCCCTGCGCGACGCGGAGACATTAACGATACCGGGACGATCCTCCACTTCTTAGATCGGACACAGGTTGATGGTCGCGTATCCCTCCCCGACGGTCGCCCAACTCTCCCGGACGATCGCATGTCTCTCCCCGATGGTCGCGTGGCCAACCACGATTGTCGCGTGGCAATTCATGATTGTCGCGTGGCCAACCACGATTGTCGCGTGGCCAACCACGATTGTCGCGTGGCCAACCACGATTGTCGCGTGGCCAACCACGATT
>JAIROI010000026.1 GCA_031257615.1 Odoribacteraceae bacterium
GGAGAGCCGTCGGTTGCCGGCAAGGAGTAAAAACCAGCAGATTGCTTGTTTTCGGCTGCCGAAACCGAATAAACACCCAAAAACGGCTTATTGTCAGCTGTCGGCGACGCGTCGTTGGCCGTTTGACAGACCGCGCGTATTGCCGAGGCAATCTCCGCGGCGAGCAGCGCGAAGGATTTGATCTCGAACAGCTCGACGTCGTCCGGGGTCTCCCCCCTGCCGAGGCGCTCGATCGCGTGGCGGACGTCCTTCACCCTGCTCATCGGCGAGCAGACCGCCGGCCACGGCAGGAGCGGCATAAGCGATTCCACCCGATCCAGTTCCCGTTGGATTTCCTCTCCGGTCAGGTAGGGCGAGTCGAGCAGCGCCCTCCTGCCCGCGCCGGAGAGCGTTTGCACCCGGTCGATCGCGTGCCTCAGCCCGCTGATCTCTTCTATGGCGTCCTTGAGTGTCGTCATTCGTTCATTCATTCATTCGTTTCACGTCGTACACCGGGACGTCCAGGCATTCCCGCAGGGCGCTCGCGAGCGCGTCGGAGTCCAGCCGGTAGCCCTCCGGCGAGAGGGGGTTGATGCATACCGCCAGCAGTTTACTCTCCAGCAACACGCGCAGGCGACCACCCGCCCGCGCGAAAGAGCGACGCGCCTCCTCGCCGGCAAACACCCGCGTGAAGTCGCGCGCGATCACCGTGACCCCCTCCCGCGAACGGGCCAGGCGCAGCAGCGCGTCGTTGACAACGCCGGCGACGAACAGCGTCCGGCCGCGCGAGAAGAGTCGCTCCTCGTCTTGCTCCAGCAACAGCGCCGAGGGTATCTGCAGGTCATGCACTTCTCCCTCCTCGTCGATCGCCCATATGCCCTTCTCGACGCCGGAGAGTTTCCGGCGCGCGACCTCGTCCACCGGCTCCAGGCGCGTCAGGTCGTGCACGCGGCGCGTCTCCCGCACCAGCCGGGGGATGCTCCCCGACACGGCCGCGCCCGTCGCGAGCACGAGGCCCTCCGTCACCGCCGGCGATCCCGGGCTGAGACGCGACAAGGCCCCCTCCACCAGGATCATGTCGACGTCGAAACGACCGACGCCGTCGATCCACTCCCGCAGCGACCGGGTGTCGGGAGGGCCGGAGAGGATCACCTTCCCGGGGGTCGCGGCCCGCGCGGTCACCAACCGTCCCAGGGCCGTCTGCCGGTCGCTCACCTCCAGGATCTCCGCGGCGAGGCGGCGCTCCCGGTAGTGCTTCTCGGAGGTGACGAAAACCGTCTGGTCGCGCACCATGATCTCCGGCTTGCGGGTGCGCGTCACCTGGTCTACCCGTTCCCCGTCGAGGCCGACGGAGGTCAGCGCCACGCGTCGTCCGCGCTCCTGGAGTTTGCCGACGAGATAGTTCAGGCACTCGGTTTTCCCCGCGTTCTTTGCCATTCCCACGATGGAGACGCTGCGGTGTGCCGCTATTCGGTCGACGAGAGTCACGCGTCGCGGTGATTACGTCGGTTACGGGCGAGGCCTCTTGGCTCGATGGCCAGTTGTTTGCCGTTCAGCAGGGCGGCCACGCCTTCTCCCTGTTCTTTCATGCACTCGGGGCAGCGGCAGGTCTCCTTGTAGGCGGAGGGTTCGGTGTAGGTGGTGATCACCCCCTCGTAGTTTCTCAGCACCACCCGTCCGGGCGACTGCGAGATCAGGTAGGTGGGCATCACCGGCGTCTTCCCGCCGCCGCCGGGCGCGTCCACCACGAAGGTCGGCACGGCATACCCGGAGGTGTGCCCGCGGAGGCTTTCGATGATCTCGATACCCTTGGATACCGGCGTGCGGAAGTGTTCGATGCCCGTCGAGAGGTCGCACTGGTAGATGTAGTAGGGGCGCACGCGCATTTTCACTAACTGGTGCACCAGCTGTTTCATCACGTGCACGCAGTCGTTGACCCCGCGCAGCAACACCGACTGGTTGCCCAGCGGGATGCCGGCGTCGGCCAGCAGGGCGCACGCCGCGCGCGACTCGGCGGTGATCTCGACCGGGTGGTTGAAGTGGGTGTTGAGCCACACCGGGTGGTAGCGCTTGAGCATGTTTACCAGCGCCGGCGTGATCCGTTGCGGCAACACCACCGGCACGCGGCTGCCGATCCGGATGATCTCCACGTGGGGGATTGCCCGCAGCCGGCGCGCGATGTATTCCAGCCGCTCGTCGCTCACCAGCAGGGCGTCGCCTCCCGACAGCAGCACGTCGCGCACTTGCGGCGTCCGGGCGATGTACTCGATGCAGCGGTCCACGCGTTCCACCGGCGAGGCGGCGTCGCGATGACCGGCGAAGCGGCGTCGCGTGCAGTGGCGGCAGTACATCGAGCACTGGTCGGTGATCAGGAAAAGCACCCGGTCGGGGTAGCGGTGGGTCAATCCCGGCACCGGCGAGTCGTTGTCCTCGTGCAGCGGGTCTTCCAGGTCGGCCGGCGCCCGGTGCAACTCCTGCACGGAGGGGATCGACTGCTTGCGCGCGGGGCAATCCGGGTTCGTCGGGTCGATCAGCGTCAGGTAATAGGGGGTGATCGCCATGCGCAGCGTTTGCAGCGACCGGCGGATGCCTTCCTCCTCCTCGCTCGTGAGCGCGATGTAGCGTTTCAGCTCTTCCAGCGTCTCGACGCGGTGGCGCACCTGCCACGTCCAGTCGTTCCACTCCGCGTCGGTCGCGTCCGGGAAAAAGGCATGTCGTTGATCCGTCATCATGGGCTACGCTTTACAGTACAGGCGTTCGAATAACTCCCTCAGCGGGGCGGACTCCCGGATGACGCCCAGCGTCAGTTTCGCGTGGCCCGCGGCGTAGCCGTTGCCGATGAGCAGCGACACGTCTTTTCCCACCCCTTCTGCCCCCAACGCCGCCTTGCTGAAGCTCGTCGCCATCGAGAAGAAGTAGACCGCGCCCCCCTCGCGCGTCACCAGGATAGAGGACATCTCGGTCGAGGGAACGTTCACGTTGTTGATCGTCACGTCGCATCCCCGTTCGCCCACCAGCGCCGTCACGCGCTCGTAGACCTCCATCGCGCGGGTCGCGTCGGCCAGGATCACTTCCGTCGCCAGCCCCAGCTCCTTCACGCGGCGGGCGTTCTCCTCCGAGTGTTCCACGACGATCACCCGGCCCCGCGGCCCCGCGCTTTTCATCGCCTGGTAGCAACACAGGAGGCCCGACTTGCCGCCGCCGCCGATGATGCATACCGCGTCGCCCTCCTTCACCAACCGCGCTACCTGCGCCGGCGCGCCGGCCACGTCTAACAACGCCAGCGCCAGCCGTTCGGGAATGTCCGGCGGGAGCGTCGCGTAGATGCCGCTCTCGAACAGGATCGCCTGCCCCACCACGTCCACCTGGTCCGACTCCGGGGACAACCGCTCGATCCGCTCCAGCTTCAGCGGCGTCAGCGACAACGACACCAGCGTGGCGATCTTGTCGCCCACCTTCAGCGTCCGGTCGGGATGACGCGGCCCGATCTCCCTCACCGTCCCGACCAGCATACCCCCCGACCCCGTCACGGGGTTTTGCAGTTTGCCTCGCCCGGCGACGATTCCCTCGATCATCGCTTTCATCCGCGCCGCGTCCCCGTCGCACGCCTGCCTGATCTGCGCGTAGCTGGACGAATCGATGTTCAGCGTCCGCGCGTCGATCAGTATCTCGTTGTCATAAATCTCCATCGCGTTGTCCAGCGCCAGCGCCGGCTGCGGGAGACTCCCCGCGGGCGCGATCACGCGGTGCGTCCCGTACTTGTTTCCTTGTTTCATACACCTTTATATAGAGAGTATTTTTCTCGCCTCGTCCGGGCGCGCCACCTCGCGTCCCAGCTCCGCGGCCAGCCGCGCGACTTTCGCCACCAGCTCGCCGTTCGACCGCGCCAGGACGCCCTTCGAGAGGTACACGTTGTCCTCGAAGCCCACCCGAACGTGGCCCCCGTCGATGATCGCGGCAACGGCCAGCGGGAACTCGCGGCGACCGATCCCGGCAACCGTGTAGGTGGCCCCCGACGGGATGCTCTCGCGCAGGAACAGGAAGTCGCGCAACGAACCGTCAATCCCGCCGTTCACCCCCATCACGAAGTCGAAGTGCATCGGGGCAGCGATGAATCCCCGCGCGTGCAGCCGGAGCGCCATGTCGATCATCCCCTTGTCGAAACACTCCAGCTCGGGCTTGATCCCCAGCTCGATCATCCGGCGACCGAAATACTTGATCGTGTTCTCCGTGTTCTCGAACACCTCGTCGCCCCCGAAGTTCATCGTCCCGCAGTCGAGCGTCGCCATCTCCGGGCGCAACTCCGTCGGCTGCAACCGTTCGTCGTTGGTCATCCCGACCGCTCCCCCCGTCGACGGCTGGATGATCACCCCCGGGCACGCCTCCCGGATCGCCGCCATCACTTCCCGGAACCGCTCCTTGTCCTGCGTCGGCGAGCCGTCGTCGCGGCGGACGTGCAGGTGAATGATACTCGCCCCGGCCTCGTAAGCCGATCGCGCCTCGCGGGCGCACTCTTCCACCGTGTAGGGAACGGCCGGGTTATGCTCCTTCAGCACCTCCGCGCCGCAGATGGCTGCCGTGATAATTAACTTTTCCATGTTATCTTGTTTTACGTTGACACGATACAGGCACGACGCACGCGCCACTGGCCCGACACACCACCACCGGCTCCTCGAGCGCGTCCGCCGCCGACGCCGAAACGTCCGTCCGCGCGCGAATCACCTTCCTCGCCTCGAAGACCATCCTTCGCGACGAGTTGCCCACCCGCGCGATCCTCCCCGTCGCCTCGATATAGTCCCCGGCATACACCGGCGCCAGGAACTCCACCTTGTCGTAGCCCGCGAACAGCCCCTCGTCGCCGTCGCGCCGGATCAGCAACTCCGTCGCGACGTCGCCGAAGAGTTGCAACATCCTCGCCCCGTCCACCAGCTCCCCGCCGTAATGCGCGTCGTGAGCGCTCATCCGCGATCGCACCGTCGCCGTCATGCCCACTCCCGACGCGTTCCCGATGACCAGCCCGTCGACCAGCGCGCCCGGCGTCTTCACCTGCTCCGGCGCGATCCCCGCCACGATCTCCCCCACCTCGGCGATCACCCGGTCGGCGGCAGTCGCCATCAGCGGGTTGAAATTCTCCGACGTCCCCCGGTAGACGAGATTGCCGCGACGATCGGCCGCGCTTGCCCGCACGAACGCCATGTCGGCCCGCAGGGGCGTCTCCAGCAGGTACTCCCGCCCGCCGACCGCGACGATCTGCTTCCCCTCGGCCACCATCGTCCCCACTCCCGTCGGCGTGAGCACTCCTCCCAGCCCGTTTCCCCCGGCGCGCACGCGCTCGGCGAGCGTTCCTTGCGGGCAAAACTCGATCTCTATCTCCCCGGCGTTCAGTTGTTCGCCCGCGAGCGGGTTTGTCCCGATGTGCGACGCGTACAGTTTTTTCACTCTACGCCCCGCGATCAGCTTCCCGATTCCCTTGTCCGGGAATCCCGTGTCGTTACAGATCAGCGTCAACTCTTTCGCGCCGGTTGCCAGCAGCGCGTCCACGATCTTCTCCGGCGTCCCGTTACCCAGGAAGCCCCCGATCATCAATGTCATGCCGTCTCTCGCGCCGGCGACGGCCTCTTCCGCGGAAATTACCTTGTTCATCTTGTAGTTCCTCGTTAATGATTTAACAATTCAATAATCACGGCGACAAATCTACAACTCATCCGCGATATACACAAGAAATCTTCACGCGAACAGCTCCCGATTCGCGAAATAAACCTCGCGCCCCGCTATTCCCGCGACGATCTCCCCCTGTCCGGGCCAGAGACGCGAGATTTAATGACTGGACCTCGGAGTTATAAGAGAAAGATCTGGAGTTATAAGAGAAAGATCTAGAGTTTTAAGAGAAAGATCTGGAGTTATAAGAGAAAGATCCGGAGTTATAAGAGAAAGATCTAGAGTTATAAGAGAAAGATCTAGAGTTATAAGAGAAAGATCTGGAGTTTTAAGAGAAAGATCTAGAGTTATAAGAGAAAGATCTGGAGTTTTAAAAGAAAGATCTGGAGTTTTAAGAGAACGATCTAGAGTTATAAGAGAAAGATCTGGAGTTTTAAGGCAAAACTCCGGAGTTTTGCGATAAAACTCCGGAGTTTTTCAGAATTGGAGACGCGCGTTTTCAGGGGGAAAACGCGCGTCCGCGGGTTAGGATGAGACGCGCCGCGCTATAACCACTTGACGAGGGCAAGGTCTTGCCGGTGGGCGAGCAGGGGATGCTTGGGGTAGACGCGGATGCCGAGGGTGAAGACGCCGGGTTCGGAGGCGGTGACGTCTAAGGAGTAGACGGCGACGCCCTCCTTGAAGGAGACGGGGGTGAAGTCGCGCGCGTAGAGCACCTTCACGCGGCCGTCGACCTGCTCGGTGACTACCAGTTCGACGCCCACCTCGGTGGGGGTCAGGCCGCCGAGGTCCATGGAGATGGATCCGGAGTAGGTGTTCCCGAGGGTGATGTCCTGCCGGATTTTTGGGGGGAAGTCGGTGGTTTTGACCTCGACGCTTTCCCATTCTCTCGACACGCGTTTTTTCCAGTCGGCGATCTCGATGGCCAGGGCGTGGTTGTCGGCGACGAGGCGGGCGCGTCTTTCGGCCATGGGCCGGTAGTAGCGTTCCTCGTAGTCGGTGATCATGCGGTTGGAGGTGAAGCGGGAGGCGACCTTGGCGATGGTGTTTTTGATGTACCCGACCCAGGTTTCGGGGTAGGGTTTTCCCTCGCGGTCGTAGAATGCCGGGGCGATTTCGTCCTCGATGATGTTGTAGATGACCTCGGAGTCGAGTTCGTCCTGGAAGTCCTGGTTTTCGTAGGCTCTTTCCATGGGTAGCGCCCAGCCGGCCCCGGGTCGGTATCCTTCGACCCACCAGCCGTCGAGCACGCTGAAGTGCATGACGCCGTTCATGGCTGCTTTTTGCCCGCTGGTGCCGGATGCTTCCAGTGGTCGGGTGGGGGTGTTCATCCAGACGTCGACGCCTTGTACCATTCTCCTGGCGAGGTGCATGTCGTAGTTGGGTATGAAGAGGATTTTTCCGAGGAAGCGGGGGTGTTTGGAGATTTCGACGATGCGTTTGATGAGGTCTTGCCCGGCCTGGTCGGCGGGGTGCGCTTTCCCGGCGAAGAGGAATTGGACGGGCCGGGCGGGGTTGTTGACGATCTCGTCGAGGCGGTCGAGGTTGTGGAAGAGGAGTTTTGCTCGTTTGTAGGTGGCGAATCTCCTGGCGAACCCGATGGTGAGGATGTCCTCGCGGAGTGTATCTTTGATCTCGACGAGTTGGCGGGGTGTGAAGTAGGCGGTGTCCTGCACGTTGGAGAGGAGGTACTTGACGTGGCGCACGAGTCTTCCCCTGAGGGTGTCGCGGACTTCCATGACTCGTTTCCCGTCGACGCGGTATATGCCGTCGAAGCAGGAGATGTCGTAGTGGTGGCTTTTGAAGTCTTGTCCGAATACTTCTTCGTGGATGATTTTCCACTCGGGGGCGGTCCAGGTGTCGTAGTGCACGCCGTTGGTGACGTGTTTGACGTGTAGTTCTTCCGGCATGTATCCGGGCCAGAGGGGCGCGAGGATTTCCCTGCTGACTTTGCCGTGTAGCCAGCTCACGCCGTTGCATTCCCTGGAGAGGTTGGCGGCGAGGTAGCTCATGGAGAATTTCTCGTCGGGGTTTCTCGGGTTGGCCTTTCCGAGGGCGATGAGTTGTTCCCAGGTGATTTTAAGGCGGTCGGGGCAGTGTGAGAGGTATCCCCTGAGCATGTTTTCGGAGAAGGAGTCGTGTCCGGCGGGCACGGGGGTGTGGGTGGTGAAGAGGGAGGAGGCGGCGACGACCTCGAGGGCCTCGGTGAATACCAGCCCGCTGTTTTCGACGAGGTCCCATAGCCTGGCGATCCCGGCGAAGGCGGCGTGTCCCTCGTTGCAGTGGTAGACGTCCGCCTGTATGCCGAGGAGTTTCAGGGCCTGCACGCCGCCGAATCCGAGGAGTAGCTCTTGCTTGAGGCGGTTTTCCCAGTTTCCCCCGTAGAGGTAGTGCGTGATGGATCGGTCTTCTTCGATGTTGTCCTCGAAGTCGGTGTCGAGGAGGTATAGTTCGACTCGGCCGACGTCGACGCGCCAGAGGAGGGCGCATAGCGTTCGTCCGGGGAAGGGGAGGGAGATGGTGACACGGCGTCCGGCTTCGTCGTAGACGGGTGTCACGGGTATTTTGGAGAAGTCCTGTGCCTCGTAGGCGGCTTCCTGGTTGCCGGCTGCGGAGAACTTCTGGGTGAAGTATCCGTAGCGGTAGAGGAGTCCGACGCCTGTGATTTTGACTCCTTTGTCGCTGGCTTCTTTGAGGTAGTCGCCGGCGAGCACTCCGAGTCCCCCGGAGTATATTTTGAGGGAGGAGTGTAGGCCGTATTCCATGCTGAAGTAGGCGACGGAGGGCGCGCTCTCGTTGTTTTTTTGTTCCATGTAGGCGGTGAATCGCGCGTGGACGGCGGCGAGTTGCTCGACGAATTCGCGGTCTTCCTCGAGTTCCTTGTAGCGGGTGAGGGAGATTTTGTCGAGCATGGTGATGGGGTTGTGGGTGGCGATCCACTGCTTGAGGTCGATGCTTTTGAAGAGTCCCACGGCTTCTTCGTTCCAGCTCCACCAGAGGTTGCGCGCCAGTTCTTCGAGGGCGATGAGTTTTTCGGGGAGGGATCGGTGGATGATGACGCTGACCCAGCTGGGCGTCTGTGGGGAGTGTTGTCTTTCGATGTAGTCGAGTTGCTCTTTGTCTTCGGGAATGATCCTTCCGGGTTGCTGGCTGACGGCGAGGAGGGCGATCTCGTAGGCCTTGACGTAGTAGGCGACGAGGTTTTCCCAGAGTGCGATTCTCGCGACGTCGGCGGCGTTTTCCCGGATTTCCTGTTGCTGTTCGGGGGAGAGGGCGGCGACGTTGCATATCTTGTCGGTGATGGCCTGGATGACGCGGTTGTCGTCGTGGTCTCCTCTCCTGATGATTTCCACGCTGGGACGCGGCCCGGGGCGTCGGGTTTCTACCCACGATCCGAATCCGGCGAGGGAGGTGGTGATGGTGGGTACTTTGAAGGCGAGGCTCTCGAGGGGGGTGTATCCCCAGGGTTCGTAGTAGGAGGGGAAGACGGAGAGGTCCATGCCGACGAGGAGGTCGTAGTATGAGAGGTTGAAGATGCCGTCAGCGCCGCTGAGGTAGCAGGGGCAGAAGACGACCTTCACGCGGTCGCCGGCGCGGTTGTTTAGCGCTTGTTCCCTGAGGGCGGCGAGGATGGGATCGCTCGCGGGGTCGGTCAGCTCGTGGGTCAGGTGGGGTGAATCGAGGGGGACGGACTGGAAGGGTTTGTCGAGGTTGTGTTGCAATCCCGGCGCGACGCCCCGGTAGCCCGCGGGCACGAGGATGAAGGCGATGATCTCTTTTTCGAGGTTTCCCCTCCGGGCGAGTCTCCCGAGGGCCTCGATGAAGAGGTCGATGCCTTTGTTTTTGAACTCGTATCTTCCCCCGATCCCGACGAGCAGGGCGTTGTCCGGGATGACGGTGGTGGAGACGGCGCGGGCGACCTCGAGGAGTTTTTTTCTTCCCCTGTCGCGCATTGCCGGGTATTTGTCCGCTGGCGGGATCATGGTGTTTTCGAAGCCGTTCGGGGTGACCATGTCGACGGGTTTCCCGAGGAATTGTTCGCACTCGATGGCGGTGATCTCGCTCACGGTGGTGAAGCAGTCGGCGTGTTCGGCGGTCTTGCTTTCGAGGGATTGCTTGGCCTCGACCTGGAACCTGAGGGCGACCTCCGTCGGGTTGTATTGCTGCATGGCGCCGTAGAGGGGGAGGCCATTGCCGGCGATGCAGCGTCCGAGGACGGTGGCGTGCGTGGTGAAGAGTGTGGCCACGCGGGGGGCGGCCTCTTTGAGGTAGAGCAGTCCGCTGCCGGTCATCCACTCGTGGAAGTGCGCGATGACCTCCCGGTGGGCGGAGAGGTTGTGGCGGATGAAGTGTTCGATGACTTTGCCGGCGGCGTATCCGAAGAGTAGCGGCTCGATGTAGTCCCATTGTCCCTTGAGGGAGTCGAGGTGGAAGTTTTCCCAGAAAGAGGAGAGAATCGCGTCCTTCTGGGCGATGAAGGTGGTGAAGTCGACCAGCGCGACGACGGGGCTACCGGCGATGTTCCACCGTCCGACCCTGACGCGCAAGCCGTCCCTGGCGAGTTTCGCTCTCCAGGATTTGAAGAGGTGAGGGTCTTCGGCAAATTCGGGGTTAGGTTCGTTGTAACGCCACACGTCCGGGCCAACCAGGACGTAGTTGTCTTTGAATATTTTTCCTATGCTTAGGGCTTTCGTGGAGACTACCGTGTGGATACCTCCCACTTTGTTGCATACTTCCCAGCTCACCTCGAAGAGGTAAGCCGGGTTCTTCAGATGTGTTTTGTTCATTTTCTATATTAAGGTTTCAGATCGCGTATTTTCTGCCCACCCGGATGAGGAAGTCGCTCAAGACGTTCATGTAATTGATGAAGGCCTCGTAGGGGGAGTCGTAGGGCGAGCGATGGGTAAAGAAGTCCCCGTCGGAGAACAGTTTGGTGGACATGTAATAGAAGTGGTTACTTGCCTGCAGGCGGAGGTAGGTCTCGTTGATCTCGGGGTCGTCGAGCGTTTGCACGCGGGGTTGCACCCGGTAGAGTTCCTCGAAGGCCGTTGATTGCAGCTCGTTCCCGAGCCAGCTCGTGACGTCTCTTTCCTCGTCTGTCCAGGAGATGGGGTACGGCACGTGCAGGGGAGCCGCGGCCTTGTGTTTTTCCGCTGTTTCCGCGGGCGTGAGGCACTCGAAGTCCGCGTCGAGGATGCGCCCGGGGAGGTATCGCATGAAGTCGAAGATGCCTGTCTCCTCCGCCTGGTCTTCCCCGAAGGTCTCGTAGTTCATGAACAGGTTGATCACCTCGTGTCCCGCTGCTCCTCCCTGTAGCCACTGCGCGTATTTGTCTGCCGTCAGGGGGAATTCTCCCCAGTTGCGGTTCGAGAAGTTGACGGTGATGTCGTTGCTCAGGCGCGAGTCCTTCAAGAGCAGTTTCAGCCCCGGGCAGGTGGCGCTTTCGTAGGCGAAGTTCGGGCTTTTCCATCCCAGCACGTGCTTCACCCCGTCCGTCAGCATGGTCTTGTATCCCATGGCGAAGACCCGCCTCCCGATCTCGTCCGAGTAGATCAGGGAGGAGTTGCGGAAGGTCGCGGGGCGCTGTCCGAACAGCGTTTCAATCTTCTTCGCGTGGCGCTTGACCTGGTTCTCGAACTCGTTCGTCGGGGAGAGGGAGGAGAGGGAGTGGGCGTAGGTCTCGGCAAGGAACTCGACGTTTCCGGTGGCGGCGAGATCCTTGAAGCTGTCGATCACTTCCGGCGCGTGCAGTTCGAACTGCTCCAGCGCCAGCCCGGAGATGGAGTAGCTCACTTTGAATCGTCCGTCGTGCCGTTCGATTAACTCCAGCATCAGACGATTGGCCGGCAGGTAGCAACGGTCGGCTAACCGGCGGATCGTGGATCGGTTCATGTATTCGTCGAAATAGTCATTTCGTTTCCCGATATCAAAGAAATGATACCTTCTCAGCAGCACGGGCTGGTGTAACTGGAAATAGAAACAGATCGTCTTTTTCATATTAATGATTTTTAGTATGTGTGTTTTACCTTGCCTCACGCTCCGGTGATCTCCTCGTAGAGGCATTTGATTTTCCATGCCGCGTTTTCCCATTTCAACTGGTCGACCTCCTCCAGTCCTTCTCTCCCGGCCACGCGAGCCAGCGCCGGGTACGCCAGCAGGCCGTAGATGGCGTCGGCCATGGCGTCGACGTCCCAGAAGTCTACCTTGATGGAGTGTACCAGCACCTCGGACACGCCCGATTGCTTCGAGATGATCGTGGGGACGCCCGATCGCATCGCCTCCAGCGGGGAGATTCCGAAAGGCTCGGAGACCGACGGCATCACGTAGACGTCGCTCTGCGCGAACATGCGCTGCACGTCGTCGCCGTACAGGAAGCCGGTGAAGTGGAAGCGCGTGGCGATCTTTAGCTGGGCCACCCGACGAATGGAACGGTTCAGCATGTCGCCGCTGCCGGCCATCACGAAGCGCGCGTCCGGGTAGTATTTCAGCACCTTGTTGGCCGCCTCGATGAAGTATTCGGGGCCTTTCTGGTAGGTGACGCGGCCCAGGAAGGTGACGACCTTTTCGGGCACTCCCCGCTCCACTTTCATTTCCTTGTACGACTGGAAGTCGACGGCGTTGTGCACCGTGACCACCTTCTCCGGGGCGATCCCGTAGTGTTTGATCACGATGTTCCGCGTGAGGTTGCTCACCGCGATCACCCGGTCGGCGGCGTGCATTCCCCGGCGTTCGATGTCGTACACTTGCTGGTTGATGTTTTCCCCGCTCCGGTCAAACTCGGTGGCGTGCACGTGCACCACCAGCGGTTTCCCCGAGACCCGTTTGGCCACGATCCCTGCCGTGTACGCGAGCCAGTCGTGCGCGTGGATGATGTCGAACTCTTGTTGCGCGGCGATCGTCCCGGCGACCAGAGCGTACCGCGCCACCTCTTCCATCAGGTTGATCCCGTACCTCCCGGAGAACTGAAACTTGTTCCGGAAGGAGATGCGTTCCTTCGCCCCCGCGCTCGAGTGGACGGTCTCGGAGGCCTCTTTCTCGAAGAGTTCCGGGTCGAGGTAAGGCGTCAGGTTGGAGCCGATCTCGATGAAGCGGACAAAGTCCCAGTAATCCTCGTGGTTGCTGTACGTCTCCATCATCTCCACGTCGCTCGCGTTAATGATCTTCACGGCGCTCTGGTCCTCGTCGCCGCCGGCCTTGGGCATCACGAAGAGGATCTTCACCCCGTGTTTGGCCAGGCCTTTCGTCAAGCCGTAACTCGCGGTGCCAAGCCCTCCCGAGATATGAGGAGGAAATTCCCAACCGAACATTAATACTTTTGTCTTCATACATTCTTAGTTTTTAAAAACAATCATCCCCCTTAGCTTGTGTCATTCCAAATTCTCGTACGCCTTGATCAGCGCCATGGCCCGCAACACCTCGCCCACGCTCCACGCCTGCGAGATGCACCCGTTGGGGCGTTGTGGAGGGTTGCCGTCGTAGACCTCGGCGATGGAGCAGATGCCGTGCAGCGAGAGGTCTTCCTCGAAACCGGACAGCAGTTCCCGCGCCACCGGCAGGAATTGTTTCCCGCGCAGTTTCAGGTTGGCCTCGATGTACGCGCCGATCAGCCACGGCCACGCGGTCCCCTGGTGGTAGGCGAGATCCCTCGACTCCTGGTTACCCTCGTACGATCCCCTGTAGTCCGGGTTCTTGGGCGACAGCGTGCGCAGTCCCCGCGACGACAGCAGTTCTCTTCGAATCGCGTCGAGCACCCCGCGTTTCATCTCGTCGGTCAGCGGCGAGTATTCCAGCGAGCAGGCGAACAGTTGGTTCGGGCGCACCCTCGCGTCTTGTCCGGTCTCCTCCACGCAGTCGGCGAGGTATCCTCCGGCCTCGTACCAGAAGTGCGCGCGGAAGCTCTCCCCGATCTTTTCCGGCATCTTTTCCCACTCTTTCGCGAAGGACGCGTCTCCTGCCTCGCGGGCCAGCTTCAGGGCGTAGCACGCGGCGTTATACCACAGGGCGTTTATCTCCACGGCATACCCGCCGCGCGGCGTCACTGCTCTTCCTTCCGCGATCGCGTCCATCCACGTCAGCGCCCGGCCGGGGAGGCTGGCCCACACGAGGCCGTTGTCGGTCACCCGGATGCCGGGGTTCTTGCCTTCGCGGTACGCCGAGAGGATCTCTTTCATCTTATCCCCGTATCGCGTCCATATCTCCTCCTCGCCCGCGACGCTGCCGTACTGTTGCAGGGTCCAGAAGAACCACAGCGGGGCGTCCGCGGAGTTATACGCTGCCCGCGGGGGCTTGCCGACGTTGGGGAAGAGTCCGTTGCGCAACTGCCGGGCCATCGTGTCCAGCACCTCCCGGCAACTCTGCGCGTCCCCGTTCGCGAACAGCGTGACGCCCGGCAGGGCGATAAAGGAGTCGCGTCCCCACCGCCCGAACCACGGGTAGCCGGCCACCACCTCCGTGTCTTTCCCGTCGCGCGCGATAAACTGCGAGGCGGAGTATTTGAGGCAGTTCTCGAAGCAATCCCGCGGCCCTCGTTCCCCGATGGCTCCTTCGAAGGCTTCCTCCAGCCGGGTCGGCTCTTCTTCTTTCGTTGACGCCGAGAAGATCGCGCTCTCGCCCGGCCGCAGGGGGATCTCGAAGTGGCCGGGAACGAAGAGGTCTTCCTGGAAGTCGTACCCGCGGAGGCGTTCTTCCGTGTACTCTATATTATAGTACCAGTCGGGGGTGGGCGCGAAGGTGTGTTCGCCGTTCACCTGCATGTACAGCGACGGGAAGGAGGGGTAGAGCCTGGAGCGGATGCCGTTGCGCGCGGTCTCGTGGCGCGTGTCGGCCATCCGGTTGGCCTTGCACAGGTCGTGTATTCCGCGATACGCCAGGAAAGGTTTCAAGCGCAGCAGCGTGTGCGAGCGGGCTTCCAGCAGCGTGTAGCGGATCATCACCCGCTCTTCGTTGTGCAACATCACCATCTCTTTTCTCAGCAACACCCCGCCGACGCGGTACACCAGCGAGAACACCGGCTCGTAGCTGAAGTCGACGATGTACTTGTGGCCGCGCGGGTAATACGTCCCCGGGTACTTGTGGATGCCGAGGTTAAACGATTTCTCGTGTTGCACCACCGTCTCGCTCAGCGACGACAGCAGCACCTTGTTTTCTTCCCCGGCGCCTTCCGCGGGCAACACCAGCAGGCCGTGGTATTTCCGCGTGTTGCAGCACACGATGGTGGTCGAGCAATACCCGCCTGCACGGTTCGTCAGCAGCACCTCGCGCTTCAGCGAGTATTCCAGGTTTACCAGCTCGTCTTTATTAAATTTCAAATATCCCATGATACATATATAATAGGTTCAACTTTCACAACGTTCCAGTACCATCGCCGAGCGCGACGGCAAGTAGAGGCTCAGCCGTCCGAGGCGCGTGAAATGTTCCACTGTCTCGTCCACTCGCCCGAAGCCGCCGAACGCGGCGCTATCCGTGTTCAGCGCGATCTTGTATTTCCCCGCCGGGGCCTCGAACTCGTAGTCGGAGAACGAGAGCGTCGGGTTGAAGTTAAACGCGAACACCAGTTCCCCGCGGCGGAACGCCAGCACCTGGCGCTCGTTGTCTCGCGCCAGCGCCTCCGGCCGTCGGTCGAACAGCCGGCAGCGCGTCGCCAGGCCGATCATCTCCCGGTCGAACGCGTTCATAAACCGGAAGCGCGTGTGTTCGTCGTCCACCAGGCTCCACAGCCTTCGCGCGTACTCGTAGCTCCACCCGTTGCCTTCCCTCGGGAAGTCGATCCATCCCGGGTGTCCCCACTCGTTTCCCATAAAATTCAGGTAGCCGTCCCCGGCTGTTCCGGCGGTCACCAGCCGGATCATCTTGTGCAACGCGATCCCGCGGTCGATCGCGAGGTTGTTGGACGCGACGCTCATGTGTTCGTACACCTCTTTATCCACCAGCCGGTGGAAGATCGTCTTGTCTCCCACCAGCGCCTGGTCGTGGCTTTCCGCGTAGCCGATGGAGCGTTCGCCTTCTCGTCCTCGCGTCAGTTCATAGAAGAGGTCTCCCACGTGCCACTCCTCGTCGCGTTTTTCCTCCAGCAGTCGTATCCAGTAGTCCGGCGCGCCCATGCTCATCCGGTAATCGAAGCCAAAGCCGCCGCCGCTCACCGGGAAGGCCATCCCCGGCATGCCGCTGACCTCCTCGGCGATCGTGATGGCGCGCGGGTAGATCTCCCGGATCGTTTCGTTGGCCAATTTCAGGTAGGTCATCGCGTCCTCGTCTTGTCGGCCGTCGAAGTAGGGGTCATAGCCGATGAAATCGCGATGGATGGCGTGGTCGGTATAGATCATGCTCGTGATACCGTCGAAGCGGAAACCGTCGAAGCCGAACTCTTCCAGCCAGTATTTGCAGTTGGACAACAGGAAGTGGGTCACCCGCGGCTTGCCGTAGTCGAAGCAGCGGGAGCGCCACAGCGGGTGGAAACCGCGTTCGCCGGCGTGGAAGAACTGGGTCTCCGTCCCGTCGAATTTACCGAGGCCCTCCGCCTCGTTGCTCACCGCGTGGGAGTGGACGAGGTCCATCACCACCCGTATCCCCATCCCGTGGGCCTCGTCCACGAGTTGCTTCAACTCGTCGGGAGTGCCGAAGCGCGAACTTACCGCGAAGAAGTTGGAGACCTGGTAGCCGAAAGAGCCGTAGTACGGGTGTTCCTGAATCCCCATCAACTGGAGCGTGTTGTACCCCAGGTGGGCCACGCGCGGCAGCACGAACAGCCTGAATTCCGTGAAGGTCGACACCCGGCGGTGTTCCGTGGCCATCCCCGCGTGGGCCTCGTAGATCAGCGGCGACTCGTCCCCCGTCGGGCGCTCGTGCCGGGCGCGATACGGGCAAGGCGGGAGCCACACTTGCGCCGAGAATTGCTTCGTGTATTCGTCCTGCACGGCCCGGCGCGCGTGCGTCGGCAGGCGTTCGCCCTCGCCGCCGTCCCATTTGACCAGCAGGCGATAGATCATTTCGTGTTCCAGGGCCTCTCCCGGCAGCCGGATTTCCCACTCCTCGGCGTTCGCGCGAGACAGCGCGTAGCCGGGACATTCCCGCCAATCGTTGAACGGGCCGATCAGGTAGATTGCCGTCGCCGCGGGCGCCCACTCGCGGAAGATCCAACCCTCCCCGTCGCGGTGTAAACCGAAATGGAGGTGCGAGTTGCAGCGGTCGGACAACCGCGCGGCGTCGCCCGCGAGACGCTTCCTCGCGAGCGCGTACAGCGCGTGCCTGCGCTCCACGATCGCGGCGAAAGGAGCCAACATGCTATCCTGTTTCAATAGCCCGAGAGGTATATTTTCTGTTGCGTTCATTCGCTCTTGAAATTCTCGCCCAAGTTACGCGAAAGATCGTAGCGAACAACTATCCTCAGAAAAAATTTCTGTTATCTTTTACAACATACCCATCGCCGGAGAAATCCGTGCAGCACATATCCCCGGGGATGCGCAAACCGCGCGATATTTTCTCTCTCTCTCTCGATCGCGTTCCCGGAAATGCCCCGGCGACGACCGGTTTTGCCTTGTCGCCGGCTGGAAATGTCCCGGCGACGACAGGTTTTGCCTTGTCGCCGGCTGGAAATGCCCCGGCGACGACCGGTTTTTCCTTGTCGCCGGCTGGAAATGTCCCGGCGACGACCGCCGACAAGCAATCGATAGTCTATTTTAATCATCATATTTCCAACCATTAATAATAATCACCATGAAAACTTAACTCGAAACCTTGCCGCTTTCCCACCTTCGTAGCGAAACCCTCATGAGCGCCGCTCGCAACATCCACTCCGCCTCCACCAGCATAGGCGCCGGGAGCATCGGCATAAAAACCCTCACGGA
>JAIROI010000130.1 GCA_031257615.1 Odoribacteraceae bacterium
CGCGACAGCTTGTCGGGTCCGGGGCCGGGGGGGTGGCGCGCCCCCCCCCGCCTCCCGGGGCGGGTTCGCGTGGGTGCCGCGCCGCCACACCCCCCCCCGCGACCGGGAAGCGTCGGTGCTGCGCCGCGACAAGCCTTCCCGAGACGGGAAGCGTCGGTGTCGCGCCGCGACAAGCCTTCCCGAGACGGGAAGCGTCGGTGTCGCGCCGCGACAAGCCTTCCCAAGACGGGAAACGTCGGCGTGTCATTCGACGGGAAAAGGAAATTGGATTACTCGAGGTAGGTGTAGCCGTAGAGGCCGGAGCGGTAGTTGGAGAGGAATTCGCGGCCCTCCTCGGCGGAAATGATGCCCTTCTTCACGGAGCCGGTGACCCAGACTTCTACCACGCGGGCCATCTTCTTGGGTGCGAATTGAACGTACTCCAACACGTCGGCGACGCTCTCCCCCTCGATGATCTTGTCGATCACGTAGTCGTCGCCCTTCACCTTGATGTGGACGGCGTTGGTGTCGCCGAAAAGATTATGCAGGTCGCCGAGGATCTCCTGGTAAGCGCCGACGAGGAAAACGCCAAGGTAATAGGGTTCCTTGCCGTTGAGTTCGTGGACGGGGAGGTGGTAGGAGAAGTTTCGGGTGGAGATGAAGTTATCGATCTTGCCGTCGGAGTCGCAGGTGATGTCCTGCAGCGTGGCGGTTTGCGCGGGTTGTTCGCACAGGCGGGCGATCGGGACGATGGGGAATATCTGGTCGATGGCCCAGGAATCCGGCAGCGACTGGAAGAGGGAGAAGTTGCAAAAGTACTTATCGGGAAGAAGTTTCGCGATCTTCCGCAGCTCTTCCGGGGCGTGTTTCAGGTTCTTGACCATGTCATAGACCTCGCGGGCGATCGTCCAGAAGAGGCGTTCGACGCGGGCGCGGGTCACCAGGTCGACCAGCCCGAGGTTGAAAAGCCCCAGGGCGTCCTCTCGTATTTGCAGGGCGTCGTGCCATGTCTCGAGCAGTCGGGGTTGCGTGAGGCCCTCTTCCCAGAGGCCGTGGAGTTCCTTGACCAGTTCGTGGGCGTTTTCCTCGGGGGGATCGTCGTCCTTGCAGGCGGGCAGGCTGGTGCTGGCCAGGGCCTCGATGATGAGCACGGAGTGGTGAGCGGTGAGGGAACGTCCTGATTCGGTGATCACGTTGGGCTGCTTCAGCTCGTTCTTTTCGCAGGCGTCCACGAGGAGCGAGACGGCGTCGTTGACGTACTCCTGGATGGAGTAATTCATGCTGTTGCCGCTATTGGCGGAGCGCGTGCCGTCGTAATCCACGCCCAGTCCGCCGCCGATGTCGACGAAAGCGATGTCGTAGCCCATGCGTTGCAGCTGGACGTAGAACTGGCACGCCTCCTTGAGCGCGGTCTTGATCCGGCGGATATTCGTGACCTGGCTGCCGATGTGGAAATGGATCAGTTTCAGGCTGGCTCCCATCTTGTTTTTCTCCAGCAGTTCGAGCGCCTCGAGCAGTTCGCTGGAGTTTAGCCCGAACTTGCTGACGTCGCCTCCCGATTCTTCCCACTTGCCGCTCCCGGAGCTGGCGAGTTTGATGCGGATGCCGATGTTGGGGCGTATTTTCAGCTTTTTCGAGAGGGACGCGATCGCGCGCAACTCGTTCAGTTTCTCCACGACGAGGTAGATATTCCGGCCCATCTTCTGCGCCAGCAGGGCCAGTTCGATATAATTCTCGTCCTTGTACCCGTTGCAGATGATCATCGCGTCGTCGTCGATGTCGATGGAGAGGATCGCGTGCAGTTCGGGCTTCGACCCGGCTTCCAGTCCTATATTATACTTGGTGCCGCTATTGACGATCTCCTCGACGACGGGTCGCATCTGGTTGACTTTAATGGGATAGATGATGAAGTTTTTCCCCCGGTAGCCGTAGGCGTTGGCGGCGGCCTCGAAGCAGTTCGACAGTTTCTCGATGCGGTTGTCGAGGATATCCGGGAAGCGCAACAGGAGTGGCGCGGAGATGTCCCGCACTTGCAATTCTTCCATTAACTCTTTGAGGTCGATGGTGGCGCCCCCTTGTTTAGGCGTCACGGTGACGTGTCCTTTCTCGTTAATCGAGAAATAATTCAGGCCCCAGCCTTTGATGTTGTACAATTCAGCTGAATCGTCGATGCTCCATTTTCTCATCTCGCGTATTTTCCCGCGAATCTATACATATTCTCCTGATAAATGGCCCTCGGCGCCGGTTTTCTACAATTCCTCGATCCCCTGGATACCCTCGCGCGTCAGGGTGAGGCGGAAGCGCCGGTAGTTGACGCGCCCGTCGTACCGGAATTGCATCAGGAAGTTGAGGTAATAGACTTTTTCGCCGGCCACTTTCTCGCACGCGTCCTCGTCGCCCGGCACGAGCAGCTGGTATTTTCTCCCGTCCATCTTCTCGAGGAAGCCGCCGACGTGGAAACGCGTGATGTCGTTCACGCCCGACGTTTCGTACTGGTTATTACGCGTCAGGGCCTCGGCGTCTACCCGCACGAGTTTCCGGTACAGGATGATTTTCTCGCCCGCCACCCGGTTCTCGGCCTCCAGCAGGTCGGGGCGCGCCCGCATGTCCATCACCTCCGCCGGCACGCGTTCCTCCGACACGAAGTCAAACCCCTCTTTGATCCACCCGATGGCGTTCTCCTTGATGCGGATGGTCGTCTTGTGGTCGAAGTACCGCCGTCCCATCTTGTGGACGAGGTAATAACGCGCCAATTCCTTGAGCCGGTCTTTCAGCATGTAGCTTACCACCAGCGCCACGAACAGCGGCATCGTGAAGTTGCCGTACGTTTGCTGGAACGAAAAGGAGATCACCGTGGCGAAGACCATCGAGAGGCCGGCGGCGAGGCTATAATACGCTTGCTCCACCCACACCCCGTCCCGCCGCTTGGAGGCCCGCAGGAACAGCTCGCTTTCCGCGTACTTCTTCAACATCCCCCGCCGGTAGATCACCGCCCTGTTATGCGCCCGGTCGTCCCGGCTGGCCACCAGGTACCCTTGCGCTTCCTTGTACACGATCTCCTCCCGCGCCAGCTCCAGCAGCGTCCCTCGCGCGGCGGCGAAACACTCCGGCGCCACGCGTTCCAGGCTCTCCAGCAGCCGGAAGGCGTGAGTCTCCAGGAGGTTCGAGATGTACTCGTCGCCAAACAAGTAGTAGCTCATGGCGTCCCGCGGCACCGTCGGCACGTTGATCACCCGCCGCGCTTCCCTGTACCTCCGCGCGATCTCCCTGGCCCCCGCCGCGTACCCCCTCGCGAGAAACTCCCGGTCTCCCGCCACCGGGTTGTTCGCGACGTGCTCCGCGCCGTTCCTCAGCGCGCTCTTCACGATCGAGGCGAACATCTTGATCTGGTACTCGTACTCCTCCATCCTTTCCCGCGTCACCCCCGCCGCCAGCGCGCGAAACGAGGACTCCAGCAGGCGGAAAGGCACCGACTCCCCGCCGGCGATCTCTTGCAGGGAAAACGCCGGGGTAATCAACCGGATGTTCGACTTAACGTCCTTGTAGAAGTCCCATTTCGAGTACGTCGAGGCATTTATATCCAGACTATGCGGCACGAAGAACCACGTGTTCATCATGAACTCGTTCACCTTGCTCGCTTCCCGGGTCACGTACCCGATTTTAAACTCCACCGAGAAGCGATCCCGCGTCCGTACCTGGATATCTATCATCGTTCCCGGTTTATTACCAGGCGAAAACCGGCCTGTCGCCCATCAGCGCGTTCACCTCCTTCTTGACCGCCGCGATTTCCCTCGTGTCGTCGGGTTTCGAGAGCACCCTGTCAATCAGCTCCACCACGCCGTCCATGTGCTCGACGATCAGCCCCCGCGTCGTCACGGCGGGCGTACCCACGCGAATGCCGGAAGTCGTGAAGGGCGTCCGGCTATCGAACGGCACCATGTTTTTGTTCACCGTGATATCGGCCATCACCAGCGCGTTCTCGGCCTTCTTCCCCGTGAGGTCGGGGAACTTCCCCCGCAGGTCGATCAACATCGAGTGATTGTCCGTGCCCCCCGACGCCACCTTGTATCCCCTCTCTATAAAGGCCGCGGCCATCGCCCGCGCGTTGTCCCTCGTCTGCCGGGCATACGCGCCGTACTCCTCCGACAGCGCCTCGCGGAACGCCACGGCCTTGGCGGCGATCACGTGCTCCAGCGGCCCACCCTGTTGTCCCGGGAAGACCGCGAAATCAATCACCTTCGACATCATCTTCACCTCCCCCTTCGGCGTCGTCAATCCCCACGGGTTCGGGAAGTCGCGCGGCAGCAGGATCATCCCTCCCCGCGGCCCCCGGAGCGTCTTGTGAGTGGTCGTGGTGACGATATGGCAGTAATCGGCAGGGTTAGCCAGCAGTCCTTTCGCGATCAGCCCGGCGGGATGCGCCATGTCGCACATCAACAACGCCCCCACCTCGTCGGCAATCTCCCGCATCCGCCGGTAATCCCAGTCCCTGGAGTAGGCCGACGCCCCGGCCACGATCATCCGCGGCCGGTATTCCAGCGCCAGGCGATGCATCTCCTCGTAATCCACCGTCCCCGTCTCCTCCCGCACGTGATAATGCACCGGACGATAGTTGATCCCCGACAAATTTACCGGCGAACCATGCGACAGGTGACCACCATGCGACAGGTCCAGACCCAAAAACGTCTCCCCCGGCTTCATGCAGGCGAAGAAAACGGCCGCGTTGGCCTGCGCCCCCGAGTGCGGCTGCACGTTGGCGTACTCCGCGCCGAACAACGCCCGCGCCCGGTCAATGGCCAGTTGCTCGCTCTCGTCCACCACCTGACAACCGCCGTAGTACCGCGCCCCCGGGTACCCCTCCGCGTACTTGTTGGTCAGGCACGAACCCATTGCCTGCATCACTCCCTCGCTCACGAAGTTCTCCGAGGCGATCAACTCGATGCCTTCCCGTTGGCGCCTGTACTCTCTTTCGATCAAATCAAAAATCTGTGTATCCTTTTCCATGTTCATGATGTTAATAAGACCCGCCAAAAGTACCTCTTTTACCCGCTCATCCCAAACTTTTTTTCCCGCGTCCTGCACGTGTCTTTCTCTAAAAAGGTTGACTCATAAGAGAGTTGACTTAATGTATTTACGCACGGAGAAACGACGTCAGTGTCTTGAAAAAGTAATCAACTTACATCACGAGTAGGACATGCTCGGGGTACCGAGGGGAGTAGAGGCTACCGGAGTTCGGGGAGGAGGGCGGTCATGTCGTGCACGACGGGGGCCTTGGGGAGGAGGCGTTTGGCGCTATTGTGTCCTCCCGAGTAGAGGCGCGCGTCGAGGCCCAGGGCGGTGGCGACCTCGGCGTCGTGGAGGGTATCGCCGATCAGGAGCGTTTCGCCGGGGCGGATGGGATGTTGTTCGAGCATCTCGCGGCCTCTCGCCAGCTTGCCGTCGGCGCGGATGTTGTCGACGCCACAGGCCCCGTCGAAGAAATGCCTGATGCCGAAGCGTTCGAGGGCGTTCTCCAGGAGTTCCTCCTTCAGGGCGGAGAGGGCGTACTGGCGGATGCCGGCCCGTTGGATGGCGGGGAGGAGGTCGATGATTCCTGCCGCGAGGGCGGCGTCGCGGGCGAGTTCGCGGTAGATGGCGACGTACTCGACGGAGATCGCGTGCCAGGAGTCGCGGGAGAAATCGAAGCCGAGGGCCTCGTAGTAAGGGCGCACGGGGAAGCCGAAGCGCTCCCGGTAGTCCTCCGCGGTAACGGCAGGCAGGGAGCGCGCGGCCAGCATCCGGTTGAGCGAGGCGACGCTGGCGGCGAGGTCGTCGAGCAGCGTCCCGTTCCAGTCCCAGACGACGTTCTTGTATGTTTTCAGGGGGCGGCCGTCGGTCACAGGTTCGCGCGTATGGCGGCCGCGATGTTGGCCATTTCTTCCGGGGAGAGGGTGAGCTTCTCGTGATAGAAGTCGAGGTCTCGCCCGCCGTGCATGGGGACGAGGTGCAGGTGGGCGTGCGGCACCTCGAGGCCAAGCACGGCCACGCCTACTCGCTTGCAGGGGAGGCTTTTCTCGATGGCCCGCGCGACTTTCTTGGCGAACACCACGAGGGCGGCCAGTTCCTCGTCGGGGAGGTCGAAGAGGTAGTCCACTTCCCGCTTGGGGATCACGAGGGCGTGTCCCTTTTGGAGGGGCGAGATGTCGAGGAAGGCGTAATGGCGCTCGTCCTCGGCCAGTTTGTAGGAGGGGATTTCTCCCGCGACGATCTTGGAGAAGATGGTGGGCATGGTGTTAGATGCTGATGTTGACGATCTCGAGTTGCATGATGCCCGCCGGGACTTGCACCTCGACGAGGTCCCCGAGTTTTTTCCCGATCAGGGCCTTGGCGATGGGGGTGTTGACGGAGAGTTTGCCGGCCTTGAGGTCGGCCTCGGTCTCGGAGACCAGCATGTAGGTCATGGTGCCGTTTGTTTTCACGTTGCGGATGGTGACTTTGTTCAGTATCTGCACCTTTTTGGTGTCGATGAGCGACTCGTCGATGACCCTGCAATTGGTGATGGTGTCCTGGAGTTGCGCGATTTTGGCTTCCAGCAGCCCCTGCGCGTCTTTCGCGGCGTCATACTCGGCGTTCTCGGAGATGTCGCCTTTTTCAATAGCCTCGCCGATCGCCTTTGAGATTTTGGGGCGTTCCACGGTTTGGAGGGCGTCCAGCTCGTCCTGGAGTTTTTTCAGCCCCTCTTTCGTTACGTATACGTTCTTTGCCATAGGATAAGATTAATTACTTTTTTGTTTCGAGGATGTTCACGTTTTCGTCGGGTACGCGTTTTTAAAATAAATGACACTTATCCTTCAATAAGTGCCTTTATTCGGGAAGGGTTTCCGGTGTGACTCTCCTCCTTCACGAGCAAAAGTAGGCGTTTTTTTCTTACCGGCAAAATTTCCGCGACAAAAATATTTTGAAGCGGCCGGGAGCGCCGTCGCTTTCCCGGTAAGCGGGTGGCTGTTCCCGGTAGCCTCCCGGATTTTCCCGGGAAAACTATGAATTTCCCCGGGAAGATTACGGATTTTCCCGGGGAAATCATGAATTCTCCCGGGAAGTGTACGGATTTTCCCGGGGTAATCATGAAGTCTCCCGGGAAGATTGCGGATTTTCCCGGGAAAATCATGAATTCTCCCGGGAAGATTACGGATTTTCCCGGGGAAATCACGAATTCTCCCGGGAAGATTATGGATTTTCCCGGGAGAATTTGCTCGGATGGCGGGGGATTACAGCTTAATCGCGAGTTCTTCCGTAGCGGGGGGCATACAAAGGTGGGCGTCGCAGCACTGGTAGCGGATCGTGCAGGTGGCGTTGCCGGGGGACGCGCCGGAGATGGGGCGGCGGAAGGTAAATTCTCCTTCGAGGATCGTCGTGCCGTTCGCGGTAAAGGGGGTGAAGGCGGGGTGTTGCAGTTCGCCGGCGAAGTCGTTGCCCGGTGGCAGGGTAAAGTCGACGGAGGTCGGGGTGAAGGGGTCTTCGCGGGCGACGTTGGCGTAGATGTGATACCCGGGGTGGACGCGCACCTTCACGACGAGTTCCCGGAGGCCATCGGGTCGGGTGATGACTCCGGCGGCGACCTTCACGGGGTTGAGGTCGTTGGTATTCCCGGGCTGGATGGCGGCAAGGGCGAGTCGGGCGTCGCGGGCGTGATAGTCGTTGACGTCGGGTTCGCGGGAGTTGACGAGGAAGAGCCACCCGCCGGCCTCGGTGAAGAAGAGCCGGTCGCGGTGGCGTTCGTACCAGGCGCGCCACTCGCCGGGGGCGTCGAAGTCGACGAGGGTGTAGCGGGCGAGCAGGCGACGAGCCTTGTCGACGTCCTCGCCTTTTTCGAGAAGGGAGATGGCGGCGTCGAGGAGGCGCGGGTCTTTATTGGGGATGTTGAGGCTTTTGGCGTCCTCGTCGACCTCGATGTGGTAGAAGCCGGAGCCGTGGAAGTAGTCGCGGTTGGCGTCGTAGAAGGCGATGTAGGCGTCGGAGTTTGTGCCGAAGAGGTGGAAGAAATCTCGCTGATAGCGCTTGATGTAGTCCTCGAAAGCGATGGGGGGAGTTTGCTTGCGGGCCATGATGATGCTCTCGGTGTAGGTCAACTCCTCGCCGCGGGCGACGCGTTCGCGGAGTTTCTCCTGGAGGGCGGCGATCTCGCGGGCGCTTTGCTCCTCGGAGCGCAGTCGATCCTCGTAGCTTTCGCGGGTGGCGAGGTACTTGAGTTCCTTGAGGTACTCGCGGGTGGCGATCCGGTCGTTATACTTTCGGGCGATGACTCCCTGTCCGCTGAAGCGGGCGATGTAGACGATGGCGTTGGCGAGGACGGTGCATGCTTCATCGGTCATGTAGGCGGGCGAGGCGGCGAATCCCCAGTGCAGGAAGTTGCCGTGTCGTCCGATGGCGACGGCGTCGATGGTCTTGGCGCAAACGCCGGAGGAGATGTACTCGGCGTCGGGGGAGTCCTCGAATCCCCAGGGTCGGGCGACCATGCCGATGCGGAAGCCCGTGTCGGTGGCATATCCCTTGGTCTGGACTTTCCACATGGGAATGGAGTCGGGGAGGGGGCCGGTGAAGTAGGTGTAGTGGAAGGCGGCCTCGGGG
>JAIROI010000150.1 GCA_031257615.1 Odoribacteraceae bacterium
CGGGGAAAGGTGAGGCAGCTACGCAGCCAATCCTAACGCAGGCACTACGCTGTACAGTAGCCTTAGGCTACTGCCTACAAAGATTGGGCTGCTACGCAGCCCCGGCTTGGCAAGGGGAAAGTTCGGGAGTGGCCTTTAACAGCGGATTCTTTTTTACGCGGCGGCCTAAGGCTACCGCAAATAAAGGTTAGGCCGCTCCGCGGCCTTTTTATTATTGTACCTCCTAACCGGCACCCACCGGGTGCCGGCTATGAAGATGAGGCAGCTACGCAGCCCTTCAAAGGAATCTTTTTTACGCGTCAGCCTGAGGCAGCCGCGAATAAGGGTGAGGCAGCTACGCAGCCAATCCTAACGTGGGCACTACGCTATACAGTAGCCTTAGGCTACTGCCTACAAAGATTGGGCTGCTACGCAGCCCCGACTTGGCAAGGGAAATTCCAGGGGCAGCCCTTCAAAGGAATCTTTTTTTATGCGGCAGCCTTAGGCATCTGCGAATAAAGATGAGGCAGCTATGCAGCCCCAACCACATTGGGCGGCGCCCTAACCACATTGGAAAAATGGTTAGGACCATCAAGCTAATGGTTGGAACCATCGAGTCAATGGTTAGGACCATCAAGCTAATGGTTGGGACCATCGAGTCAATGGTTGGGACCATCGAGTCAATGGTTGGAACCATCGAGTCAATGGTTGGGACCATCAAGCTAATGGTTGGGACCATCGAGTCAATGGTTGGGACCATCGAGTCAATGGTTAGGACCATCGGCTTAATGGTTGGGACCATCGAGTCAATGGTCCCAACCATTTGGCTAATGATTTTGGCTATTGGGTAGATGGGTAATACCCCGTAATTTTTGGTGTGCTATAGAAAGGGATACAATTAAAGAAAGCCGCGTAGCAGCCTCACCTTTATTTGCGGCGGCCTTCCGTTCTTTGGTGAGTGGCGGGTTACTTGACCTCGATCTCCACGAGGTTTTCGCCGGCGTTCACGCTGCTCCCGACGGAGGTAAGTACCCGCTTGACGGTGCCGGAGTAGTCCGAGAAGATACTGTTTTCCATCTTCATCGCCTCGAGGATCAATAGCTCCTGCCCACATTTCACGACGTCGCCCGGCCGGACGAATACCTGCAAGATGTTGCCCGGAAGGGGAGCCTCCACGACCTTCCCGGTGATCGGTTCGGCGCTTTTCCTCGCGGCGGCTTCTCGTGCAGCGGCTTCCCGCGCGGCTTTCTCGGCGGCCTCCTTCGCGGCCTCCTTCGCGGCCTGGACGGCCCGGTAGGCGGCCTCCTTTTGCCTGGTGAGGAAGGCGCGGGCGACGGAGGGGAAGAGTTCCATGAGCAGTATCTCCTTTTCGTTGGTAGCCAGGGGCTCGCCGCCGAGATTCTCCAGCGAGGGATTCTCTTGCATCCGGTATTTCGAGGTGTCGTAGGGGGTCTCCTCCCTCACTTTGGCGATCTTCAGCCTGAAGTCGGGGTCGACGGGGACGGGAGTCTTGCCGTACTCGCCCTTCACGAGCGCGACGAACTGGTTGGAGACGTTGGAATACATCGGTTTCCCGTTCTTGACGTCGAGGGCGCAGTTGACGGCCTGCGCGCCGACGATCTGGCTTGTCGGGGTGACCAGCGGCGGCAGCCCGGCGGCGAGTCGGACGGTGGGGATCAGCTTCATGGCATCCTCGAGGATGTCCATCGCGTTGAGTTGTTTCAGCTGCGCGACCATGTTGGTGTACATCCCGCCGGGGATTTCGGCCTTCTTGACGAGGTCGTTGGGCGCGGGGAAATGGAAGTGGGCTTCGATGGCGTGGCAGGCGTCGAGGAGCGCCTGCTCGTCGCCCTTCGCGGCGGCGTCGATCGCGCGGTCGAATAGCCTGTCGACCTCTGCCGGCAGGGCATCGACGAGGGGGTTGAAGGGCATCGGGAACTGCTTCACGGCGTCGAAGGCCTCGAGTTCGCGGCGGATGTCGAGGAGTTCGAGGTTGATCCTGGCGACGGCTTCCATGTTGACGTCCAGCTCCACGCCGAGTTTCTTGCAGAAGAGGTAAATCAACTCGATGGCCGGCGCGGCGGGTCCGCCGGCAAAGTTCCAGATGACGGCGTCGACGATGTCTACCCCCTTGATGATGGCCGCGAGGACGGCCCCGAGGCCGTATCCGGGGGTGCAGTGGGTGTGGAAATCGAGCGGCGCCCGCAGGTTTTTCTTGAACAGCGCGATCAGTTCGGCGACGCGCGAGGGTTGTACCAGTCCGCTCATGTCCTTGATCGTGATCATGTCCGCGCCGAGGGCTTCCATCTCGCGGGCTTTTTCGAGGAAATAGTCGTTCGTGAAGACGGCCCCGGGGAGCGGCTTTCCCTTGAACTTGGCTTTCAGGCGTTCGAGGGTGGTGAAGCGCGGATCGATGGTGTAGCAGACGGCGCAGTCGGCGATGCCGCCGTACGCCTTGACGTATTTGATGGTGGACTTCACGTTGTCCACGTCGTTGAGGGCGTCGAAGATGCGGGTGATGCCCAGTCCGGAGGCGATGGCGTTTTTGCAGAATCCGTCGATGATCGCGTCGGGGTAGGGGGCGTAGCCGAAGAGGTTGCGCCCGCGCGACAAGGCGGTCAGTTTGGAGACGTTCCCCACGGCGGCTTTGATCTTTTCGAGTCGATCCCAGGGGTTTTCGTTCAGGTAGCGCATGACGGAGTCGGGGACCGCCCCTCCCCATACCTCCAGGGCGTAGAAGTTTGCTTCCTTGTAGTAGGGGAGCACCCTATCTACCTGTTGTTGATTCATCCGCGTGGCGAAAGCGGACTGCTGCCCGTCCCTTAAGGTCAGGTCTCGAACGAGTAATTTTTGAGCCATCTTGATTTGTTTTGAGTTTTTGTGATCGGGTTGGAAATACGAGTCGCGAATCTATTGAAAAAAACGAGTTTCCTCGTGGTTGCAATAAAAAATATTCGAATGTGTATCATCTCTTTTGTGGTCTCGCCGAAACTCTTTTAATTTGTAACCGCGAGAAGACGCCGCGGCGTCGATACACTTCAATGGTTACAGGTATGAAAAATATAGCAGTATTTCCCGGTTCGTTTGACCCTTTCACGATTGGGCACGAGGAGATCGTGACGCGTGGTTTGGGGCTTTTCGAGCGCGTGATCGTGGCGGTGGGGGAGAACGCCGGCAAGCAGGAGTTCCTGGATATCACCGTTCGCGTGGAGTTGATCCGGCAGGTTTTCCGGGACGAGCCGCGGGTGAGCGTGGAGCGATACGCGGGGATGACGGTCGATTATTGCGAGCGGGCCGGGGCCTCTTTCCTGCTCAGGGGGCTGCGGACGGCCGCCGATTTCGAGTACGAGCGGGCCGTGGGGCAGATTAACCGGGCGATGAACCCGCGGGTGGAGACGGTGTTCCTGCTCACTTCCCCGCAACGCACCTTTATCAGTTCCAGCATCGTGAAGGATATCCTGCTTAACGGGGGCGACGCTTCTTCGTTCCTGCCTTCCCACGTCACGCGGGAGGAGATCATGACGAGCATCAAGAGGGGCTCGCGATCTCCTGGTGGAAGCGGTCGTAAAATTTAAACTCGTAGATGTAGAAGGAGGGGACGCCGACCACGCGTATCGGCGCGAGGTACTTGAACTGCCACCGGCGCCGGATCGACCACAACCCTCCCTTCAAGTGGGCCGCGACGAAGGGGTGCACTTTTAGCGTCAGTCGTTTCATTTTCTTTTCGACGATCAGGTATTCCAGTTGATCTTCCAGCTTGTCGATCAGCAGGACGGCGGCCTCGGCCTTTCCCGTCCCGTGGCAGAGGGGGCAGGTCTCCATCGTGGTCACGGCCATTTCCGGGCGCACCCGCTGCCGGGTGATCTGCATCAGCCCGAACTTGCTTAACGGCAAGATCGTGTGCTTGGCCCGGTCGGTTTCCATGACGCTTTTCATTTTATCGAGCAACTTCTGGCGATTTTCGGCGCGTTGCATGTCGATAAAGTCGATGACGATGATCCCTCCCATGTCTCGCAGTCGCAATTGCCGGGCGATCTCCTCGGCGGCGGCGAGGTTTACTTCCAGGGCGTTACTCTCCTGGTCGTCTCCCAATTTTGTCCGGTTGCCGCTATTGACGTCGATCACGTGGAAGGCCTCCGTGTGTTCGACGATCAGGTAGGCCCCGTTCTTGAACGAGACCGTGCGCCCGAGGGAAGACTTGATCTGCTTGTCCACCCCGAAGTGGTCGAGGATGGGGATGCTGGTAGAGATATACTTCACGATGCCCTCTTTTTCGGGGGCGATGGTGCTGATGTAATGTTTCACTTCTTTGCTCAGGGCGAGGTCGTTCACGTAGATGCTCTCGAACGATGAGTTGAGGATGTCCCTGAGGAAGGCGGTCGTCCTGTCGATCTCGCCCAGGATCAGCTTGGGAGGCTCGATCTCCCGGATGTGCTTGAATGCGGTCTCGAAGCGCGTGACCAGTTCGCTGAGTTCGCTGTCGAACAACTCGGCGTTCTTTCCCTCGGCTACCGTCCGCACGATCACCCCGTAATTCTTCGGGCGGACGCTCTCGATCAGTCGTTTCAGCCGTTTTCGTTCCTCCACCGACTTGATCTTTTGCGACACCGAGACCTTCTCCGAGAAGGGCATCAGCACGAGGTGTCGCCCGGCGATGCTCAGTTCCGAGGTCAGGCGGGGGCCTTTGGTCGAGATGGGTTCCTTGGCGACCTGCACGGCCACGTATTGTCCCACGGAAAGTAGCTCCCCGATCTTCCCGTTCTTGTTGATCTCCGGTTCCAGCTTCAGCTTGGCCACGGGCATTCCCTTGCGGGCGATGCACAATTTGATGTAAGAATTGAGGGAGAGGAACTGTGGACTTAAGTCGAGGTAATGCAGGAAGGCGTCTTTCTCGTACCCGACGTTGACGAAGGCCGCGTTCAGTCCGGCCATGATTTTCTTCACTTTCCCGAAGTAGATGTCTCCCACGGCGAACTTCAGACTTGTTTTCTCTGTCGTTAACTCCATCAGCCTCCTGTCTTTCAACAGCGCGATGACCGTTTCTTCTGCTCTAACGTCTATGACTAATTCCGTGCTCACGTTGTTCGATTGTTCTTAGATTAACGAAATAAACCTAAAGGCGTTTGCCTTTAGGTTTAATTATCTCACTCGACTCACAAACGACTATTTTTTCTTGTGCCTGTTCTTCCTCAACCTTTTCTTGCGTTTGTGAGTGGCCATCTTGTGCCGCTTCCTTTTTTTTCCGCTTGGCATGTTTCGCTCCTTTCTTTACTTCACGTTGTCCTTCACCTGGGTCACGAAACTCTTGGAGGGTTTAAAGGAAGGGATGTGGTGCGCGGGGATCTTCAGCGTGAGGTTCTTGGAAATGTTCCGTGCCGTCTTCTCGGCTCTCTTCTTCACCACGAAACTTCCAAAGCCCCGCAGGTAAACGTTCTTACCTCCGATTACCGAAGCCCTGATTGCGTCCATGAACGCCTCTACTGTTGCTTGCACAGTCACTTTCTCGATCCCGGTGGATCTCGAAATCTCATTTACAATTTCAGCTTTTGTCATTTTCTAAATGTTTAATATTCACCAATGTATTAATTATACTCTCTCGTTTTCTGCGGGCAAATATACATCATTTCCAGCAACCAACAAGCGTTTCCATTTTTTTTTCTTGTTTTTTAATTTATCAGGGGGGGAAATCCCGTTCTTCGGGGAAGAAATTCTACTTTTGTCCGGTGTCGGACCGTTCGTCCGAATCTTTAAACAACGAAATTCATGCAATCATGGTAAACAAGGTCACTCTTATTGGGCACGTCGGGGCTGATCCGACGGTCAAGTACCTCGAGGGAGGCATCCCGGTGGCAAATCTCAGCCTCGCCACCACGGAGGTGTATAAAAACAAAAGTGGGAATCGCGTCGAGCAGACCGAATGGCACAGCGTCGTCTGCTGGAGGGGGCTGGCGCAGATCGTCGAGGCCTACGTGAAGAAGGGAATGTTGCTCTACTTCGAGGGAAAGATCAGGAGCCGCTCGTGGGAAGATCAGAACAAGGTGAAGCACTACGTCACTGAGATATACGCCGACACCATGCAGATCCTCTCCCGCGGCAAAAACGCACCCGAGAACGCCGCCGCCCCCCGTCAGGAGACCACGCCCGAGGCCGCGCCCCCTCCCGTCGAGAAAACCGATCTCGTCGAGAAAACCGACGAGGGGAGCGACGATCTCCCTTTTTAAAGAGGCGTTCCCCAGTGGCGCGCGAGTCGCTCGTACTCTTCCTCCGTGATCGGGATCACGGTGCCGTGCCGGGGGTGGAAGTCCATGGAAATGGAGCGGTCGATGACCGTGAAATGCTCCAGGTCGGTGGACTCGGTGAACTGGTAACTGCCTGACGTGTACACGTCGTACATGAGGATATAGCGATCCTCGCCGATCAACTGGAAAACGCACGATCCTTCCACCGGGCGGTTGGTCTGCTGGAGATACCGGTCTTGCAGCGCGTACCCCCCGGTGAGCCGTTCCGACACGGCCTTCTTGATCCCGTTCCCGTCGCCTTCGGTCTTGAAAAAGAGGTGATAGATCCCGTCCTTGTAGATAATGTCCCCGTCGATGCAGGACTTCCCCGCCGGGTGGTGGAAGAGCACCTTCGGCGCGCTCTCCAGCGCCGTGAAGTCGGCGTTCGCGTACGCGTAATGGATCACGTCGCGGGGGATGTCGGGCGAGTGCATGGACCAGTACACCATGTATTTCTTGGCCTCGGCATCGTAGATCGTCTGTGGCGCCCAGGCCCGGTCGATGCGCGCGAACTCCGGGAAGGTCGCCTTGACGTCCACCCTGGCGTGTGTCCATCGGATCAGGTCGGTAGATTTCAGCAGGACGATGCCGTGATTGCTATTCCATCCTTGCGACGACTTCATGTCGGTCACCACCATATAGAACATTTTCCCGTCGGCGCTCCGCGTCACGTGCGGGTCGCGCACCCCTCCCTTGTCGCTGATCTCCGCCGAGGGGATCACTGGCCGGTTGCCGTTGAGGGCCGCGTAATGATACCCGTCGCGGCTGAGGGCAAAGCGGATCGCCTCCCCGTCGCTCGAGTTCCCCGTGAAGTAAACAAACAGGTACGCGCTGTATTTCACCGGCGCGTCCGTTTCCCGCGCGCACGCCAGCGACGCGGCGCAGAAACACAAAACAAGTAGCATGGATCTTTTCATACCTTTCAAGATTTAGTTAAACTCCTTCATCGACATCACCGCGAGCGGCTGGTCGCCGACAAATGTAGCAAAAAAATCCCGCGGCCGGGAGGGGATATATAATAAGGAGTAGGTCTCACTTGCGCGATATGTCTAAAAATTCTACATTTGCGGCAGCATACCTCAAACAACTGCCTGGCAGCCCCGGATTATGAAAACATACATAACACATCATAAACAAAACAACATGAAAACAGACATCGTGGCCTCCACCACCCCTTCAAAACGCCGGACGAGCGGCGGCATCCTCTCTTTTATAATAATGACCCTCCTGCTCGGCAACTGCGAGGACGCACAGATCAAAAGCGCCGAGTGTGACATCCGCTCCTTCGTCGTCGACGGCGTCTCCTGGACTATCGACGGCGCCGACATCACCTATACCTACCCCTACCCCTGGGGAACGGAGCCTACCCTCCTCGCGCCCGCCATCACCCTTTCCAAAGGCGCCTCCGTCTACCCGGACTCCGGCGTCCCCCAGGACTTATTCGCCCCCGAAGGCGTCGCCTACACCGTCACCGCCCAGGACGGCAGCACCACCAAGACATACGCGGCCCGCGCCATCGTGGAGCAATTCTCCGACTGCGACATCATCTTCTTCATCGCCGACGGCTTTTGGACCATTGACGGCACAAACATCACCTACTCCTACCCCGCCGGAACGGAGCCATTCTCCATCGCGCCCGCGATCGAGATCTCGCCGGGCGCCACCATCATCCCCGAGTCGGGCGTCGAGCAAAACTTCTTCGTCCCCGATGGCGTCGCCTACACCGTCACCGCTCAGGACGGCGCGACAAAAGTCTATACCGTCAAGGCCCTGATCGACCCCTTCACCGACTGCGACATCATCGACTTCTCCGTCGACGGCAACTCCTGGAGCATCGACTCCACCAGCATCACCCGCGTCTACGGCCTCGACGCCCCGGCCACCCTCGCGCCCGCGATCATCCTCTCCGAGGGCGCCGTCGTCTCCCCGGCATCCGGCGTCTCCCAGGACTTCTTCGCCCCGGGAGGCGTCGCCTACACCGTCACCGCCCAGGACGGCTCCACGAAGATCTACACCGCCAGCGCCACCCGCGTAGCCCTTTCCGGTTGCGACATCACCGACTTCTCCGTCGACGGCGTCTCCTGGACCATCGACAGCCTCGACATCACCCACGCCTACCCCCTCGGCACGACCCCCTCCGCTCTCGCACCCGCCATCACCCTCTCCGAGGGCGCCCGCGTCTCGCCCGCCCCCGGCGTCGCCCAGGACTTCTTCGACCCCGAAGGCGTTGCCTACACCGTCACCGCCCAGGACGGCTCCGCGAAAGTCTACACCGCCAAGGCCGTCATCGCGGCGGTCGGCTTCACCGGCGACTGCTGGTGGAGAGTCACCGGCCCCGCCAACAACTACACCCTCACCATCGGCGGCAACGGAGCCATGGCCGACTACTCCTCCGCGCCCAGACCCTGGGGCGCGTACGACATCAAAACGCTGGTCATACAAGAAGGCGTCTCCCACGTCGGCGCCCACGCCTTCCGCTACCTCTACAACCTCTCCGGCGCCCTCGCGATCCCTTCCTCCGTCGTCTCCATCGGCGCTTACGCCTTCGAGGGCCGCAACGGCTTCACCGGCCCCCTCGTCCTTCCTGCCTCGTTGACCACGATCGGCGACTACGCCTTCCGCCGGTGCTCCAACCTCTCCGGCGCCCTCTCCATCCCGGCCTCCGTCACCTCCCTGGGCGCCTATGCCTTTGCCGACTGCTCCCGGTTTGCCGGCACCCTTACCATCCCCGGCGGCCTCACCTCCATCAGCAACTACGCCTTCTCCGGTTGCAGCAACCTCACCGGCCCCCTCGTCCTCCCCGCCTCGCTGACCGCCATCGGCAAAGGCGCCTTCGAGGGGTGCGGCAACTTCACCGGCCCCCTGAACATTCCCGCCTCGGTCGCCTCCATTGGCGAGTACGCCTTCAGCGGCTGCCGCGGCTTCACCGGCTCCCCCGCGCTTCCCGCCTCCCTGACCACCATCAGCGACCACGCCTTCGAGAACTGCTACGGCCTCTCCGGCGCCCTTACCCTCCCCGCCTCCCTGACCTCGATTGGCCTTAGCGCCTTCGAGAACTGCCGCAACTTCACCGGCGCCCTCGCGATCCCCGCCTCGGTGACCCTGATCGACAACAGCGCCTTCCGGAACTGCAGCGGCTTCACCTCCCTCTCCCTCCCCGCCTCCCTCGATGCCATCGGCACCTACGCCTTCTACGGCTGCAGTGGCTTCACCGGCACCCTCGCCCTCCCCGCCACCCTCACCGACATCGCCTGGAGAGCCTTCTCCGGTTGCAGCGGCTTCACCGGCCCCCTCACGCTCCCCGCCTCCGTCGCTATCATCGGCGAGGAAGCTTTCTACCATTGCAGCGGCTTCACCTCCCTCGCGCTCCCCGCCTCCCTCACCGCCATCGACAACGGCGCCTTCCAGGGATGCATCAACCTTGCTGGCCCCCTCGCCTTCCCAGCCTCCCTCACCGTCATCGGCGATTACGCCTTCCACGGCTGCAGCGGCTTCGCGGGCCCCCTCTCCATCCCCGACGCCGTCACTTCCATCGGCGCCTACGCCTTCCAGAATTGCAGCGGCTTCGACGGCGCCCTCACCCTCCCCGCGTCGCTCTTCACCATCAAGGAATACGCGTTCGCCGGGTGCAGCAAACTCTCCGGCCCCCTCTCCATCCCCACCTCCGTCACCGCGATCTCCTGGCACGCCTTCGACGGTTGCCGCGGCTTCACCGGCACCCTCGACATCCCCGCCTCCGTCACCGCGATAGGCGGTTACGCCTTCTACAACTGTAGTGGCTTCACCGGCTCTCTCTCCATCCCCAACTCGATTGCCACCATCGACGTTTACACCTTCGCCGGTTGTAGCGGCTTCAACGGCACCCTCGCGATCCCCAATTCCGTTACCGCCATCTCCTACGGGGCCTTCTACAACTGTAGAGGCTTCTCCGGCTCTCTCTCCCTCCCCAACTCGATCACCACCATCGACGGGAACGCCTTCGGCGGCTGCAGCGGCTTCACCGGTTCCCTCGCGATCCCCGCCGCGGTCTCCTCCATTGGCGAATATGCCTTCTCTGGTTGCAGTGGCTTCACCGGCTCCCTTAGCCTCCCCAACACCTTAACCGCCATCAGCAGTTATGCCTTTAGCCATTGCAGCGGTCTAACCTCCGTGGTCATTCCCAACTCGATCACCGTCATCGGCAACAGCGCTTTCTACGCTTGCACCGGTATGATCTCCGTGACCATCCCCGCCTCGGTCACCGTTATCAACAACAGCGCTTTCTACAACAGCACCGCCCTGACCACCGTGATCAACTACAGCGCCACCCCGCAAAGTGCGCACTACACCACCTTTCAAGGCGTCAACCTGGGCGCCGCCACGCTCAAAGTGCCCTCCTCCGCGGTGGACGCCTACAAGAGCAACGCGGAATGGAACCGCTTCGGAACCATCACCGGCATCTAACGCGCGGAAAGAATATCATCGAGAACATCCTTAATAACTATAATTTATATGATAAACATGAAAAAGACCCTTTTAACGACGGCCCTCGCCAGCCTCTTCGCGGTGACGGCCCTGACGCCCGCCGCGGCCGCGATCGCCCCGGACCCCGTCGAGCTATCGGACATCATGCCCGAATTCTTCTTCTGGATGAGGCTTGGCGTGCTGGTGCAACTGCTCTACTTCGCGGTACTGATCGTCCCCCTTGTCCTCTGGTTCCTGGGCCGGAAGGGAGACAACTTCTCTCGCCAGATCACGCGCGTTGCCCGCGTCGACATCGCCTTCGCGGCCGTCTTCCTCCTGGTCATGCTAATCGCCGGGGACGTCCCCTCGATCAAGATGAACGGCTGGTTCTACGACGCGCTTTACCTCCTCCTGGGCACCGCGCGCGTCTTCACCGCCTGGAAAATGCGGGGTGGCGCCACCTTCGGCTCCCTCTTCAAGCGGAACGGGGTCAACCCCTACCTCTTCGTCGCCTACCTGCTCATGACCGCTTTTGTCGCGATCACGACGCTCATCTCCCTCATCTTCTACCTTATCTTTGCCGCGGCCTGCGTCGTCATCTTCTGGATACTGATCAAGTTCGACGTTCTGTCGATGGCATTCGGTGGCAGCGGCAGCAAGAGAGGATCGCGCAACACCTCTGGCCCTCCCGATACCTGCTCGACCTGCCGTCATTACAGCGGCACCACCTGCGACCTGGGCAACAAACCAGTCGGGAGCAACGCCCACTCTTACGGCTGCTCCTCCTGGGTTCCCTGATCGTCCCTCCCCGGGAGTACTCCCCTCTCCCCCCTCCACCTCATACCGGCGAGCCACCCCTCGCCGTTTTTTTTTATCAAGAATCTTCCTCCCCCGTCGGCGCGTTCCTTTCTATCGTGTGCAACCTTCTCCCCCCGTCGGCGCATTCCTTCCTATCTTGTTCAACCTTCCTCCCCCCGTCGTCACGTTCCTTTCTACCTTGTTCAACCTTCCGTCCCCCCGTCGTCGCATTCCTTTCTATCTTGTTCAACCTTCCTCCCCCCGTCGTCGCGTTCCTTTTTATCGTGTTCAACCCTT
>JAIROI010000154.1 GCA_031257615.1 Odoribacteraceae bacterium
CTTGGTATCCCTGCCTTGCGGCAGAGGAGATTTCCGATCGTTCTTGCGAACAGTCTGCGTAATATGCGTTGTATGCGTTTTCCATCATTTGATTTCGCGTGACAAATGGATTCTGTTTATCGCCGGCAAAGCTGCAAAAAATTTCCATACAACACAAGTACCCACCAACACTTTCTGCCAAACTTTTTTCTGTGCCCCACTTTTTTAACATATCTCCCACGCGTCTGCCACCTTCCGAACAAGTCATCCGACCAATATTCCCCCCCAACCGCACCTATATATAATAAGGAGTAATCGGATTCTTTCCCACGCGGCAGCCTAAGGCAGCCGCGCCCAAAGGGTAGGCAGCTACGCAGCCAAGAATATATGGACTTCGTTCTATACAGTAGCCTTAGGCTACTGCCTACAAAGGTTGGGCAGCTACGCAGCCGATCCTAACGTGGGCATTACGCTATACAGTAGCCTAAGGCTACTGTATAGCGTACGGCCCAATCAAACCAAGGCTGCGTAGCTGCCTACCTTTTATCGCGGCTGCCTAAGGCTGCCGCGTAAAACAATGTCCTTTCTCGCTAACTATACTCTACTCACTACACTTGATGGCATGTATTTTGTCCGGGGACTGCCGGATATTAAGGAGTATGATAATGAAACGATACCTGTACTTTTGTTTGACGTGCGCGCTGATGCTCTCGTGCCGGGAGCGGGTGGAGGCGCCGTTCTCCGGGATGAAATGGGTGATGGAAAGGATAAGCGACCGGGGCGTCAGGCCGGGGAAGATGACGATGGAGGTGTTTATCGCGTTCGACGACACGGCCCGCGTGGCAAGAGGGTACGCGGGGTGCAACGCGTTTTGGGCGGCGTATAGCAAGCAGGAGGGATGTTTGGCGTTTTCTAACCTGGAGGCGACCAAGACGACGTGCCCCGACATGTACGCGGAGGCGGTGTTTTTCCGGGCGCTGGAGGAGACGAACAGGTTCGCGCTGAGACGCGGGCGGCTGTACCTGAAAAGGGACGACGAGACGCTGGCCGTCTTTCGTCCCGGGCGGTGACGTTCAGGGTGCGAGAGCGAGTACCTCGGCGACGACGAAGGTGCTTCCCCCGATGTATATCATGTCTTTCGCGGTGGCGGCGGCGCGCGCTGCCTCGTAAGCCCCGGCGACGGTGGGGTAGCTCTGCCCGTCGAGGCCGAGGTCGCGCGCCTGGGCGGCGAGGAGTTTTTCGTCCAGCGCCCGGGGGAGGGCGGCGCGGGTGAAGTAGTAGATGGCGTCGCGGGGGAGGAGGCGGAGGATGGCGCCGGCGTCCTTGTCGTTGACGAGGCCGAGGACGACGCGGAGTCGTTCGCGTGGGCAGGCGGCGATCTGTGCGACGGTCTCGGTGAGTCCGTCGAGGTTATGTCCCGTATCGCAGACGATGTAGGGGGCGGCGGAGAGTTCTTGCCAGCGCCCGCGGAGGCCGGTGTTGCGGGTGACGCGGGCGAGGCCGTCGCGGATGGCGCGGTCGGGGAGTTGGAGACCGGCATCGCGCAGTTGGAGGATGGCCTCGAGGACGACGGGGATGTTTTTACGCTGGTAGAATCCCTTGAGGTCGGGGAGGAGGTCGCGGAAGGCGAGGCCTTGCTCGCGCACCAGGTCGTAGCTGTTGTCCTCGCGACGGGTGACTTGCCAGTTGTCGGGCGCGAATTGCAGGGGCGTTGCCTGTTGCCCGGCTACTCGCTCGAAGACGGGGTCGGTGGCGGGGTGGCGCGCGCCGACGATGGCGGGGACGCCAGGCTTGAAGATGCCGGCTTTTTCCGCGGCGATCTTTTCGAGGGAGTCCCCGAGGAGGGCGACGTGGTCGAGGGAGATGTTGGTGACGATGGAGAGGAGGGGGGTGATGATGTTGGTGGAGTCCAGTCGCCCGCCGAGGCCTACCTCGATGATGGCGATGTCAACTTGTTGGTCGGCGAAGTAGACGAAGGCGAGGGCCGCGGTCATCTCGAAGAAGGAGGGCTGTATGTCGAGGAAGAGGGGACGGTGGCGGGTGACGAACTCCGCGACGTAGGCGGGGGGGATCATCTCCCCGTTGATCCTGATTCGTTCCCTGAAGTCGGTCAGGTGTGGGGAGGTGTAGAGGCCTGTTTTGTAACCGGCCTCCTGGAGGATGGAGGCGAGCATGTGCGAGACGGAGCCTTTGCCGTTTGTTCCCCCGACGTGGACGGTTTTGAAGCGCCGGTGGGGGGAGCCGAAGGCGTTGTCCAGGCGCAGGGTGTTGTCGAGGTTGGCCTTGTATGCCGCTTGTCCTTCTCGCTGGAACATGGGCAGGCGGGCGAATAGCCATTGTAATGTTTCCGGGTAGTTCATGGGCGGCAAAGGTAAGGGGCAGGTGGTAAAAAAACAAGAGAGCGCTGGACGCTCTCTTGTAAGTTGTTTCTCGGGACGCGGTTACTTGCGCGCTCCGACGAACTCGGTGGAGACCGGCGCCGCGAGGAGCTTGGGGAAGGTGAGTCCCACGGTGAGCGTTTTGCCCACGACCTTTCCTTTTACTACCACGTTGACGGTTTTCTCTTCCGCCTTGGCCGGCGTGGCACTTTTCAGAGCGTAAACCTTTGCCAGCGCGTTGACGTTAGCGGTCAGGGTGATGGTGTCCTTTTGCTTGGCGAGGGTCACCGGTGCGATCTCCTTGATGGAGATGGAGGTGGTGGAGTCCAGTTGGATGCTGTCCAGGGCGAACTTTACCGAGGTGGGGCCTGTCTCGGCGAGGTTCAGTTTCTGAATCTTCGCTTTGCTGTCGGTGGCGGAGTACTCCGTCGCGATGCCTTTCGCGAGATTCTCGGTTTTCTTTTTGTCGTTTTTGTCACAGCTGACGAGCGCGAACGCTACGAGGGCAATAATTGCCATGTTTGAAATTTTTCCCATACTACTACAGTCTTAAATTTAAAAATAGAACTTGATTTGTTTTTGTTTTTCGGGGGCAAAAGTACGTAGAAAATTAGACAGAGCAAGGGAATCGCTTAAAAAAAATCAGTGGAGGGGCGCTTTTTTGGTTTCTCGATGTTTTTTAGTACTTTCGCCGCCCGTAACAAGATGTAGATTTTGAAGAAGAGCGTAATGATAAATATCAAGTTTCCAGATGGAGCAGTGAAATGCTTCGAGTCCGGCACGACAGGGATGGAGATCGCGCGGTCAATCAGTCAACGGTTGGCGCGGGAGGTTTTGGCCGTCTCGGTGAATGGCGAGACGCGGGACTTGACGCGAGGAATCACGACGGACGCCGAGATTAAGCTGTATACGTGGGACGACGAGGAGGGACGGCGCGCCTTTTGGCACTCCGCTTCTCACCTGATGGCCGAGGCGCTGCAGGCGCTCTATCCCGGCGTGAAATTCGGGATCGGGCCGGCCATTGAGAACGGTTTCTATTACGACGTGGACCCGGGCGAGGGGGTGGTTATCCAGGAGAAGGATCTGCCCGTCATCGAGAAGAAGATGATGGAGCTGGCCCGGGGAAACGAGGTATTCTACCGCGAGGACGTCAGCAAGCAGGAGGCGCTGGAGCGCTTCGGCAAGCTAAACGAGACTTATAAAGTGGAGCTGATTAACGACCTGGAGGACGGGACGATCACGTGTTACCGCCAGGGGAATTTCACCGACCTGTGCCGCGGGCCGCACCTGCCGGACACCTCTTATATAAAGGCCATCAAATTGACCGCCGTGGCGGGCGCGTACTGGAGGGGAGACGAGCACAACAAGATGTTGACGCGCGTGTACGGCGTCGCGTTTCCCAAACAGAGCCTGCTGGACGAGTGGACGCGACTCATGGAAGAAGCAAAGCAACGGGATCACCGCAAGATAGGAAAGGAGATGGAACTCTTTATGTTCTCGCAAGCCGTGGGATCCGGGCTGCCGATGTGGTTGCCCAAGGGGGCCATGCTGCGCGACCGTCTGGAGGCTTTCCTGAGGCGGGTGCAGAAGAAGTACGACTACCTGCAGGTGATCACCCCGCATATCGGGAACGTCAATCTCTACAAGACTTCCGGCCACTTCGAGAAATACGGGAAGGATAGCTTCCAGGTGATCACCACCCCGCAAGAGGGCGAGGAGTTTATGCTCAAGCCGATGAACTGCCCCCACCACTGCGAGATGTTCAAGTACAAGCCCCGTTCCTACCGCGACCTGCCCGTTCGCTTTGCCGAGTTCGGCACGGTGTACCGCTACGAGCAGAGCGGGGAGTTGCACGGGTTGACCCGCGCCCGCGGCTTCACGCAGGACGACGCCCACCTTTTCTGCGCGCCCGATCAGTTGAAGGAGGAGTTCAAGAAGGTGATCGACATCATTTTTATCATCTTCAAAGCGCTCGACTTTAAAGATTTTACCGCACAGGTCTCCCTGCGCGACCCGGCCAATCGCGAGAAGTACATCGGCTCGGACGAGAACTGGGAAAAGGCCGAACGGGCCATCATCGAGGCGGCCGCCGAGAAAGGATTGAAAACCACCGAGGAGTTGGGCGAGGCGGCGTTCTACGGGCCGAAACTCGATTTCATGGTAAAGGACGCTATCGGACGGAAATGGCAACTGGGCACGATACAAGTCGATTACAACCTGCCCGAACGCTTTGACCTGGAGTATACCGGCGCGGACAACCAGAAACACCGGCCGGTGATGATCCACCGGGCGCCGTTCGGGAGCATGGAGCGTTTCGTGGCCGTGTTGATCGAGCACACGGCCGGGAAATTCCCGTTGTGGCTGACCCCGGAGCAGGTCGCGGTGCTGCCAATCAGCGAAAAATACAACGATTACGCCCGGAAAGTTTCGCGTCTGCTGAATAATTCCGATATTCGCACCGTCTTAGACGATCGTAACGAGAAGATAGGGCGAAAAATACGAGATAACGAGTTGAAGAAGATCCCCTACATGCTGGTTGTCGGAGAGCAGGAAATGACCGAGGAAAAGGTCTCCGTGCGGAGACAAGGAGAGGGAGATAAGGGGAGCATGAGCGTCGAGGAGTTCGCCAACATGATCAACGACGAGGTCGAAACACAGTTAAACGCTATTGATAATTATTAACTTTAAAAGGAGGATTAATTATAGTCAAGACAATGGAGAACCGAGGCTTGAGAGGTCAGCACGAGAAGCCGCAGCAACATAAGATTAACGAACAGATCAAGGTTGCTACAGTAAGGGTTGTAGGAGAAAACGTAACTGCCGGGGTCTATCCTTTGCGGGAAGCATTGGCCATGGCCGAGGCCGCGGGGGCCGACCTGGTGGAGATATCCCCAACCGCGGAGCCGCCCGTGTGCCGGATCATAGATTACAGCAAATTCCTGTACCAGCTAAAGAAAAAACAGAAGGAGATCAAGGCAAAGAGCGTGAAGGTTGTTGTCAAGGAGATCCGTTTCGGCCCGCAGACCGACGAACACGACTTTAACTTCAAGTTGAAACATGCCGTGGAGTTCCTGCAGGAGGGAGCCAAGGTCAGGGCATACGTCTTCTTTAGAGGACGTTCGATCCTTTTTAAGGATCAAGGCACCACCCTCCTGGAACGCTTCACCAGCGCCCTGGAGGAATACGGGAAAATCGAGTCGCCCCCGAAGTTGGAGGGAAAAAAGATGATCGTCGTGATTGCCCCCAAGAAGTAGAAACAGAGAAAGTCGATAATTTCATCCATATTATCTGAAACACAATTAAACTGAAGAAAGATGCCAAAAATGAAGAGCGTGAGTAGCGCGAAGAAGAGGTTCACCCTGACCGCTACCGGGAAAATCAAAAGAAAACATGCTTTTAAGAATCATATCCTGACGAAGAAAAGCACGAAGAGAAAAAGAAATCTTAGTCGCATGACGATCGTCGATCCGTCGAACGTGAAAAGTGTGAAGCAGATGCTTTGTATCTAAAATCGAGTGAACATAAAGTGTTAACCAGGATGTTTAGCCGGTAATCAAGTTCCCGAAAAAGGGGCGCGAACATCCAAAAAACAAAAAACTATGCCAAGAGCTAAAAATGCCGTTGCGTCGAGAGCACGCAGAAAGAAAATCCTGAAACAGACCAAAGGAAACTTTGGCGCGAGAAAAAACGTTTGGACGGTAGCCAAAAACACCTACGAAAAGGGGTTGACCTACGCCTACCGCGACCGGAAAAAGAAGAAACAAGAGTTCAGAGCTTTGTGGATTCAGAGAATTAACGCTGCCGTCAGGCTGGAAGGGTTGACCTACTCGAGGTTTATGGACCTCGTCCACAAGTCCGGGATCAACATGAACCGGAAGGTGCTGGCCGACCTGGCGATGAACCAGCCGGAAGCGTTCAAGGCGATCGTCGCGAAAGTGAGAGAAACAGCGTGAACGATCCATATCGACAAAAGGCTGCCGCGAGGCAGCTTTTTTGTCTTTCAATCATTAGCTTCGCGAACAGAAATAACCTTAACTCTCTTGATACATGAAAATAGCCTTGATAGGATATGGTAAAATGGGAAAAGCGATCGAGCGCGTTGCCAGGGAACGGGGACACGAGGTCGTCCTGATCGTGGACGAAAACAACCGTCGCGCCGTCACCGACGAGGCCTTAAGGCAAGCGGAGGTGGCGATCGAGTTTTCCGTCCCGGGGGCCGCCGCGGGCAACTACGAGTGGTGTTTCCGGAACGGAATCCCTGTCGTTTCCGGCACCACCGGCTGGTCGGAGCGAGAGGAAGAGGTCGCCCGCCTGCGCGAAAAACACGATGGCGGCTTCTTCTATGCCTCGAACTTCAGCCTGGGGGTGAACCTCTTTTTCCACCTCAATCGCTGGCTGGCGAGGCTGATGGCCGGCGCGGGGGGCTACGATGTTTCCATCGAGGAGATCCACCACGCGCACAAGTTAGACGCGCCGGGAGGCACGGCCATTACCCTGGCGCGGGACGTGATCGCCAACGACCCGCGCTACACCTCGTGGAAGTTACGGGGAGACTCCCCGCTGTCCGGTGATGAACTGCCGGTCACGGCATTGCGCGAGGGAGAGGTAACCGGCATACACCGCGTGAAACACGCTTCTACCCTCGACGAGATCCAGATTTCTCACACCGCCTACTCGCGCGACGGCTTCGCGTTGGGCGCGGTGATCGCTGCCGAATTCATGTCGGGCAAGCGGGGAACGTACGGGATGAGTGACCTGATAACAATTGGAAATGAAAAGATATGAAAAAGATTATCGAGAACAGGTGGTTTAAGTTAGGGGCGATACTGTTCCTTTACCTCTCATTCGCCCTCTGGTTGCGCAACGCCTGGTGGTTGATCGGCGTACCGGTGCTATTCGACATCTACATCACGAAAAAAGTACACTGGGCCTTCTGGAAAAAGAAAGGAGTCAAGAAGCAGACCAAGGTAGTCGAGTGGATCGACGCCCTGATCTTCGCGATCATTGCCGCGACGGTGATCCGCATGTTCTTCTTCGAGGCCTACACGATCCCGACCTCCTCCATGGAAAAGTCGATGATGGTGGGAGACTACCTCTTTGTGAGCAAACTATCCTACGGCCCCAAGTTGCCAAACACGCCCCTTTCCGTCCCCTTCACCCACCACACCCTGCCGCTCACGCAATCCGTCAGACCCTATTCCGAGGCCATCCGCTGGCCCTACAAGCGCATCGCGGGCACGGGAAAAATCAAACGAGACGACATCATCGTCTTCAACTTCCCGACCGGGGACACGGTGATCCTGGGAAACGAAAACCCGGATTACTACGACCAACTGCGCCGAACCGCCTTCGTGCTGCAATACAGGTACGCCAGCGAGGGCAAGTCCATATCCTTCAACGAGGCCAAGCGCCTCGCCCGCAGGGAACTGTTGTCGGGTAACTACCGGATCATCACGCGCCCCGTGGACAAGCGGGAAAACTACATCAAGCGCTGCGTCGGCCTCCCCGGGGACGTCCTGGAAATGAAAGACGCCGAGCTTTTCGTGAACGGCGAGAAAGCAAAGCTGTTCGACGGGATACAATACGCCTATCGCGTGACAACCAACGGGGCGCCCGTCAACAAGGTGAAACTGCAGAACATAGGAGTCTCCCTGGAAGACCTCAAGTCGTGGAACGACGAGTACTTCCACCTCACGCTCGACATGCTAAAGAAGATCAAGGCCCTGCCCAACGTGGTCTCCGTGCAGCGCGTCCGCGACGAGGATCAGGTATTCCCCTACGCGCCCGGCTACCCGTGGACGCGCGACGACTTCGGCCCCTTGACGGTGCCCAAAAAGGGTGAAACCGTGCGCCTGAACTCGCGAAACCTGCCGCTCTACGAGCGGATCATCGGGGTGTACGAGGAAAACCAGCTCTACGCGCGCGACTCGGTAATCTACATCAACGGCCGCCCGGCGGACAGCTACACCTTCAAGATGGACTACTTCTGGATGATGGGTGACAACCGCCACAACTCCCTGGACTCCCGTTACTGGGGATTTGTCCCGGAGGATCACATCGTCGGCAAGGCCTATTTCATCTGGCTATCGTTGGACAAGAACGAGAGGCTTTTCAACAAAATCCGCTGGAGAAGAATGTTCCGCTTCGTGCACTGACGCGCGATACAAAAAAACAACTATATCCCCGCTTTCGTGAATGGCGCGGGCGTTGGGCAGTAGCCTTAGGCAACTGCCCGTAAAGGTGAGGCAGCTACGCAGCCAATCCTAACTTAAGCACTCCGCTATACAGTAGCCTTAGGCTACTGCCTACAAAGATGAGGCAGCTACGCAGCCCTTCAATGGAATCTCTTTTGTATGGCACCTATCGGGTGCTGTTTTACGCGGTAGCCTGAGGCTGCCGCACACAAAGGCGAAGTGGCCGCGCGGGGGTTAGCGGGCGAGGGTGGCGATGTATTTCCAGAGGGGAGCGAGGTGGGTGGCTTGCTTGAGGCGCCCGGAGGTGAGGAGTTCGCGTACCTGGTCGAGGGTGAGGAGGTGGACGGTGATGTCTTCGGTGTTGTCGAGGTGTTGGTTGTCGATTTTCTCGACGCCGGTGGCGAGGTAGCTGTAGACGAGGTTGGTTTGTGAGCCGGGGTTGGGGGAGTGGATCATGTATTCTTGCCACTGTCCGTTGCCGTAGCCGGTTTCTTCGAGGAGTTCGCGGCGCGCGGCTTCGAGGGGGGAGCGGTCCTCGGGGTCGCGTACCCCGGCGCAGAGTTCGAGGGAGATTTCCCCGAGGGCGTGCCGGTACTGGCGGACGAAAATGAATTGTTTGTCGACGGTGATGGCGATGGTATTGACCCAGTCGGGGTATTCGAGGACGTAGTATTCGGGGATGACGCGTCCGTCGGGCATTTGTAGTCGTTCGCGCCGGACGGTGAGCCAGGGTCTTCGGGAGAGGTACTCGGATTCGAGCACGCGCCAGCCGCGTGGTGGTTGTTTGTTCATGGTCGCGTGGTGTTACCAGCCGACGGCGTGTCGGTATATTTCGCCGTGGACGATGCTGAGGATTCCGAGGAGGAGTATGCCGGCGCTGCAAGCGAGGAGTCCGAGTCGGGTGTAGTTGTCGGAGCGGATGGCGGCGACGGGGTTTTCGTTTTTGTTGATGAACATGGCCCTGACGAGTCGGAGGTAGTAGTAGAGGGAGATGACGGTGTTGAGGAGGGCGATGAAGACGAGCCAGTAGTATCCTTGTTCGACGGCAGCCGCGAAGACGAAGAATTTGCTGAAGAATCCGGCGAGGGGGGGGATGCCGGCGAGGGAGAAGAGGGCGATCATCATGACGAGGCTGAGGCGGGGGTTGGTGGTGTATAGTCCGTTGTAGTCGTCGATGGTTTCTTTCCCGGATCGTCGTTCGATGATGGTGATGACCCCGAAGACGGCGAGGTTGGAGAAGATGTACACGAGGATGTAGTAGAGGAGGCTGGTGACGCCGGTGGCCGAGGCGCTGATGACGCCGAGCATGATGTATCCTGCTTGCGAGATGGAGGAGTAGGCGAGGAATCGTTTGAGGTTTTGCTGGCGGAGGGCGAAGAGGTTGGCGACGGTGATGGTGGCGATGGTGATCCAGAAGAGGATGGGTTGCCAGTGTTCGGTGATGTTTCCGAAGACTTTGCAGAGGATGGTGACGAGGGCGAAGGCGGCGGCTCCCTTGGAGATGACGGAGAGGTAGGCGGTGACGGGGGTGGGGGCGCCCTGGTAGACGTCTGGCGTCCACTGGTGGAAGGGGACGAGGGATAGTTTGAATCCCATGCCGGCGAAGAAGAGGATGAAGGCCATGATTTGGAGGGGGCTTCCGTTGATGGCGGCGGGGATGTCGGTGAAGTAGAGGGTGCCGGTGGTGCCGTAGAGGAGGGAGATGCCGTAGAGGAGTAGTCCCGAGGCGAAGACGGCGGTGAGGATGTATTTGGCGCCTGCCTCGGCGGAGTGGTTGCGGTGTTTGTCGAAGGCGACGAGGGTGGCCATGGGCACGGAGGCGAGTTCGAGTCCGATGTAGAAGAGGAGGAAGTTGCCGGCGGAGATCATGAAGTACATGCCGAGCAGGGTGAAGAGGGTGATCATGTAGAATTCTCCCCGGCGGACGCGGGTTTGTTCCTCTTCGAGCCAGTCGCGCGCCTGTAGGAGGACGATCAGGGTGCCGACGGAGAGGATGGTTTTGATGATGGAGCCGAGGGGGAAGAGGTTGTACATGCCGCTGAAGGTGGGATAGACGCTCGCGGCGGCGTTTGCCTGGTCGGCCGGGGGGATGTTGCCGAAGATGGCGAGCGTTTGCCCGGCGGGGCAGCAGGTGAAGAGGATGTGTGCCGCGAAGAGGAGGCAGGCCGCGGGCTGGAAGTAGTTGAGGCTTTTTTTGGAGCCGAATATGTCGTAGAGGAGGAGGATGACGATTACGGCGATCAGGGAGAGTTCTTCTTTCAGGTAGATGAAGTTGGAGTAGTCCATGTTCGGGTAGATTTACAGGTTGATGTTTTGGACGATGGGTAGGAGGCTGTCGCTGATCATGTCCGATATCCAGAGGGGCGCCAGTCCGATGCCGGCGATGGCGAGGATGAGGACGATGGTGGAGGTTCGTTCGTACCAGCGGGCGTCTCCCGCGTCGATGTGTTGGTGGTCTGCCGCCGGGCCGTAGAGTATTTTCCCGACGACTCTCAGGATGTATACCGCCGTGATGACGATGGAGGTGCAGGCGATGATGGTGAATACGCGGTGGAAGGCGTCCTGGTGGATGAAGGCTCCGATGAAGATGGTCATTTCGGCCACGAACCCGCTGAGTCCGGGGAGCCCGAGGGACGCGAGACCGGCGATGACGTAGCAAACCCCGAGGAAGGGCATGATTTTCATGAGTCCTTGCATTTGCCTGATGTCCCGGGTGTGGGTGCGCCCGTAGATCATGCCGATGAGGGCGAAGAAGAGGGCCGTCATGAGTCCGTGGGAGAGCATTTGCAGGATGGCGCCGTTCATGGCTGTTTGGTTGAGCATGAGGATGGCGAAGAGTACGAGTCCGCAGTGGCTGACGGAGGAGTAGGCGTTGATGTATTTGAGGTCGGTCTGGACGATGGCGGAGTAGGCGCCGTAGACGACGCTGACGCCGGTGAGGATGATGAATATCCAGGCGAGTTCGTTGGCGGCTTGCGGCATGAGGTAGATGGCGACGCGGAAGCACCCGTATCCGCCGAGTTTCATGAGCACGCCGGCATGTAGCATGGAGACGGCGGTGGGGGCGGAGGCGTGTCCGTCGGGCGACCAGGTGTGGAAGGGGAAGAGGGCGCCCAGCACGCCGAAGCCCACGAAGACGAGGGGGAAGAGCCAGTTTTGGGATGCCGCGGGGACGCCTGTCCGCGCGATTTCCAGGAGGTTCATGGAGGTGGCGCCGGAGAGGTAGTAGATGCCGAGGATGCCGAGGAGGAGGAGGGCGGATCCGGCCATGAGCATGAGGGTGAGTTTCATGGCGGAGTATTCTTTGCGGCCGCTTCCCCAGACGCCGATGAGCAGGTACATGGGGATGAGGGCGATCTCGTAGTACATGAACATGGTGAAGAGGTCGAGGGATATGAAGAATCCGAAGACGCCGGTGGAGAGTAGGCAGAACCAAAGGAAGAATTCTTTTTCGAGGAATTCCATTTTCCATGAGGCGAAGACGCCGGTGAAGACGATGATGGCGGAGAGGAGGAGCATGGCCACGGAGATGCCGTCAACGCCAACGGAGTAGTGGATGTTCAGGGGGGCGTACCAGACGTGGTCTGCCGCGAAGAGCATCTCGGAGGTGTTGCCGGCGGCGCGCTCGCCCAGGTAGGCGAAGACCAGGCCCACGGCCAAGGCCAGCAGGAGGGAGGCGCCGGTGACTGCCACGGCGCGTATTTGTGTCAGGTTTTTCGAGAGGAATAGCCCGACCATCATCAGTACCGGTACGAGGACAAAGAGTGATAGGAAGTTCATATCGCGTGTATTTTAAAGTCTTCTGGATTTTTCATTATGCGCGTTGTCGTTTTAAATGAATAGTGCCAGTACGGCGATCAGGAGGACGCCCAACAGGATGACCATCACGTATTGCTGCACTTGCCCGGATTGGAATCCCCGGATGGAGTACGAGACGCGTTGCGAGAGGGTCGCGAAACCGTTCATGGCGCCGTCCACGACATGGCGGTCGAACCAGGCGACGGGTTTCGAGATTCCGTTGAATATGATTTTCTTGGTGACGAAGAGGTAGAGGTCGTCGAGGTAGAAGCGCCTGGAGGCCGCCGCGTGTAGTCCCCGGAGGGAGGAGGCCAGGCGATCGGGGATCGGGCTTTCCCGGCGGTAGAAGAGGGTGGCGATCCCGATGGCGATTAGCGCCACGGCGACGCTCGCGGCGGCGACGGTCCAGTCGAGGTGGATGATGTACTCGGCGCTGTCGCTGGTGACGAATTTACCAAAGGGGATGAATCCCGCCACGAGTGTCGCGGCAGCCAGGAAGGTTAACGGTACGGTCATGGAGCCGGGGGCTTCGCGGGGCGCGTGGTCGCGATGGCTGGCTTTGTTCCAGAATATCCGGTAGTAAAGGCGAAACATGTAGAATGCCGTCAGGCCGGCCGTGAGGCTCATCACCGCGCCCAGCGCGGGGTTGAAATGGAAGGTGGCCGCCAGGATCTCGTCCTTGCTGAAGAAACCGGAGAAGGGGGGAATGCCCGCGATGGCCAGGCAGGCGACGAGGAAGGTGATGTGCGTGATGGGGAGGTATTTTCGTAGTCCTCCCATGTGCTCCATCTCGTTGCTGTGGACGGCGTGTATGATCGCCCCGGCTCCCAGGAAGAGCAGTGCCTTGAACATCGCGTGGGTGAAGAGGTGGAACATGGAGGCCATGTATCCCAGTCCTTCGCGGCCTTCCATGCCGGAGACGCCGAGGCCCACCATCATGAAACCGATCTGCGAGATCGTGGAGAAGGCCAGCACGCGCTTGATGTCCGTCTGCACGCACGCCACGATGGCGGCGTAGAGCGAGGTGACCGCGCCCACGATGGCAACGAGCACCAACACGTCAGGGGCCTGCAGGTAGTAGACCGGAAAGAGACGCGCCACGAGGTATACGCCGGCAACGACCATCGTCGCCGCGTGGATCAGGGCGGAGACGGGCGTGGGGCCTTCCATCGCGTCCGGCAACCAGACGTGCAGCGGGAACATGGCCGATTTGCCGGCGCCTCCCATGAATATCAATGCCAAGGCCCAGCTGACCACGGAGCATCCCATGAAGGATAGCCCCTCCATCCCGGCAAACAGGGACGCGTCGCCGGAGGTCAGGCGTTCAAAATCGAAGGTTCCCGTGTAGAACGAGAGGATCAAGATGCCCACCAGGAAGCCGAGGTCCGCGAAGCGCGTGACGATGAAGGCTTTCTTGGAGGCGGCCACCGCTTCCGGGTGCGCGTAGTCGAAGCCGATCAGCAGGTAGGAGGAGGCGCCCACCAGTTCCCAGAAGATGTACATCTGGAAGATGTTGGTCGCAACGACTAATCCTAACATGGAAAAGGTGAAGAGGGAGAGGAAGGCGTAGTAGCGCTGGAATCCTCGCTCCCCGTGCATGTAACCGACACTATAAAGGTGCACCATCAGGGAGACGGTGGTGATGACCACGAGCATCATCACCGCGATCGGGTCAAGCAGGATGCCCAGGTCGATGTGCAGTTTTTCCGTGAAGTTCAGCCACGTAAAGTTCAGGGGCGTCAGTTTCTCGAAAACCCCGTCGACCTTCGCCGTCGTGAAGTAGTGCCACGCCGTGATGTAAGACAAACAGGTCGAAATGGCCAGGACAACGGTTCCGATGTACCCCGCCGCGCGCGGCGTCAGTCTTTTCCCGACCAGCCCCAGGAACAGGAACGACAGGAACGGCAGGAGTACTATAAAGAGTGTATATTCCATGTGTTATCGATGTTTATCATGATTAGTCCTTCAGTTGTTCGAGATTCTTCACCTGGATGTTCCGGATATTGCGGTAGATGTTGATGATTATCGCGATGGCGACTGCCGTTTCGCAGGCGGAGACGCCAATAGCAAACAGCGTGAAGAAGAAGCCTTCCAGTTGGCCGGGGAAAAGGAAACGATTGAATAACGCGAAATTGATGTCCACCGAGTTTAAGATTAGCTCGATCGAGATCAATATCGCCAGCAAGTTGCGGCGGGTGATGAACCCGTATACCCCGGCGAAGAACATGATGGCGCTCGCGACGAGGTAATATTCTAAGTGTAGTTCTTCCATGGTCCCTGTTGTTTTATCGTTTTCGTGCGATCATGATTCCCCCGATGATGCAAGCCAGCAAGAGGATGCTGATCACTTCGAAGGGGAGCAAGTACTGGTATTTGTCTGTTCCCATCAGGGCTGTCCCGATCACTTTCACCGGTACCTCGCCTCCCTCGAGGCGGGAGGGGCCAAAGGAGTGCGTGAGGAGCAGAAAGAGGGTGATTCCCACTCCGGCGACAGCGGCGATGGCTCCGGCCAGCACCTTGCTATTCCTGAGTTTCTCCAGTTTCTCGTCTGCCTGCTGGTTGGTCAGCAATATCGAGAAGACGTAGAGGATGATGATCCCGCCCGCGTAGATGGTGAGTTGCACCGCGCCCAGGAACGAGTAGTCGAGTTGAAAATAGATCCCCGCCGTGGCGAACAACACGAACAACAGGTAGGTTGCCGAGCGCAGGATTCGTTTGGTCGTGACGGTCAGAACGGAGAAGACGACAATCACCGCCGCCAGCAGGAAAAAGACCGTTTCTTGTATGGATATATTCATAAGCGTGAAATTATACGGTGAGATTCTCCGCGACGGGTTTGGGCGCCAGGGTTGATCCCTCGCGGTTCAACTTGTGCACCAACTTCTCGCGGGTGAAGACGGCGTGTTCGAACGTGGGGACGAAGTCCAGCGCCCGCTGCGGGCACGTTCGCGCGCACAACTGACAGAAAAGGCAACTCCCGTGGTCGTAGGAGTACTCGATCAGCACCTTTTTCTTTTTTCCCGCCTCGTCGGTCACCATCTCGCTCGTCAGCCGGATCGTGCTGTTCGGGCAATTTACCTCGCATATCCCGCAAGCAATGCACTTGTGGCGATTTTCGCTGTCGTGCAGCAGCACCAGTTCCCCGCGAAAACGGTCGAACATGACTAATTCCTTTCGGTTTTCCGGGTAACGCTCCGTCGTTTTCTTGCGGAAGAACACCCGGAGCGTGGTCCGCATACCGACGAGCAGCGAGCGCAGCCCCGCGAAAAAATTGACGATATACCTATTTACACTATTCATGACGCTTCGTGATTAGAAATGTAACTTGTAAACCACCACGACTACCATCAACAGCAAGTTCAGCAGGTTGATCGGGAGCAGGTATTTCCACTCCAGGCGGAGCAGTTGGTCGATACGCAGGCGGGGGAACGTCCATTTGAACCACATGATCACGAAGATCATCACCCCCACCTTGCCGAGAAACCAGAGGAGCGAGGGAATATAATCCATCACCTCGTTGAAGCCCTCCCACCCGGGGACGTGCAGCGGCATCCATCCTCCCAGGAAGAGGGTGGCGGCGACGCCGGCCACGATAAACATATTCAGGTACTCGGCCAGGTAGAAAAAGCCGAAATGCATCCCGGAGTACTCCGTGTGATACCCGGCCGTCAACTCCGAATCGGCTTCCGGCAGGTCGAAAGGCCCGCGATTCGTCTCCGCCGTCCCTGCCACGAGGTAGACCACGAAGGCGATCAACGCCGGCAGGTGGCCCTTGAAGAGAAACCACCCGTCGGCCTGTCCTTCCACGAGTTCCGTGATTTGCAGCGTCCCGGAGAGCACCACCATCGTCAGGATGGACAACCCGATGGAGAGTTCGTAACTGATCATCTGCGCGCCACTTCGCATGGCCCCGATCAGCGAGTATTTATTATTACTGGCCCACCCGGCGAGCAGGATTCCCACGATGCCGATCGAGGAGACGGCGACCAGGAAGAATATCCCGACGTTGAAGTCGAGTACCTGCAAGCCTTTCGCGAACGGGAGGCAGGAAAAGGCTGCTACCGAGGCAATGATCACGATGTACGGCGCCAGGCCAAAGAGAAACCGGTCGACGTGTTTGATCTCGATGATCTCTTTAATGAGCATCTTGATCATGTCCGCGACGCTTTGCAGCAACCCGAACGGCCCTACCCGGTTCGGCCCCAGCCGGCACTGAAACCACGCGCATACTTTCCGTTCCACGTAAATCAGCGCCAGGGCGATGACCGCGTACCCCAGCAACAACGCTAACCCGATAAGGACGCACTCCACCACGAGGGCCGCCGCGTCGGGCATCACCCCTCGCAGGAGTTGGTCGATCCATTGTGTGATAACTGAAAAATCAAACATCCTTGTAGATTTAATAAGAGACTACCGGTCGACGTCCGGCACGATATAATCCAATGTACCGCCAATCGCGATCAGGTCCGCGATCTTGTTGCCCCGCGCCAGGTGCGGCACTACCGACACCAGCGGGAAGCTCGTCGATCGGAATTTCAGGCGATAGGGCGTCTTCTCGCCCCGGCTTTCGATGTAGACGCCGAACTCGCCCCGGCTCCCTTCCACGCTTTTGAAATAGCGGCCTTCCGGGAGCTTGATCACCGGCTTCGTTTTCACGGCGAAGTCTCCTGCCGGGATATTGTCCACCAGTTGCTCGAGGATGCGCAGCGACTCCACGATCTCCTTCACGCGCACTAAGTAGCGGCGATACGAGTCTCCTTCCGTGTACACGATCTCCTTGAAATCCACCTTGTCGTACACCCCGTACGGTCTCCGTTTCCGCACGTCGCACGCCCATCCCGAGGCGCGTCCCGACGGGCCGGTGACGCCGAAGGAGATCGCGTCTTCCCGCGACAGCACCCCGATGCCTTCCATGCGTTGCCGCGCGATCACGTTCCCGGTAAAGACCTGGTCGTACTCCTTTAGCATCGGGGGCAAGTACTTGATAAACTCCTTGATCCGTCGCGTAAAGTTCGGGTGAATGTCGGCCGAGACGCCGCCGATCACGTTATAATGCTGGATCAGTCGCCCGCCGGTGGTCTCCTCCATGATGTCGAGCACCTTCTCGCGGTCGCGAAACCCGTAGAAAAAGGCGGTCAGCGCGCCCAGGTCCATGCACAGTGTCGACCAGAAAAGCAGGTGCGACGACAGGCGATTCAGCTCGTCCATGATCGTCCGGATATACTTCACGCGTTCCGGCACTTCCAACTGCAGCGCCTCCTCGATGCAGAGGCACAGGGCGTGACGGTGCTGGTGCGCGGCCAAATAATCCAGCCGATCGGCAAGCGGCAGCATCTGCGGGTACGACAGGTTCTCGCACATCTTCTCGATTCCCCGGTGGATATACCCGCAATGGACGTCCACCTTCTTCACGATCTCCCCTTCGAGCGCCACCCTGAAGCGGAGCACGCCGTGCGTGGCCGGGTGTTGCGGGCCGATATTCACCACGTACTCCTCGTCGTCGAACAGCGAGCGCGTTTCCTCGCCGCCGTCTTCCCGGCAGGAGAGCGTGACGTCCGGTGACTCGTCGCTCTCCAGCCGCACGGGGTTCGCGGCCTCGCTGGCGTCGTAATCTTTTCTCAGGGGATAGCCCACCCAGTCGTTTCGCAGGAAGAGGCGGCGCATGTCCGGGTGGCCGGAGAAGCGGATGCCGAAATAGTCGTACACCTCCCTCTCGTTCAGGTTTGCTGTCTCCCACAGGTCGCTCACGGTGGGCAACGCGGGGTGTTCCCTGTCCGTCGTCGTCGTTTCCACGTACACGCGGTGGCCCAGCGTCGTGGACTCCAGCAGCACCACCACGCCCAGCGACTCCCCGCGATCCGCGCCCGTCATGCACACCATAAAGTCGCATCGCGTCTCCTCGTCGTCCCGCAGGAAAAGCGCCAGCGCGCGGTAATCCCCTGGCGCCACGACTATCGTCGGCGTCTCGTTTCCCTCCGCGCGCGCTCCTGGTATCTTCGCGACAATCTTATCTATTAGCATCGTTCAATCGTTTGAATGTTGGGATTTCTTCTCCTTTTTATTCTTCCCGCCGAGGAAGCGCTCCACTTTCA
>JAIROI010000161.1 GCA_031257615.1 Odoribacteraceae bacterium
CCGCGCCCGCGCGCTCCTCCCCCTCGTCTCCACCGACCGTTCCCGCGATTACATCGCCAAATCCGCCAAACTCTAACCCCCGCCTTCCACCACCAGCTTCTACCCCCCACCCGCGGAAAGGGAGGCCCCATCGCCTCCCTTTCTTTCTATCTTCCCGCCTCCCTCTCCCTCGACGGGGAACGACCTGTTCTCGATGGAGGATGACCTGTTCTCGACGGGGAGTAAGCTATTCTTGACGGAGAACGCCCCATCCTCGACCGCGGAAAGGCCGTTCTCGATCGCGGAAAGGCTCTCCTCGACCGCGGATGACATATTTAAAAGTTAGAGAGATCACCTAAAAAGTTTATCAATGCACTTTAAAAATTAAAAAAGCATTCTGAAAAGTTAGAGAAGCTTCTACAATAATTGAGATAGCCTCTTGAAAAATTAGAATAAGCTATTGAATAATTTAGATAGCATACTGAAAAATTGGAATAACCTTCCGAACAATTCAGGAAGGTAATCCAATAATTAAAAAGACTCTACAAAAAATTAGAGAGGCCTCTTGAAAAATTAGAGAAGCTCAGAAAGAAATTCAAAAAGTATGATAAACTATTGGGAGTATATTACAAGAAATTCAAAGAGCATAACAAGAAACCTGAATGATCATTTGATAATTTATTATAGTTTAACTAAAAACTAAAATGCATTATCGAAAAATTAATTTACCTTTGCACCGATGGGGAACGGGTCGTCGACGACGGGAAACGGGTCGCCCTCAATAGAGAATGTGTCACTTCAAACAGAGAATGATGAGAATACCTTACTGGATTAAAGGAGGATACGGGGGATACCGTAACCGCGTGGAAAGGTTACGCGATTACATGAGCGCCACCGGTAACCGCGATCGCATGGGGTTTCACCCGGATGGCGTCATCGGAAAGTGGTACGATGACAAGTGCCTCCCGGTGATGGAGGCATACATCGAGGCTCACGACGGGTGGGTCAACGATGCAAGACGTACTTCGGTGGATATCATCAGGCTGGCCGAGGCGTGGAAGGAACTCGTGCCCCCGTATCTCGTCATGGTCGACGTCCTGAAAAGCCTTCCCGGGGAGATCGTCTCCGACGAGGACCTGTACGCGATGGCGATCCCGCAACGCGAGAGGAAGAGGGATTCCCCGACGCGCATCGCGAAGGACGTGCCGGGATATACCATCGACCGGAGTCAAGCTCACACGATCAGGTTCACGTATTACGATCTCGCCACGGGGAAACGGAGAAAGGCGGATGGACAACGCGAGGTGGAGGTTTGTTACCTGATTCTCGACGAGATACGCATCGTCCGCGGCAGCGAGCTGGTCTCCAAGTTGAGCAGCACGAGCAACCCGCTGGTGTTGCCGCTATCCGAGCGGGACAGCGGTCGTCACATCTGTTTTGCCCTCCGTTGGGTGAGCGCCCGCGGGGAACCCGGCCCACTCTCCGAGATCGTTTACATGGTGATCCCGTGAGGGAAACGGGGCAAAGAAAGGGGCGGTGGCGACGTCCGCCCCGCCGCGTCCCGCGAGGAAAAAGTGAAGGGCGCGACCGAGTGCCGGGAGGATGACGACGAGTAGCTGAAATGTAACAAGGGGGTCTCGGGATCGTAACAGGGAGGGGGGACTTTCGCGGGGAGAAGTAATGAATGTATGGAGAGAAAGTATTATTCGACAGTTGTGATCTCGGACGTGCACGTGGGGACGCCGTTCTCCAAGACGCGAGAGGCAGCGGAATTTCTGAAGTCGGTGGATTGCAAAAGGCTTATCCTGAACGGGGATATCATCGACTGGTGGCATATCAAGAACAAGTCGCACAGGGTGTGGAAAGGGCAACACCTGCTGTTCTTTCGGGTCATCATGAAGATGATGGAGAACCGGGAGACGGAGGTGATCTACGTGAGGGGGAATCATGACGATTTTATCGACGCGCTGGCGCCGGTGGAGTTCTATAACCTGAAAGTGGTGAAGGATTTCGTGCACGAGAGCCACGGGAAACGGTACTACGTGACGCATGGCGACGTGTTCGATAGCGTGACGTCGCGGGTGAGGTGGCTCGCGCGGCTCGGCGACGTCGGGTACACGTTGTTGCTGTACCTGAACAAGTATTATAATCGCTACCGGAGCGCTCGGGGGAAGCCGTATTACTCGTTCTCGCAGGCGGTGAAGGACAAGGTGAAGTCGGCGGTGTCGTATATTTCCGACTTCGAGGGTTCGTTGGTGAGTTTGGCGCGGGCGAAGCAGTGCCAGGGGGTGATCTGCGGGCATATACACCGGCCGGATGACAAGTTGTACGGCGCGGTGCGGTATTTAAATTCGGGGGACTGGGTGGAGTCGCTGTCGGCGCTGGTGGAGGACGAGGAGGGGGCGTGGCAGGTGGTGTATTACGAGGGGGGCGCGAGCGAGGAGTTGAAGGAGAGGACGGCGTGCGACCGGGAGCGGGTATGAGATTCCTGTTCGTGGTGCAGGGGGAAGGTAGGGGTCACCTGACGCAGGCGATCGCGACGCGGGACGCGCTGGTGAAGAGGGGTCACGAGGTGGTGGGCGCGCTGGTGGGGAAGCGGAGGGGGGCGACGTTGCCGGCGTTTTTCGCGGAGCGGATGGGGGTGGAGGTGGAGACGTTTGATAGCCCGTATTTCGTGTATTCCAGGAAGAAGAAGGGGGCGTCGATGGCGCGGACGATCGCGTACCAGGCGCTGAGGTGGCCGCTGTACGCGGGGAGCGTGCGCCGGTTGCGGCGGCGGTTGAAGGCGGGAGACGCGGACGCGGTGGTGAATTTCTACGAGGTGTTGACGGGGGTGACGTACGCGTTGTTCCGGCCGAAGACGCCGTGCGTTTGCATGGCTCACCAGTGCTTGTTCCTGCATCCCGGTTTTTCGTTCCCGCGCGGGGTGAACCGTGTGGAGCTGTGGGCGCTTCGCCTGTTTACGCGGTTGACGGGGGCGCGGGCCGCGAAGTTGCTGGCGCTCTCTTTCCGGGAGATGGCGGGGCACGGGCGTATCCGGGTGATTCCCCCGCGCGTCCGTCGGGAGGTGAGGGAGTTGAGGAGGACGGATGGGGAGTACGTGCTTGGCTACGTGCTGGACGCGGGGTTCGCGACGCAGGTGGAGGAGTGGCACGGGCGGTTTCCCGACGTGCCGTTGCGCTTTTTCTGGAGCAAGGAGGGCGCTCCGGAGGTGACGCGGGTGGATGATAATCTAGTGTTTTACCAGCTGAATGACGCGTCGTTCCTGGAACAGATGGCCGGGTGCATGGCGTTCGCGTGTACCGGCGGTTTCGAGTCCGTGTGCGAGGCGATGTATTTGCAGAAGCCCGCGATGATGGTGCCGGCGCATGTCGAGCAGGAGTGTAATGCCTTTGACGCGTCGCTTGCCGGGGCGGGCGTCGCGTCGCCTTCTTTTGATTTGAGCGCGTTGCTGGATTATCTTCCTTGCTACCGTCCCTCGCCGGGGTTTGTTTCCTGGGTGGAGCGTTCGGACGAGATGCTTGTCGAGGAGTTGACTACTCTTGCACCCGGTATTTCAGGAGGTAGCCGTCCTGCCCGCCGACGAAGAGGTTGAAGCCGGCCGCGGCGTCGCTGTCGCCGCCGTGGAAGGCCACGGAGAAGGGGGTGGCGCCGGCGAGGGGGAATCCTTTGCTCAACTCGCTGCCCGCGAGCAGCAGTTGGCCGCGGGCCTCGTCGAGGAGTCCCACGCGGACGTCCCGCGAGGAGAAGCGGTAGATGTAGGGGAAACCGAGGGTGGCTCCCTCCCAGCGTTTTTCGCGGAGGAGGCGTCCCTGCTGGTCGTGAATCGAGAGGGTTTCCCCGCTCGCGAAGATCCACTCGTCGATGCCGTCGGCATTCACGTCGCCCACGTTCAGGTGATAGGGGGCGGCGTCCTTGCTTTTCCACGAGCCGGCGTTGCCCTCGAAGTCTACCCACCAGGCCTCGCGACGGGCGTCAGCAAAGAGGACAACCGGTTTTCCTGCCCTGCGACTCAGGTACAAGGGGGTGTGCGGGGCGACGTTGAAGGGGTGATCCACCCGGGTGCGCGTCTTCCCGCGTCGGTCGAGCATGTAGAGGCGGTCTCGATCGAGGAAGACGAGGTAGTCGCGCTGGCCTGTCCTGAAATGGTGCATCTTGGAGGCGATCGCGTTGCTGCTTGTCGGCGTTTCCCATCCTTTCACGGGGTTGCCGTCCAGGGCGAAGAGGTAGAGGTGGCGGTCTTCGCCGGGGGCGGCCACGCGGTAGTCGCGGTTGTTCTCGTAGTCGAAGAGGGTGACGCCGACCTCGCAGCGGCTCTTGAGGGGCAGGGGGTAGCGGGGCAGGTGGAAGCCGTTGCGGTCGACGATGTAGAGGTGGGTCGGCGTGGAGAAGAGGTATTGCAATTTGCCGTTCTTGTAGAAGTCCACCTGGTATATCTCGCTGTTGATGGCTCCCTGCACGGGTAGCTTCCAAAGGATTAGCCCGACGTCGCTGATGAGGTAGAGGGTATTGGCCCGGTCTTGCACCATCACTTCCCGCTCTCCCGTGACGTGGTTCTTGACGATGGCGGGTTTCGAGGCCGCGTCGGCGTCCAACCTGGTTTGCCAGAGCAGTCGCGCGGTCTGTTTCTCGGCGCTTCCGGCGCTCGCGGCGAGCGAGGCGTAGAGCATTCCCTCCTCCCCGCTCCACTGGTATCCCCAGGCGGAGAGGCCCGGTTCCCCGGCGCGCAGGTAGTCGGCCCACGCGCCCTTGGCGCGCAGGCGGTAGAGGGGCAAGAGTGGGGAGGTGGCGGCGACGTGCATCCAGTTGTGGTTGACCCCGAGGCGCTCCCTCACGCGCTTGTACCAGGCCGCGTCCCGTATGCTGGAGTGGCGGAAGTAGTCCTTGACGAAGCGTTGCACGGCGAGGCGCGAGGAGGCCAGCACCAGGTAGTTGTCCTGGACGAAGGCGTAGCGCGCCGGCATCCCGTCGAAGACGTCGCCCCAGAGGATGCTGCAGAAGTCGGTCGCGGGCATATCGTAGTAGACGATCTCGTTTCGCTCCAGGCGGTAGAGGTGTTGCAGGGCGCTGGCTTCCATGCCGGCGCGGGCGGCGCGGTGGGTGATCATCCTCCGCAGCAGGTCGTCGCCCTTGCTCCCGGAGGTCAGGTGGATCACGATCACGCCCTCCTCTTCGCCTCCCGCGCTGACCTCCATGACTCCCTTGGCGATCTCCCCGCGGAACAATTCCTGCCATTCTCCCCTGGCGTTACTCCCGAAGAGTTTGGCGTACTCCTGCTCGCGCTTGAGGACGGACTCGCGGAGCTTTGCCGCGAGGCGGTAGGCCTCCAGGTCGGCCAGGTATTTCTTGGTATCGCTCAGTCGCAGGATGCTCACCGCTTTCACGTCTGCCGGCAAGACCTCGTCCAGCCTCGCGCCGACGGCTCGCTGGCCTCGCAGCGCCGCGGGGAATGCCCGGGCGGTCTCGCCGGGGTGCAGGAAGCCGTGGAAGCTCGCCCCGTCGGTCGTCAGGTAGCCGTCCAAGGCCCCCCAGGAGAAGCCGCGCAGGTCGGCCGCGTTCTTGAGGTAGAGGGGGAGCAGCTCGGCGAAGCAGGCGGCGCCCAGGTAGAGGTTGATCTTGGCGGAGGAGGAGAAGTAGTGGCGCGCCTGCTCGTAGGGGCGCTCCATGTCGACGCGCCGCAGGGCGTCCTCCAGGTAGAGTCTCGAGTCGGAGAGCAAGACGAGGCTGCCGACGGCGGCGGCGCGGATGGTTTCTTTTTCGATGACAAGGGAATGGATCGCGTTTCGCCCGAAGTCCCGCTCGTCGACCGCGCTCCCGGGGAAGCATTGCTCCAGCGCGCCGGGCAGGTCGCCGCGGTGGAAGAGGCCGTCCCGGTTGAGGACGTAGAGGAAGCGGATGCTTTCCTTGCCCTCGACCCTGATGGCCAGGGTGACGGTGGCGCTGTCGACGACCCCGGCGCGCGTCAAGGCGTCGACCGCGCGACGGAGGCGCGGGTGCTGGAACGGCGTCCCGTCTCCCGCCGGCAGCCGGACGTTGTCTTGCACGCGCAGCACGATCGCCGAGTTGTCCGGGATAAAGGTCTCCACCGGGATTTTCTCCTCCTGCTCCCGCTCGTGCAACCACCAGAGCGCTCCCGCGACCAGGGCCGCGAGTAGCAGGGCTACCAGACTCCATATGATCTTCTTGAACATTAGTGGAAGACTTTCGACATGACCGGGGAGAAGGCGAGCAGGATCACGATCGCGCCAAGGATGGCGATGATCATGCCCGTGACCTTGTTGATCGAGATGAGTAGCCTGAGGCGAAACTTCCTGCGGAAGATGTTGACCAGCATGGCCAACGAGTACCACCACACGCCGGCGCCCAGCAACACGCCCACCACTACCAGCATCTCGCCGGCGAAGGTCGGCGCGTCGCCGAAGACGGCCATGCTGGCGAAGACGGCCATGAAGATCACGATGGCGATGGGGTTCGAGACGGTCAGGAAGAAGAGCGAGAGGTAGTCGCCCAGCAATCCCCGCTTGCTCACCCTGCCGTTCCTGCGTTGTTTGATCTGTTTAAGGGGGTTGTCGAAGTAGACTTTCAGGCCCATGCCGAGGAGGAATATTCCCCCTAACACCTGCAGCAGCAGTTCGTGGGTCTGCACCGTGTTGGCGACGAAGCCCAGCCCGAAGGCCGCTACCATCGCGTAGAAGCAGTCCGCCGAGGCCGCCCCCATTCCCGCACAGAAGCCCGAAAGGGCGCCCTTGTGCAACGTCCGCTGGATGATCAGCACCCCCATCGGTCCTAACGGCACGGAGACCATCAGTCCGACTAACATGCCCTTGAACAGACAGACCAGGTCGTCCATGCGCTATACCTCAATGTTGTCCGACGAGAAGCGGTCGAGGATTCGATCGTCTTGGATCTCTTTCGAGAGCGACTCGATGGTCCGCATCGGGACGTCGAAGATGTCGAGAATCAGCAGCCCGTCAAGGCACATGTTAAACTTGGGATCGATGTTGAATCCGATGATTTTCGCGTTGAGCGAGATGTATTTCTTCAGCAGCACGGGCAGCTTGTCGCTTGTCGGCTCGATGTCCCCGATCATTTTGTCCAGCACCGAGATGTCCTCCCGCGCCACGTCGAGCATCACCTGCACCTTCGGGTCGTCCGATCCCACCATGTATTTCGAGCGCGGGAAGATGTAGCGGGCCAGCGAGCGGTCGTAGTAATGGGTCATGATGAAGCGCATGATCAGCTCCTTGGAGACTTCCGTGTAGCGGCCGCTGATCGTCACCGGCCCGATCAGGTAGCGGTATTCGGGGTGCTTCAGCAGGAAATAGAGGATACCTTTCCAGAGGACGAAAAGCGGCAGGGGCTTGCGCTGGTACGCGTCGCGGATGAAGGAGCGGCCCAGCTCGATGGACTCGTAAAGCACCGGCAGTATCTCCTTTCTCATTTTGAAGAGCGAGTTGGTGTAGAATCCTCGCATCCCGTAATGGTCGACGATCTCTTTTCCTTTTCCCAGGCGATACGCCCCCACGATTTGCTCTTCTTCCCTGTCCCAGATGAAGAGGTGGTCGTAATAGAGGTCGTACTCGTCCAGGTCGATGCTCCGGTTTGTCCCCTCGCCCACGGCCCGGAAGGTGACCTCCCGCAGTCGCCCGATCTCGTTCAAGATGTTGGGGATCTTCACCGACGGGCAGCAATAGACCTCGTAATGCTTCATCGAGAAAAGGGTGTGGTCGGCGGCGATCGCCTCCACTTCTCTCTTTAATATCTCCTTGTCGCCCTCGGGCGCGACAGGCTCCTCCTTGAGTTTTGCCCGCTGCGACTTGAGGAAGAACTTCTTCACCTCCAGCGACGACCCCAGCAAGTAGGTCTTCGCGCGCAGGAATTTCCCGTACTGCACCATGTCGTGGAACCCGTCCTGCACCTCCACCGGGATCGGGTTGCCGATCCGCGTTTTCACCACCCTGTTTTTCCTGTTCAGCAGCTCCGAGGGGAGTTTGATCCCTCGCAACACCGGGTGAATCAGCCCCAGGAGGTAGAACAGCAGGCTGTTCGATCCCTTGAAATAGACCGGCACCACCGGCACTCTCGCCGCCTTGATTGCCTTCAACGTCGCCGCGTCCCACTCCCCGTCCTCCACCTGGTTCAGGTCTGCCTGGTACGACGAAACGTCCGCCGCGGGGAAGATCCCCAGCGGTTTACCCTCCGCCACGTGGAGTATGGCTTCCTTCAGCCCGCTGCCCCGCGCGTCCGGGTCGCCGGGCGCGGGCATGCCCAGGAAATAGTCCTGCACCGGGTCGAGCTGCATCAGCAGGTTGTCGACTAATACCTTGAAACCGGGACGGGAAGGGGCAAGGAGTTTGGCGAGAATGATCCCGTCCAGCCCGCCGAACGGGTGGTTGGAGATCGTGATGAAGGGGCCGCTCGCGGGCACGCGACGCAGGTCGTCCTCGCTGATCTCGACCGTCACGCCGAGCGCCCGTATCAGGTTGTCCAGGAACAGTTCGGGGGTGTCCTGCGAGACGCCCTCGCGGAGCTTGTTGAGCTTGTTGAGCCGCAACACGTACATCATTAACTTGGCCAAAAGGCTATTTCCTTCGCGATCGTGGCCCTGCAGCACCTTAATAAAATCTCTGGATGTAATCAGTCTCATGAGTATGTTGTTTAAGTTGTTTACTGTCATCGACAGACGAGGTCTTTTACCACTTGCTCGCCGATCTTGTCGTTCAGGGCTTTTACCAGCCCCTCTTTTACCATCATGATCTCGTTCTTTACCACCGGCGAGGTGAAATGAACCACGAGTTTCTCGCCGACCATCTTGACTTCGCTCGTGTAGCCGGCGATCACTTTCCCCGCGACCTCCGGCCACGCCTTGCACGCCTCCATTTCCTTGAACTTCCGGTCGAACCCCATCTGCTTCAAGTAGAGGTCTACCAATTCTTCGAGCACTAATGTCTTTGCCTGTTTCATTTCTCGCGGTGTTTCATTACACGGACAAAAGTATTCTTTTCAACCGATAAAACAAAATAATCGCGAATCCTCGACTGCTCCCCCGTCGCGGGTTCCCTCGACAGGCGCGCGCGATTTGCCGCTTGCGGGAGTTCCCGAAACCTTCACCGAGGCCTCGGGGACACTTGCGGGAACTCCCGAAACCTTCACCGAGGCCTCGGGGACGCTTGCGGGAACTCCCGAAACCTTCACCGAGGCCTCGGGGACGCTTTCGGGAACTCCCGAAAGCCTCCCCGGGGGGCGGCGATTCAACGAGGTCGATTCTCGTATCAATATTATCGCACGCGTTTTCGCGGGGGGGAGCGAGATTTCTTCCTACTTTTGCTATTGCTAACGATGAAAAACAACCGTCGACGGCCTGTTTTTTCGTTCGCGCGCGTCTCATGTAGTAACCAAAAAAAGAAAAACACCATGAAATTTGAATTAGTACAACTACCGTACGCGACGGACGCCCTGTCGCCCGTCATTGGAAAACAAACCGTGGAGTGTCATCACGGTAAACACCTCCAGACTTACGTCAACAACCTGAATAACCTGATCGCCGGCACGGATCTCGAGGACGCCCCGCTGGAAACGATCGTGAAAAAGGCGACGGGCGCGGTCTTTAATAACGCCGGGCAGGTGTTGAATCACAACCTCTATTTCACGCAGTTCTCGCCGAACGGCGGCGGGCGCCCCTCCGGCAAGCTGTCGGCGGCGATCGAGTCGTCGTTCGGCTCCTTCGAGGAGTTCCGCGGGGCGTTCGAGTCGGCCGGCGCGACGCTGTTCGGCTCGGGCTGGGTCTGGCTGGCGAGCGACGGGCAGGGGAAACTGTCCATCGCGAAGGAGCCTAACGCCGGTAACCCCGCGACAACCGGGCTGAAACCGCTCCTGGGCTTCGACGTCTGGGAACATGCCTACTACCTGGATTACCAGAACCGCCGCGCCGACCACCTGAAGGATCTGTGGGGGATCGTGGACTGGAAGGCGGTGGAGGCAAGGTATTAAAAGCCGGTCGCCGGGGACAATGACCGCCCGGGATGTCGCGTCGCGCGGCAGGGGAGATTCGAGAAGACACTGTTTTCAAGAGCCTCGCTTGCCGCGCGACAAGCGTTCGGACGCGACGGCGACTTGGAAATTTGCCCCGATCCCCGTACATTTGCCGGAGTTTATATAATAAGGAGTGTCATGGATGAGTATATTTCGGAAAATGGCCCGGTGAAACGGCTGAAAGTAGCCGTCGGGGTGCTGGCGGCAGCGCTGGTGGTGGTGCTGGTCTTTTTCTTGATCGCCCACCGGGAAAACCGGGCGAACATGCAGGCGATTAGCGCCGAGAAGGAGGTGCTGCAACAGGAATTGCTGGAATTGAGCAATCACTACGACGAACTGAAGTCGGGAAATGATTCGCTGAACGCGAAGTTGTCGCTCGAACAAGAGAAGATCGCCGGGCTGATCGGGCAAATGAAACGGTTTCGCTCCGATTCGTACGCCGAAATTAACCGGTACAAGAAGGAGGTGAACACGCTGAAGTCGATCATGAGGGGGTATGTCGTGCAAATCGACTCCCTGGACCAGGCGAATCGGAAATTACTGGCCGAGAATAACGAGGTAAAGAAACAAATGAACTGGGTGAGGGAACGAAACAAGTCACTGGAGGAAAAAACGACGCGCATGGAGGAAACACTGGAGAAAGCCGCCACGCTTTCCGTGGAAGGCTTCGCGCTGCGCGCCATTAATCGACGGGGAAAGGAGACGACGGTCAGGAAATGCGCCCAGCTGAAGGCCGATTTCACGATCTCCAGGAACGCGACCGCCAAGAGAGGCGCCCGGTTTGTCTACCTGCGCGTGACGCGTCCCGACGGGAGGACGATCGAGGACGGGCAGCAAATTCGCTTTAAGTTCCAGAACGTTGAGCTGGGGTACACCGCCCGACGGGAGGTGGTCTACGAGGGCGAACGGCTGGAGGCGTCGATCTACTGGCCGCATGACGGCAGCCTCGGGCCGGGGAAGTATGTCGCTGACCTCTTTAGCGAGGGGCAGCAGATCGGAACAGGAGAATTTATCTTGAAATGAAGCAGGTTGTAGTGCATCGCCTCCGGAGGAGTTCCCTGTTCAAGGAACTGAGACGCTTCGCTCCCGCCATCACCATTGACGAGGTGAACTGGCCGGAAACGTTCCCCGCCTGTCCGGTCGCGCGCGCCCGAATCGGGTATCACGGGGAGCATCTTCTTCTCGTTTTTGACGTGGACGAGCAGCAGTTCCGCGCCAACGAACACGCGGATAACGGACGGGTGTGGGAAGATTCGTGTGTCGAGTTTTTCATCCAGCCCGAGGCCGACGGGGGGTATTATAATCTTGAATGTAACGCCATCGGCACGCTGCTGCTGGCCCACGGCAACGACCGGCGCGAACGCGAACAGGCGCCTCCGGAGGTGCTGGACTCGATCATGAGGCAGGCGACGCTGGAGGTGAGACGGCTGGGCAACAGCGCGTGGTATCACTGGTCGCTCTCTCTCGCGATTCCTTTTTCCGCGTTCTTCCGCCATCGCTTCGCCCCCGGGCCGGATCGGACGATGAGGGGGAATTTTTACAAGTGCGGGGACAGGTTGCCCGTGCCGCATTTTCTCTCGTGGAACCCGGTCGACGCCGCGTCTCCTGATTTTCACCGCCCGGAGTGCTTCGGGCTGCTGTCGTTTCAACCGTGAAAATAGCGACTTTCCTGCTGTTGCCGGGCATCGCGTTGCTGCTGCTCGTCGACATTCTTTTTTTCCTGACGACGCGATTCCGGGGGCGATGGACGAGGCGACTTTACTGGGGCGTCTCGGGGTTTTTCGCGGCGGGGCTTGTCTGTTACCACCTGGGAATGCCGCGGTTGGAGGGGCCGGAGGCTTATTTCTGGGCCGGGAAGTGGGTGCTGCTGCTGCTGCTTTATTACGCGCCCCGGGCCGTTTTCCTCGCGGTGACCGCCGCGTTCTTGCTGAAACGGCGACGGTGGGTGACGCGAACGGCCGCGATCGCGGCCCTCGCCGCTTTTCTCGCGATCCTGCACGGCGCCACGCTGGGACGTTATCGCTACGAGGTGACGAGGGTCGCGGTGACGATCCCCGGACTGCCGGCCGCTTTCAACGGGTTGCGCGTCGTGCAACTCTCGGATCTTCACCTGGGAAGCCTCGGCGAGAGTTACCCGGGCATCCGTAAGATGGTGGATGAGGTGAACGCGCTGCAGGCCGACGTGGTGGTGGTGACCGGCGACGCGGTGAATAATTTTGCCTCGGAGATCCTCCCGTGGAGCAGCGAGTTGAAGCGGATCACCGCCCGGCTCGGGAAGTTCGCCGTCACCGGCAATCACGATCACGGGGATTATACCCGGTGGCCCTCGCCGGAAGCAAAAGAGGAGAATATGCAACACTTTTATCGCAACATGGAGGCCTGCGGGTTTCGCGTGTTGAACGACGCCAGCGCGCCTCTCGCGATGGGGAGCGACACCGTGTACCTGTGCGGCGTGAGGAACTGGCGACGACCGCCGCGCCCCAGCTACGGGAACCTGCAGCAAGCCCTGCAGGGGACGTCCGGGCGCGTGGTCGTGCTGCTCTCCCACGATCCGGAGCACTGGCGGGAGGAGGTGGTGCATCACCCGGTCGCCCTGACGCTGTCGGGCCACACGCACGCGATGCAACTGGGATTCCGGATCGGCAACTTTAGCTGGACTCCCGCCCGGTATTTTTTCCCAGAGTATAACGGTTTGTATCAACGCGACGGGAAGCAACTGTACGTCTCCCGCGGCGTTGGCTACCTGGGCTTCCCCGGCCGCGTCGGACAACGCCCCGAGATCGCGCTGCTGCAACTCTCCTTGTGATCGCGAAACGCCCAAGGTGTTGTCCGGTTCATAAGCGCGGACACAAGAAACAGTCTAAACATCCTGCGAACGCCGGAGGGCTTATAGTGAAAGGAACTCTCCGCCGACCAGCAGAAAGCTTTTTAGAGCAAAAGAATCTTTCCGGCGGTCGCGGATGATGTTTTTAGGGGTCTAAAAAAACGGGTTCGATCTAAGAAATCGGGGATTGACACGACGCCAATGGAAAATAACCTGTGTTTCAGCAATTCGCAGTCAACGCTCATCGAATTTGGGTTAACCGGAATTGAATTTGGGTTAACCCAAATTGAGTTTGGGTTAACCCAAATTGAGTTTGGGTCAACCCAAATTGAGTTTGGGTCAACCCAAATTGAGTTTGGGTCAACCCAAATTGAATTTGGGTTAACCCAAATTGAGTTTGGGTCAACCCAAATTGAGTTTGGGTTAACCCAAATTGAGTTTGGGTTAACCCAAATTGAGTTTGGGTTAACCCAAATTGAGTTTGGGTTAACCCAAATTGAGTTTGGGTCAACCCAAATTGGATTTGGGACGGCCCAAATTCGATGCATGCTGACCCGCAAATCACTGCAATATAGGCCATTTTCCGCTGGTGTCGTGTCAATCCCCGATTTCTTAGATCGAACTCAGGTAAAAGGAACTCTCTCCGACAGTTCCCCATAGGGCAAAAAAGTTGCCCGGCTGTAAACAGTCGGGCAACTTTTCATGTCGAGTTGAAACTCGGTGGTTACTTCTTCAGACTTTCTTTGATCTCGTCTGTGGGAAGTATTTGTTCTTTGAAGGTATAGGCGCCGGTTTTCGGGGATTTCACCATCTTGATCACCTTCGCGAACCCTCTACTGTCGTTTGTTTTCAGTGTTGCAACAACTTTCTTTGCCATGACCTTACTATTTTATTTCACGATGAACGGTTACTTTCTTCAGTATGGGGTTGTACTTGCGCAACTCCAGCCTTTCGGTAGTATTCTTTCTGTTTTTGGTCGTGATGTAGCGGGACGTTCCCGGTACCCCGGAGGCTTTATGCTCCGTGCACTCCAAAATCACTTGCACTCTGTTGCCTTTTGCTTTCTTTGCCATCTCGTTTGATTTTAAATGTTTTTAATTAAACCATTAGCAATGGCCTCTTTCAAGCACAAGCTTAAGCCTTTCTTGTCGATCAGGCGTAAGCCGGCAGCAGACACTTTCAGGTGTATCCACCGGTCTTCTTCCGACCAGTAGAACTTTCTCTTGAACAGGTTGATCTCGAATCTCCTTTTTACTCTTCTTTTCGAGTGAGATACGTGGTTTCCGACCATCCCTTTTTTTCCGGTTATTTGACAAATTCTTGACATCTCTCTATATATTTTTTACGCTTTCCAAACAGGGTGCAAATTACGTGCTTTCTATCCGAATAATCAAATATTCCTCGAAAAAGTTTTTCGAGAATCGCGCTATTTGGCCAGCAACGCTGCTAACGCGATAGAATTAAGCTTCGTATCCACGTTATCTCCCCGCGACGAGAGCACGCTCGGGGCGCTCGCACCCACCAAAATGGCGCCCGTTCGCGTGTTGGCGAGCTTATTATTTGTCTTGTAGAAGACGTTGCCGGCATCCAGGCTGGGGAATACCAGGCAATCGGCGTTGCCGGCGACCGGGGAGACAACGTTTTTGATGGCCGCGGCCTCGGCGTCAATGGCCACGTCCAGCCCGTAAGGGCCGTCGATGTCAATGTTTCCCAGTTGCCCGCGTTCGCCCATCTTCGCGATGATCGCCGCCTCCACCGAGGAGGAGACTTTCGGCAGCACTTGCTCCGTTGCCGAGATCAGCGCCACCTTGGGACGCTCGATCCCCAGCATGTTGGCCGTCTGCGTGACGTATTTCACGATCGCGATTTTTTGTTCCATGTCCGGGATAGGAATCACGGCAACGTCACTCACGACCAAAAGTTTGTGGTAGTTCACGCACTCCATTAGTGTCACGTGGGAGAGGATCGCTTTCGGGGGCAACAGCCCGCACTCCTTATTTAATATGGCGCGCATGTACTTGTCGGTGCTGACTAAGCCCTTCATGATGAAGTCGGCCTCCTTGTCCCGGATCAGCCGGACTGCCAGTGCGGCGGCCTTCGTGTCTTCCGGTTCGTGCATCAGGCGGAACAGCGAGACGTCGTACCCGTGCCGCGCGCACACGTCCCGGATCACCGTTTCGTCCCCGCAGAGTGTTGCCTCGATAATCCCCATCTTCACGGCCCGGTAGGCGGCTTCAATGGAATGTTCGTCATTGGCGTAAGAGACGACCAGCCGTTTCTTGCAGGTCTGTTTCTTCAACAGTTCGTAAATGTCATCAATCTTGCGTATTGTCATAGCTCTTCATGAAAAATGGAACATACTTCTTTTGAATCGGAAGCAAAAGTACAATTATCCGATCAGATTAGAAACAAATTCGCAAGATTAATGCGTTTTTCTAAGCAAGATTCTTGTTATATCAGCCCGTCGATGATCCCGACGAGGGTTTGGAATACCTCCTCGACGCTCCGGTCCCCGTCCACGACAAGGCATTTTCCCTGTCCCAGGTAATAATTAGCCACCTGTTTGGTTTTCATTTCATACTCCGCGAAACGGTTTCGGATCACCTCCTCCGTGTCATCCACGCGTCCTTCCACCGCGGCTCGTTTCAGCATTCGTCGCGTGAGTTCGTCCCTGTCGACTTCGATACTCAGGAGGGCGTCCAGGCCTTGTTTGTCGTGCGCGTGCAGGTAGTCATCCAGCAACTTCGCCTGTTTCACCGTCCGCGGGAAGCCATCCAGCAGGAAGCCTTCCACGCCGACGCTTGTCTCGATCGCGTGTTCCACCAGGGCCATCACCACTTCGTCCGACAAGAGTTCGCCCCGGTTAATGATCCCGGCAGCGAGATGGCCAAGCGTCGACCCGTTAGCGATTTCCGTCCGCAGGATATCGCCCGTCGAGAGATGATACAAATGATACTTTGCCGCAATTTTTTTAGCTTGCGTGCCTTTCCCTGCCCCCGGGGGCCCGAACAATGCGAGGTACAACATGTGATAAACGAATTAATGTAAAACTTCTTATTCCCTCGCAAAGGTATACGTTAATCCGAGAATCCCAAGAAACACTGCCATCATTCAGGATAAAACTATGGCGTGTTAGTATAAAATGAAAATAAAGAGTTATCTTTGTGCATGGAAATAACACAGGTGCAATACGATCAGATATCTGATTGCTTTCCGAAGCATAGAGGCAAGTTGACCTACGACAACCTACACGTTATAAACGCTTTTCTATATATGGCAGAAAATGGCTGCAAGTGGCGTGCCTTGCCCGCAAAATATGGCAATTGGCACACCATTTACTGCCGGGTGAGTCGCTGGGCGAGGATGGGTGTGCTTGACAAGGCATTTACTAAACTACA
>JAIROI010000164.1 GCA_031257615.1 Odoribacteraceae bacterium
CCCCGCCCCCCCCCGGGTGTTTTTGGGGGGGCGGGCCCCCCCCCCTTCCCGGTGGGGGGATGCCTTGCGGGGGCGCCCCCACAACCCTTCCCGTCGCGGGAAGCCTTGTCGCGGCGCGACACCGACCCTTCCCGGTCGCGGGAAGCCTTGTCGCGGCGCCGCGCCGACCCTTCCCGTACCGGGAAACGTTGTCGCGGCGGCGCGACAAAATGCCCCACCCCCTCGAAGGGGGTAACCCGACCTGCATTAAACGACTGATTTTCCATAACTTTAAAAACACACCATTATGAAGCATTTAGAAAACATTCCACTTCATGCCATGCGTAACGAAACCCTCGTGCGGGCCGCGCAGGACGTTTACGACCTTATCAAGAAACTGGGCGCCGGAGCCCTTGGCCTGATGGCGCTCTTCACCGCGCTGGGCCAGCTGCTGCTCAAAGTAACCGGCAGCCTCGACCAAGCCGAAAAAAGCGCCATCACCGAAAACCTCAGACGGCAGGATCGCTCGCGCGACAACGCCGTCCGTAGTTTCCTGATGGCGCTAAAGGGACTCCTCACTCACCCCGACCCGGACAAGCGCGCCGCCGCCGAACGGCTGACCGTGCTCGTCGATGGGTACGGCAACTTCACCCGTAAGACCTACGCCGACGAGAGCGCGGCAATCAGCGACCTCGTGACGGAACTCTACAGCGCGACCTACGCGCCGCTCGTCATCCTGCTGGGCCTCGGCGATTGGGTCACCGTGCTCAAAGACTCCAACGAGAAGTTCATTGAACTGATGCACGAGCGCGACGCCGAGCGAGCCGGACGCGCCGATCCGATGCATGTCGCCCGCGTTCCCATCCAGGAGAACCTCGCGGCCATAGCCGAACGCGTGGAGGCAGTGATCGTCCTCAACGGGATGGACTTCGCCCCGGAACTCGAACCTTTCGTGCGCGAGTACAACGTGATCGTCCACCGCTACAAGCACGTCCTCGCGCTGGAACAGGGCCACCGCAAGGAGAACGCCGAGGAGGAGGAGGTGGTCGAGGATGAGTGAGATCGCCGGCGGGGGATCCCGTCGGGTTGACGCGAGAAGCGTCGGGGAGGGCTGCCGTCGGGCGGCCCTCTTTTTGTTTTCCGGGCGCCGCGGGGAGCGTTCCCGGGGACGGGGAGGGTGGAAAAAAGAGGCCGGCAGGGGGGGCCTGCCGGCGGGAGTTTGTATGTAGGGGTAATTGATGGCTAAGGGGTCTCGGGGATGACGGGGAGAGAGACGCGGACGGGAGTGGAGGAGACGCGGGCGGGAGCCGCGGGGGAGGATGAAGAGGAGGAAGGGGTCGCGGCGGCGGGTCGCGGGCGGCGGTGTCCCTTCTCGCGGGCGGCGGCGGCGGCGGCGGGTTGTCCGGCGGCGTCGAGGAGTAGCGCCTTTATCTCGTGGAAAGAGGAGACAATGTAGGCGTCGGGAGTCGAGGCAATCAGTTCGTCGGCGAGGTCGACCCCGGAGAGGAGTAAGGAAGTGTCGGGGGCGTTGATGAGCTTGACGAGGTAGACCATGAAGAAGACGGGGCGGGGTTGTCCCTGAACAATATTATACTTCAGGGCGTCGCGGGCGACGTCGAGCATGGCGGCGTACTCGCGTCGTCGCGCGTGGCCGGCAGCCAGGAGGTGCGCGGCGCAGAGGGGAGCAGCGGGGTCTTCGACTGTCAGGGCGAGGCGGAGGAGGGCGGCGTGGCGGGTCTCGTCGAAGCGCGCGGAGTCGTCGCCCTTTCGATCGAGGAATGCCAGGGAGGCCGACTGGAGGGCGGAGGATAGCTTGGCGTTGACGCGAGCGGCCCCGAGGGCGCGGGCGTAAGTAGCGCGGTCGGCAAACGCGCGCTGGAGCGGCGCGGAGAGGGGGTCGCGGAGGTAGCGCTCGATCAGTCGCCAGTGGCGTTCCTCGCGGCGGGCCGAGTCGGGGAGCGCCTCGATGAAGAGGGAGACGACGCGGGCCTGCTCTCCGGACGCGCCGGCCGGGGCGAGGGCGTCGAGGTAGCGCTGGAGGTCGTCGAGCGTCTTGGCGCTTTCCTCGTAGCGTTGCCGCGCGCCCCGGAGGTTGTCGCGGGAGTCGAGGGCGACGTCGGCTTGTTCAATAAAATAGGTGGCGTCGCGGGCGCCGACGACGCGATGGACGATCTCGCCGGTGGCAGCGTCGATGAAAAGGAGCGTGGGGTATGCCGCGACGCTGTACTGCTTGGCGAGGGCGGGGCCTTCGCCGCGCTCCATGTTGTACTTGACGTTGACGAAGCGCGCGTTGTAAACGTCGCCGACGTCGGGGCGGGAGAAGACCGTTTTGTCGAGTGTCTTGCAGGGGCCGCACCAGTCGGTGTAGCAATCCATGAAGATGTACTTCCCGGCAGCGCGAGCCTTGTCGAGGGTTTCCTGCCACGAGGGGTTTTCGTCGAAGCGTATTTGCGCCGCGAGGAGCAGCGGGCAGCAGGCGAGGAGGAGGGATAAGAGGGTTGTTTTCATATTGTTCTTTTTAGAGTGTCCATTTCCATGCCATGTCCTTGACCTTGCCGAATCCGTCGTAGCGGAGGGCGGAGGAAGTGTTGACGGCGCCGTTGGAGGGGTCGACGAGCATCTGGTAGACGGCGCCGGAGGCGGTGGCGGCGTTCCACGTGGCGACGTATATCACGGCGTTGTTGTTGATGAGTATGCCCGCCTGGACGAACATCGGGTAATAGGTTTTTTGGAGGCGGACGCAGGTGATGGTCTCCCCGGCGGGGGCGCTCCACGCTATTTGCAGGCGGTCGGCGGCGGCGGCGTTGTACTTGAAGAGGTGTAGGTCGGCCCCGGAGGCGTAGTAGACGAACTCGCCGAGCCCGCCGGGCGCGAACGAGGAGACGTTGGCGATGCCGGGGCAGTCGGACATGTCGCGCTTGGCGATGGCGATGAGGTCGGAGGCCCTGTTGGTGGTGGCGAAATTGGAGACGAGGAGGGCGTGTTCGTTGCCGTTCCGGGCCAGGGTGTACTCGTAGTTGAGCCGTCCGAAGTCGGAGAAGATCATTTCCATTCCGACGTTGTTGACGTCGAAAGCGGTTTTATTCTTCGAGTCGAGGGTGTCGACGGAGACCCCGTTGGCGATGACGCAGAGGAAGCGGCGGTTGGTCTGGTCGTAGGCGATGGCCTCGAAGGAGGAGGAGTAGTAGCTGGAGAGCCACGGGGCGAGCCGGCCGTATTCGCCGGAGCAGGCTACGCCGAGGGCGTTGACGCGGTAGACGCCGGAGGACATGTAGTTGACGTAATGAATCCTGTTGTTGTTGATGGCGATCTCCCTGCGGGTGTAGTTGCCGCCGAGGTACGAGAAGGCCCGGACGGCCGGGGGCGCCCAGAACATTTTTTCCGTGGGGAACGCGAGGGCGAAGGAACTCTTGTCGACGCCGACCAGCTGCTCCTCGGAGGCGACGAGCACCTCGCCGGATTGCATCGGGGCGATGGAATGGAGGATGGAGACGGGGAGGCCGCGCAGCCGCTCGCCGCCGTTGGAGGCGGAATAGAGGTCGAGCAGGAGGCGCTCGCGGATGACTCCCTTTTTGACGCGGTCGTTGACGATCAGGGCGACGTCCGCGTTTCCTTCTTTCTCGTAGAGCACCATCCAGCCGTCCGAGATGATCTCGTCGACCTGGAGGCGGAACTCCCGGAAGGCTTTGACGCCGGTGTGCTTGTCCGTGACGGTAAAGAGTATGATCCATGAGCCGGCGGGCTGGGTGATGACGGCGTCGAGCATGGGGGCCGCGCCGATGGTGTCGATGGGGTAGACGTTTCCTCCGGTGATGGCGTTGTAGATGGTCCAGTGGTAGTCGAGCTGCTCGTCGAGGAGGGGGTCGGTATCCACTCTTTTGCCGTTGAGGGTGACGACGGGGGCTATGGCGAGGGCGTCGTAGCGGTAGATGGCGTAGGCGGGGAGTATGCCCGTGCCGGCGGTGTCGATGGCGATCTCGTCGAGGGTGATGTAGTCGTAGTTGCCCTTGTCCTCGCGGCAGGCGGCGAGGAGGAGGAGGAAGGCGGTGAGTTGCAATATATTTTTCATGCGCGTTGATTTAAGGGTTTACGGGAACACGACCTTCTCGTTGTTCTCGTCGAGGAGGTCGCCGCGCTCGGCATTGTACTCGATGAGGGCGAGCTTGCATCTGTTTTTCATGTCGGTGGCCTCGAGGAGCGTGACCTCGTCGTCGGCCAGTTGCTCGATGACTCCCGGGACGGTGGTGTAATAGATTTTAAAGTTGGAGCGACCGGTGACCTGTATAATAAAGGAGTACTTGGCGTCGCTGTACGCTCCGAAGACGCTCGCGAGGGTGCGGTAGGGGGAGGTGGCGACGTCCCAGTTATCCGGTTTTCCGACGGCGTTCCTGAAGACGACGCGCAGGCGGCTGGTCTCGGTGGCGCCCTCGCGGAAGGCAGGGTTTTCCTTGACCTTGAAGACGAGTCGTCCGCTTTTTTCCTTGAAGGCGCTATACCCCTCCGGCTTGTTGATGTAGATGGGGAAGGCTGCCTGGTACGTCCCGGCGGGCAGGACGTAGGTCGGCGTCCGGTAGTGCACCAGCGCGGAGTCGCCCTCGACCGGCGCGAGTTCAAAGGAGCGGTCGGCGGTCGCGGGGAACCCTGTCAGGCGGACGTAGAAGACGATGGAATCGAAGTCGCTCTGGTAAGCGAAATTGTAGACGATGCTGTCCGAGGCGACGGCCTGGCGTCCGAGCCATATATTCAGGGCCGAGTAGGAGTCGTCGTAGAGGGGACGGTCGTTTTTGTCACAAGCGGCGCAGGCGAGGAGGCACGCGCAGAGTATTTTCTTCATGGCGTTATTGATTTATCGGTTGTCTTGACGATTAGCGGCCTCGCGTTCCGATTTGGGCAGTGGGAAGACGTAGGCTTTTAGTTCCACCGGGTTGAGGTCGGTGTTGGGGATATTCTCCATCTGCTTTCTCTTGTAATGGAAAAAGAGCTGTCCCTCTCCGATGAACTCCTTTCTGAACTCGGAGGCAAGCGCCGCGTCGAAGTCGGCGACGGCGGTCAGCGGGGCGACTCCCCTTGCCTCTCTCGCGGCGTTGAGGGCGGGGAGGAAATCCTGCCGATCGCGCTGGAGAGCCTCGGCGAGGATGAAATGCATCTCGGCGATCTTGATCATGGCCATTTTGTTGGAATAATAGAGGGAGTCGCTGGAGGAGGCGTTGTACTTGGCGATGTAGCGGGAATTGGAGTTAGCGCCCTCGCCGACGTTGTAGAGATAGAGGTAGCGGTAGTCGTCGGTGATGTTCTCGTGGTAGCTCATCAGGGACGCGCTGGTAATGGAGAAAACGTTGTTTCCGCCTGTTGTCTGGAAATAGGCTTCGGAGATCGCGCTGAGGTTATTGACGTCGATGCCCCAGAGCTGCTCCGCGGCGCCGGTGTAGTCCGCGCCGTTGATGAGCCGCTGCTGTGTGGTCCACGGGAATCGTCCGGAGTTGATCACCTCCCTGGCGCTCTCCGCTGCGCGGGCATAGTCCTTATTATACAGGAGCACGCGGGCCTGAAGTCCCCTCGCGGCGTAATAATTCAGGTGGAGCTGGCGGTTGATGAGGTATCCGTTGTCGACCGTCTCGGTGATTTTCTCCCCGGTGCGTATCGGGTCGGCCTGCAGGTAGAAGGTGGCGCTGTCCAGGTCGGCGAGTACCTTCTCGATGACCCCCGCGACAGTCAGTTGGGGAGATTGCAGGGAGGTGTAGCGCGCGACGTAGGGTATGGCGGGTCGATCCGGGCCTTCCCCGGGAGTCGCTCCGAAGCAGCGGAGGAGGTCGAAGTGGATGAAAGCGCGCAGCGCCAGGGCCTCTCCCTTGATGACGGGGTAGTTCGCGCCGGAGAAGAGGTGTTTTTTCTCGTCGATGACCTCGAGGATCACGTTGGCGTTGGCGATCGCGTTGTAGAGGCCTGTCCAGATGCCTTCGATCCGGTTTGTCGGGTTGGCGCCCTCGTAGTTATAGGTAGTTTCGTCCGCGTAGGAGGTGTTCTGGTAGTCCCACTCGCGGGCGAGGACGCCCAGCATCCCGAAGCGCAGTTCTTTCACGTAAAGGGCGTCGGTCGCGAGCAGGGCGTATACCCCCGCGAGGGCCTCCTTGAATCCGGCCTCGGAGGAAAACAACTCCTCGTCCTTGACCTGCGAACGCGGTTCGACGTCCAGCCATTCGGAGCACGAGGCGAGGAGCAGGGCCGCGATAATGATCTTGTATTTCATGTGCGTGTAGATTAATGGTTAGAAAGTAGCCGTCAGGGCGAAAGAGGCCGAACGGGCAAAGGGATAGCTCAAGCCGCGCTCGGTCTTGACGGTGGAGACCTTGAAGACGTCGTTCATGTAGAAGGAGCATTTGAGGCGTTCGAGGCCATACCTTCTGAGGTTGGCGCGCTTGAAGTCGTAGTAGAGATGGAGCGCGGCCAGCGACCACTCGTTTTTCTTCTCGATGAAGCGGGTAGTGGGTCGGGTGGTCGTTGGAGTGCTGGTGATGCGTTTGAAGGGGGTGTGATCGCCGGCCTGTTGCCACGTGCCGGCGAAGACGCGGCGGTCGACGTTGTATGCCACGTCGACGTTCTCGATGCGCGAGACGAGGGTGGAGTTGTAGTAATCCTCGCCCCACTGGTAGCTGAAGGAGCAGGAGAGGCCTATTCCCCGGTACTCGGAGGTGAGGCCGACGTTTCCCCTGACCTTCGGGTTGGAGTCGCCGCCGACGATCTGGTCCTCGGCGTTCCACGAGTAGGTGGTGGCGCCGTCCTTTGTCGCGAAGAGTTCCCTCCCGTTGACCGGGTCAATGCCCAGCGAGCGCACGGCCCAGATGACGCTCAGGGATTGCCCCTCCTCGAAGCGCATCAGGGGGAGGGTCAGGTTGTCCGTTTGCGCGTCCTGCTCGTCGTTGAATGCCTTGAGGGCGTCGGCGATGCTCGCGATCTTGCTTGAATTGTGTCCCAGGGAGGCCTGCAGGGAGATGAAGGAGGCGGTGGCGGGATCCCTGTACAGTTGCCAGTTGGTCACCAGGTCGACGCCCTTGTTCTCGATCTCGCCGAGGTTTTCCTTGAAGGAGGGGAAGCCGGTGGAGGTGGGGAGGGTAAAGTCGATCAGGAGGTTGTTGGTGCGGCTGACGTAGGCGTCGAGTCGCAGGTTGAGGCAGTTGAAGAGTTGCGCGTCGACGCCCGCGTTGTAGTCGACGGTCTCCTGCCACTGCAACCTGTCGTTGGCCAGGGCGATGAGGTAGGCGCCGGAGATGTTGTCGTAGGTTCTGTCGGAGAGGAAGCGGTAGGTTCTCATGGCCTGGTAGGGGTTAAAGCTCTGGCTTCCGGTGGATCCGACGGAGGCGCGCAGTTTCAGTTGTTTCGCGTTGAGGCCCTCGAGGAAGCGCTCGCGGTGCAGGTTCCAGCCCAGGCCCAGCGACCAGAAGGCGCCCCACCTGGACTGTTTTCCGAAGACCGACGAGGCGTTCGCGCGGGCGCTGAGGTCGGCCAGGTAGCGGTCGTCGAACGAGTAGTTGATGGCCCCCGTGACGCCGATCTCCCGCGAGATGGACTCGCTGCCGGAGGGTTTTCCCCCCTCGAGGTATTGCTTGGCGAAGGTGATGTGGTCCACGCGATTGTTGAGGAATCCCTGGGCCGACATGCCGTGCGAGTCGGACTCGTTGCTGGAGAGGCTCCAGGCGGCGTTCGCGAAGAGCAGGTGGCGGTCGGCGCGCAGGGAGTAATTGGCGGTCGCGTCGACGCTGAGCGACTTGGATTCCTGGTCGGTGATCGAGTAGGCGCCGCGTTTGAAGAACTGGTCGCCGGTCCACGCGGCGTAGCGCGTGTGGTCGCCGGGGTAGAAGTCCTCGCGGCGGTCGGTGGTGTGGGTGAAGCCGAAGCGCCCGATCAGGCGGAAGTTCTCGACGACCTCCCACTCGATGTAGAAGTTCTCGACGACGCTCGCGTACTTCGAGAAGTTTTTCGTTCCCACGGTGGCGTTGTAGAGGGGGTTATAATAAGGAGTCGGCGCGCCGCTGGCGGTTTGCTGGAAGCTCCCCAACTGTTTCTTCAGGTTGCCGTTCTCGTCATGGGTAGTCCAGTAGGGGTTCAGGCGCGCGTATTCCGCGAAACTCCCGTAGGGGGAGTCGTCCGCGCGGTTGAAGGAAATGCTCAGCACGTTGCGGAAGATAAACGCGTCGTGGCGGTAGGAGAGGTTCGCGGAGCCGGAGATGGTCTCCCGGTCGGAACCTTTCATCACGCCGGCGATGCGGTTGTAGGAGACGTCGATCCCGTATTTCATGATCGCGTCTCCGCCTTCCAGCCTCAGCGCGTGCTTGTGTCCCGCGCCCTCTCTCAGGGGTTTGGAGAGCCAGTAGGTGTTGACGCCGGCCGCGACGTTCTTCAGTACCTCGTTGTACTGTTCCCGCAGCAGCTGGTGCGCCACCGGGGCCGAGGAGGTGTACCTCCCCGCGTTTTCCTCCACTTGCAGCTTCTCCGCGGCGTTGCACAAGTCATAGAAGCTCAGGTCGGGGGCTTGCCAGTTCAGGTCGCCCGTGTAGGAGAAGCGGATCGCGCCCTCCGCCGGGGGGATGGTCTCCACGACCACTACCCCGTTGGCCGCCTTCGAGCCGTAGATCGCCTTGGCAGCAGCGTCTTTCAGCAGCGTGACGGAGGCCACGCGGTTCATGTCGAGGTCGTATATCTGGGTCGCCGAGACCGGGAAGCCGTCCAGGATAAACAGCGGCTCGTTCGGGTTGCCCCGGTACTCGCCGCTCAAGTCCGGGAGCGAGGAGTTGCCGCGCAGTTGGATGTCGGGCATGTAGTTCGGGTCGGAGCCGGCGTCCAGGTTCTCGGAGATGATAAAGGCCGGGTCGAGGTTTTTCAAGCTATTCAACAGGTTGCCGTTCCCGAGCTGCTTCAGCTCTTCCCGCGTGAAGGTCGGGGCGCTGCCCGTGAAGCTCTCGCGGCGGCGCGTGAAGAGTCCGGTCACGACCACGTCGTCCAGCTCCTTCGCCTCCTCTTGCATGCGCACCGTCAGCGGGGTCTCCTCCTCGCCTGCCTTCGCCGCGCCCACCGTTGCCTCCGCGCTTTTCATGCCCACGAAGGTGAAAACCAGCGTCGCGCCCTCGGCGGGAATGATCACGCGGAAACGCCCGTCCGCGCTCGCGATCGCGCCGCCCGTCGTTCCTTTCACCCGGATCGTCGCGCCGCCCAGGGGCTTACCCTCCCCGTCCAGCACGACGCCCGTCACGATCCGCGGGTTCGTCGCCTGCTCGCTCTCTCTCGGCAGCAGCAGCACGTACTCCTTCTCGCGCCGGTAGGTGTACGGGAGGTCGCGAAGCACGATCTCCAGCGCCTCCTCCAGCCCGGCGTCTTTCAACTCGGCCGTCACGAGGCTCTTACCGTTTACCCGGCGCGTGTTGTACATGAAGTACACGCTCGCCTGCCGCTTGATCTCCTGCAACACCTCTTCCAGTGTCCTGTTCTCGAAACGCGCCGTCATCCGCGGCTGCGTCACCCCGGCCTCGGCCGGAAAAAAAAGCAACGCGAGCGCCAAAAAACAGGCCGCGCGCGTCACTACAGTTCGCGTTTTGTTCATACCATCAGGTTAATTAGTAAATCCATGAGGTCTACGGACCTCCTTATTTCTTGTCACTTCTATCTCCGCGCCGCGGGGGGTGAAGCGGATATCGGCCAGCTGCTCGATCACCCGCAGCACGTCCTGCAGCGGCAGGTCGCGGCTCACCGTGCCCGTGAACGGGATCTCCTCCAGGCCGGCGTCGCGATAGGCGAATTTCACGTCGTACCACCGCTGCAACTGCCGCGTGATCTCCCCCAGGGGCTTCTCCGCGAAGTCAAACGCGCGGTGCACCCACCCCAGGTCCATCTCCGCGTTCGCCACCGAGACCTCCAGCCCCGCGGGGGTCGAAACGACGCGCGACCCCGGCAACAGCTCGCGGGATTCCGCGCCGCGCCACACCCGCAACCGACCGGCTTCCAGGGTCGTCACCACGCGAGACTCGTCCGCGTAGGCCGACACGTTGAAGCGCGTGCCCAGCACCTCCGCGCGCGTCTCCCCGCTCGTTACCGAGAACGGACGATCCTCCCCGGAGACCTGAAAGTAGGCCTCCCCCGAGAGGTAAACCTCCCGGCGATCGCCGAAGACGGCCGGGTAACGCAACTCGCTGTCCGCGTTCAACCATACCCGGCTGCCGTCCGAGAGTACCAGGAAGTACTCCCCGCCGCGAGGCACCAGCAAGGTGTGGAAGGTCGTCCCCCCCTCGCCCACCGCCGCGACCGACCGGTAGCTCACGCCCACCGTGTCCGCCAGCACCCGGAAACCCAGCGCGGTATCCGCCACCACCGTCCCCGCGCCCAGCGCCACCTCCCGGCCATCAGCCAGCCGCAACACCGCCTTCCCCTCCCCCGGACGCACCAGCGGCCACGAGACTTCCTCCGCCCCCCCGTCCCGGCGCGCCAGCAGGTACGCGGCGCCGACTAACAACGTCGCGACGCAGGCCGTCAGCCCGAAACGCCGCAGCGAAAGTCGACGACGACGACGACGACCGATCGCGCGAACCACCTGCTCCCACGCCTCCTCCTCCTTCGCCCGATCCCACGCCGCCACCCGCCGCGCCTTCCTGTACGCGCGCGCCGCCTCCTCGAACAGCCGCCGGTTTTCCGCCGACTCCGCCATCCACGCCTCGCGCTCCTCGCGCGCTTCAGCCGAGAGTTCGCTCTTGCAGTAGGGTATGACCCATTCTATCCATTTTTCCATTTCCACTTCGCGTTTCTCCTCAAAAGTAGGAAAGCGCCAAAACGGGTGACAACAATCACCGTTATTTTTTCCCCACCGCGTCTGCTTCGGGCAATCGACTACCGGCCGACGGGCGTCAATGAACCGTCAACAAACAGCGGACAGTGGAGAATCAGCAACGAGAAGCGCCGGACGAGGGAGGAGAACAGGAGGAGAAGCGCCAGCCAGGGGAGAACGAGCTTTTACGACGACGCGATGCGTCCCAGCCTGCCCTCATCGACAGCCAATGACCGCACGGGGACATGTCCCCGACCACTCCGGGACATGTCCCCGACCACTCCGGGACAT
>JAIROI010000002.1 GCA_031257615.1 Odoribacteraceae bacterium
CCCGTCCCGCGCGCGGGATGGCCTGCCGACAACCGGCGGCGACCCGTCCCGCGCGTCATTTTTCCCCGTCGATACAAGCTGGGAGGAAGACATGCAGCAAATCATCGGGGCGCTTGACCCGGACGGCAGCCGCCTCCCGCGATTTTACCTCCGCGACAGCTATTCCGCCGAACTCGCCAGCCTGCGCGCGCGCCTCAAAGCCCTGCCGCCGGAAGAAGAAACCCGCGCGGGAGAACTCTTCGCGGCGTGCGCGGAGGAAGAAGAACGCGTCCGGGAGCAGATCGGGAAGCGCCTGCGCGTCCACCACCGGTCGCTTGCCGACGCCTTCGAGGCGATCACCCGACTCGACGCGCTGCTGGCCAAGGCCCGCGCGGCCCGCGAGACGGGAGCGTGCCGGCCGCGGGTCGTCGCGGAGACCACTCGCTACGAGGGACTTTTTCATCCCCAGGTGCGCGAGGCGCTGCGCGCGCGCGGCTGGGAATTTCAGCCGGTCGACGTCGCCTTCGGTCGCGAGCCGTGCCTGATCACCGGGGCCAACATGGGCGGAAAGACCGTCCTGTTAAAAAGCGTCGCCCTGGCGCAAGCCCTTTTCCAGTTCGGATTCCACGCGCCGGCAGCGCGCGCGGAAATTGTCCCGGTGGAAAAGCTATTCCTCTCCATGCGCGACGGGCAAGACGAGCTGCAAGGCCTCTCCTCGTTCGCCTCCGAGATTCTGCGGGTCAACGAGATCATCCGGGATATCCGGGAAGGCAAGGAAGTGCTGGCGCTGATGGACGAGCCTGCTCGCGGCACCAACCCGACGGAAGGCGCGGCGATCGTGAACGCCCTCGCGGACATCCTCTCGCGCTACCGGACGCGCTCGCTGATCACCACCCACTACGACGGCGCGCGGGCGCCCTGCCGGCGACTGCGCGTCAAGGGCCTCGACGGCCTGGAAAAGACGCCCCTCACTCCCGGCAACCTCCGCGAGTGCATGGATTATTCCCTGGTCGAGGTGGGGCAGGAGGACGCGCCGCGGGAAGCCGCGCGGGTGGCCGAGATGCTGGGCGCGGACGCGGAAATCATTGAAAAGATCAAACAATACATGCCACATGAGTAAACTGGGATTGGATTTCAAGAAAGTGGAACGCGCGCGAGTCGTCGCGCGAACGATCGCCGGGGACGTGCAGGAGTTCGTGAACCGCTACACGACGGTCTCCGTGGAGCGGACGCTCTGCCGCCTGCTGGGGATCGACGGCGCGGACGACCGCGGGGCGCCGCTACCGAACGCGCTGGTGGAGACGATCCGCGAGCGGGGCTTACTCCGGGAAGGGATACTTTTTTTCCTCGGCAACGCGATGATCGAGACCGGCCTTACCCCGCCGGAGATCGCCGAGCGGGTAGCCCGCGGGGAACTGGACGTCACGCTGGCCGCCGCGCAACCGGCAGAACGGATCGCCGCGATTCTCCGCCCGCACGCGGACGCCGGCATCGAACGCATCCTCGCCCGCCGCGCCAAGCGCGAACGCTACCTGGCGACCATCGGCGAGGGCGCGAAGCCCTATCTATACGTGATCGTTGCCACCGGAAATATCTACGAGGACGCGATACAGGCGCGAGCCGCCGCCCGCCAGGGCGCCGACATCATCGCCGTGATCCGAACCACCGGCCAAAGCCTCCTCGACTATGTCCCCTACGGCGCGACCACCGAGGGATTTGGCGGCACCTTCGCCACCCAAGAGAACTTCCGCATCATGCGCGAGGCGCTCGACGAGGTAAGCGAGGAGATCGGACGATACATTCGCCTGTGCAACTACTGCTCGGGGCTGTGCATGCCGGAGATTGCCGCGATGGGCGCCCTGGAGGGCCTCGACGTGATGCTGAACGACGCGCTCTACGGCATCCTCTTCCGCGACATCAACATGCAACGGACGTTGGTCGACCAGTTCATGTCGCGCGTGATCAATGGATTTGCAGGCGTGATCATCAACACGGGCGAGGACAACTACCTGACTACCGCCGACGCCGTGGAGCAGGCCCACACGGTGTTGGCCTCCGACTTGATCAACGAGCAACTCGCGCTCCTGGCCGGTCTCCCGGAGGAGCAGATGGGCCTCGGGCACGCCTTCGAGATCGATCCGGAGCGGGAAAACGGCTTCCTGTTCGAGTTGGCACAGGCACAGATGACCCGCGAAATATTCCCCCGCGCGCCGCTCAAGTACATGCCGCCGACCAAGTTCATGACCGGGAACATCTTCCGCGGACACATCCAGGACGCGCTCTTCAACCTCGTCGGCATCTGGACCTCGCAGGGAATACAGCTCCTGGGGATGCCCACGGAGGCCATTCACACGCCATTCATGTCCGATCGCTACCTCTCGATCGAGAACGCCCGCTACATCTTCAACACGTTGAAGAACATCGGCGACGAGGTAGAATACAAGCCCGGGGGGATCATACGGCAACGCGCCCGGGAAGTCCTGGACAACGCCGCGGCGCTGCTCGAAAGTATCGAGCGGGAAGGACTTTTCACCGCGCTCGAGAAAGGAATGTTCGCCGACGTCAAGCGGCCCAGGAACGGGGGCAAAGGACTTGACGGCGTGACCGAAAAGGGCGCGCGTTACTACAACCCGTTCGTCCAGCGAATGCTACGCGCCAAATAATTCAAGAAAATGAGCGGAGGACTATATTCAACCGAGAAAAACGACTTCGACCGGACACTGGACTTGAAAAAAATCAAGCCCTACGGCGACGCCATGAACGACGGGAAAACGCAACTGAGCTTCACGTTGCCCGTGCCCGCCGGCGAGGAGGCCATCGAGGCGGCCAGGCAACTGATGCGAGAGATGGGATTTGAAAACCCGCAGGTCGCGTACAGCAAGGAGTTGACGAACGGGTTCACGTTCTTCAATTGCTACGGGACTTGCTCCCACACCGTGGATTTCACGGCCATCCGCGTCCCCAAGGTGACCTCCACCCGCTGGGAGATGCGCGAGACGGACGCCTTTATCAAGGAGCGAATCGGACGGCCCATCGTGGTTGTCGGCGCGAGCACGGGCACCGACGCGCATACCGTCGGCATCGACGCCATCATGAATATGAAGGGTTTCGCCGGCCACTACGGTCTGGAGCGCTACGAGATGTTCGACGCCCACAACATGGGCAGTCAGGTCCCCAACGAGGAGTTCGTCGCGCGCGCCATCGCCCTGAAGGCCGACGCGCTGCTGGTGTCGCAGACCGTCACGCAGCGGGACGTTCACGTGCAAAACCTCGCGGAATTGGTCGAGCTGCTGGAGGCCGAGGGCCTGCGCCACAAGGTGATCCTCGCTTGCGGCGGGCCGCGCGTCTCCCACGAGCTGGCAAAAGAGCTGGGGTACGACGCGGGCTTCGGCATGAACACCTACGCCGACGACGTCGCCTCGTTCCTCGCGCAAGAGTTAGATAGAAGAATCAATACATAAAGTCATGGACAAAGAAAAGACAAGAGAGGTCATCGCCAGGCGAGTGGCCTTAGAACTGAAGGACGGCGACGTCGTGAATCTCGGCATCGGGCTGCCGACGCTCGTGCCAAACTACCTGCAACCGGGCGTTCGCGTGGTGATCCACTCCGAAAATGGACTCATGGGGATGGGCGCGGCGGAGGCCGGGGAGGAAAACCCGGAATGGACGGACGCCGGCGGCGGGTTCGTCGCGCCGATGCCGGGCGCGTCCACCTTTGACAGCGCCACCTCTTTTGGACTCGCGCGCGGCGGCCACGTGGACGTTTCGGTGCTGGGCGCGCTGCAAGTGGACGCGCGGGGAGACCTCGCTAACTGGATCATACCGGGAAAGAAAACCCCCGGCATGGGCGGCGCCATGGACCTGCTGGTGGGCGCGAGGCGGGTGATCCTCGCGATGGAACACACGGCGAAAGGCGCGCCGAAGATCCTCGAACGCTGCACGCTGCCGCTGACGGCTACCGGACAGGTCAACCTCATCGTCACGGAGATGGCCGTGATCGAGGTGACCCCCGAAGGGCTGTTGCTGCGGGAGCTGCATCCCGATTGCACCCTCGAGCAGGCGCGCGCGGCCACCGCCGCCAGGTTAATCATTTCAAACGACTTACAACCGATGAAGCAATGAACTTTTCCCTCACCAAAACACAAGAACTGTTCCTCAGAATGATCCGCGAGTTCGCCGACAAGGAGGTCAAGCCGCTGGCGGCGGAAGTGGACGAGCAGGAGCGCTTCCCGGCGGAAACCGTCAAAAAAATGGCAGGGTTAGGCCTGATGGGTATCCCTTTCCCAACGGAATACGGCGGGGCAGGCGGAGATAACCTCCTTTATTCCTTGGCCGTCGAGGAGCTGTCTCGCGCGTGCGCCACGACGGGCGTGATCCTGTCCGCGCACACCTCGCTCTGCGCCGCGCCGCTGCATGAATTTGGCTCGCCGGCACAGCGCGCGAAGTACCTGCCCCGGCTCGCCTCCGGGGAATGGCTCGGGGCGTTCGGCCTCACCGAACCCAACGCGGGCACGGACGCGTCCGCCCAACAAACTACCGCCGAGGAAAAAGACGACCATTATCTCCTCAACGGAAACAAGATCTTCATCACCAACGCCGCCCGCGCGCGCGTCTATATCGTCTTCGCGATGACCGACAAGTCAAAGGGAACAAGAGGAATATCCGCCTTCATTGTCGAGCGCGACTTCCCCGGCTTTTCCGTCGGGAAAGAAGAGAAGAAGATGGGCATCCGCGGCTCGGCCACCTGCGAACTGATCATGACTAACTGCATCGTCCCCAAGGACAATCTCCTGGGGCAGACCGGAAAGGGATTCGGGATCGCCATGAAAACGCTCGACGGCGGACGCGTCGGCATCGCCGCCCAGGCGCTCGGTATCGCGCAGGGAGCGCTCGACGAGACCGTGAAGTATGTCAAGGAGCGAAAACAATTCGGGAAGGCCATCGGACAGTTCCAGAACACGCAATTCCAGCTCGCTGACCTCGAGACCAAGGTGCAGGCCGCGCGACTGCTTGTCCGTTCCGCCGCCTTCAAGAAGGACAAGGGACTCCCGTATGCCGCCGACGCCGCCATGGCGAAGCTCTTCGCCGCAGAAACCGCTATGGAGGTCGCGACCAAGGCCGTACAGTTCCACGGGGGATACGGGTACACCCGCGAGTACCCCGTCGAACGCATGATGCGCGACGCCAAGATCACCGAGATATACGAGGGAACGTCCGAGGTGCAACGCATGGTCATCGCCTCACACCTCCTGAAATAACCGACAAATCACATCGCATGAACATCATCGTCTGCATCAAGCAAGTACCGGATACTACCGAGATCAAACTCGATCCGACAACAGGAACCCTCCTGCGGGACGGCGTCCCCAGCATCATGAACCCCGACGACAAGGGAGGGCTGGAGATCGCGCTCCGTCTCAAGGAACAACGAGGCGGCCAAGTCACCGTCCTCACCATGGGGCCGCCGCAAGCGGAAGAGATCCTGCGGGAAGCCCTCGCGATGGGAGTGGACAGGGCAATCCTCTTGAGCGACCGCAAGTTTGCCGGGGCCGACACGCTCGCCACCTCGAACGCCCTCGCCGGCGCGCTCCGGACACTGCCCTTCGACGTCGTCATCGCGGGACGGCAGGCCATCGACGGGGACACCGCGCAGGTAGGCCCGCAGGTCGCCGAACACCTCGATCTCCCGCAAGTCACTTACGCGGAGGAGATCGCGCGCGCCGACGACAACTGCCTCACCGTCCGGCGAGCCATCGAAGAGGGCCACCAGATCGTCGAGGTCGCCCTGCCATGCCTGCTCACGGTCAGCGCCGGCGCCGTCCGACCGCGCTACATGTCCGTCCGCGGCGTCGTCGAAGCCCACGGCCGGGAGGTCGAGCGCTGGAACTTCGACAGCATCTCCGTTGACGAGCGCCGCGTCGGACTAAAAGGCTCGCCCACGCGCGTTTTCAAGTCCTTCGCGCGGGGAGGCAGGAACGCCGGGACGCCGCGCGAGGTCGACCCCGGGGAGGCCGCGGAAATCATCATCGAAAGGCTACAAGAGAAATTCATCCTTTAAACACCGACCATGAAATCAGATCACAAGCATGTCTTCGTCTTCGCCGAGCAACGCGACGGCATCCTCCAGCCCGTCGCCATCGAGCTGCTGGGAAAAGCCAGGGAGCTGGCCGACGCGCTGCAGGAGGAGGTTTACGCGCTCCTCGTCGGCGAGCGCGTCGAACCGTTGGCCCCCGAATGCATCGCCCGCGGGGCGGACAAGGTACTCGTTGCCGAGGCCCCCGAACTGGCCACCTATACCACGGAACCTTATACCCAGGTACTTTACCGGATCGTCTCCGAACGCGAACCCTCCATCGTCCTCTTCGGCGCTACCACCATCGGACGCGACCTCGCCCCGCGACTCTCCGCGCGCCTGGCCACCGGACTTACAGCCGATTGCACGGCCCTCGACGTCTCCCCCGACGGCGACCTCCTCATGACGCGCCCCGCGTTTGGCGGCAACCTCATGGCCACCATCCTTTGCAAGGAACACCGCCCGCAGATGTCCACCGTCAGGCCCGGCGTCGCCCGACCCCACCCGCGCGACCCACACCGACAAGGCGCCGTCGAGCGCGTCGACGCGCGCCTGGATCCCTCGAAGTTCAAAGTGAAGGTGCTGCAAACCCTCCGGGAGGAAAAGACGCGCGTCGACATCGCCGCCGCCCGCGTCCTCGTCTCCGGGGGACGCGGCATGGGAAACCCCTCTGCTTTAAACGCTATCGAAGAACTGGCGACGGCCCTCGGCGGCGAAGTTTCTTCCTCGCGCGCGGTGGTGGACGCGGGGCTTTTACCGCGCGAAAGGCAGGTCGGGCAGACCGGCAAGACCGTCCGGCCGGATATTTACATCGCTGCCGGCATCTCCGGGGCCATCCAGCACCTGGCCGGCATGGAAGAGTCCGGATACATCATCGCCATCAACAAAGACAAGTACGCCCCGATCTTCCAAGTCGCTGACCTGGGAATCGTTGGCGACGCCGCGCGGATCGTGCCACTCCTCGCGGCAAAAATCCGGGCATTACGAGAAACCAAACAATAACCCCCCATGAATAACGTCTACATCATTGCAGCAAAGCGCACGGCCATAGGTAAATTCCTTGGCTCGATCGCTAACGTGCCGGCCGCGGAACTCGCCGCCGCGGTGATCCGCGCCATCATCAAGGAAACAGCCATCGACCCCGCGCTCGTCGACGAGGTCATCGTCGGGAACGTCCTCCACGCCGGCCAGCGCCAGGGCGTCGCGCGACAGGCAGCCCTCCGCGGCGGCATCCCCGTCGAGGTGCCCGCCCACGGCATCAACATGATCTGCGGGAGCGGGATGCGGAGCGTCATCGCCGCCTGCCGCGCCATCAGGGCCGGCGAGGCGTCGCTCGTGTTGGCCGGCGGGGTTGAATCCATGTCGGGCGCCGGCTTCATCATCCCCGCCGCGGCCCGCCAGGGCATAAAGATGGGCGACATAACGACCCTCGACCACGTCGTTTGCGACGGGTTGACGGACGCCTTCTCCGGCCTCCACATGGGCGTCACTGCCGAGAACATCGCCGAGCGCCGCGGCATTTCCCGCGCCGATCAGGACGCCTTCGCCTTCGCCTCGCAACGCAAGGCCATCAGCGCGATAGACGCCGGGAAGTTCCGGGAGGAAATCGTCCCCGTCGAGGTCGCGAGCCGCGCGGGGACCGTCGTTTTCGACACTGACGAGTTCCCCAACCGCTCCACCACCCCGGAAAAATTGGCCACCCTGAAGCCGGCATTCAAGAAGGACGGCACCGTCACGGCCGGAAACGCTTCCGGGATCAACGACGGCGCGTCTTTCCTGCTCGTCGCGTCGGGCGAGGCCGTTGACCGCCTCGGTCTCAAGCCCCTCGCGGAGATCATCGCCACCGGCCAGGGCGGCGTCGACCCCTCCATGATGGGCATGGGACCTGTCCCCGCGATCGCCCGCGCCCTGCAGTCCGCCAACCGCGCGCTCGCCGACGTGGAATTGATCGAACTCAACGAGGCCTTTGCAGCCCAATCGCTTGGCGTGATCCGTCAGCTCGCCGCCGACCACGGAACGACGGAATCCTGGATCGCGTCGCGCACCAACGTGAACGGCGGCGCGCTCGCTCTCGGCCACCCGATAGGCGCTTCCGGTAACCGCATCATCGTCACGCTCCTCCACGAGATGATCCGCTCCGACAAGCGCCTGGGCCTCGCCTCCCTGTGCATCGGCGGCGGCATGGGCTGCGCCCTCCTCCTGCAACGGTAGGACAATCCGCGATCCCCCGCTCGTTTCGGCGAGGTTTCCCCCACCGGGGGAGACCTCGCCGTTGATTTTCGCGCGTCATCGGCGTGTAATTTATATCGTCTTGTTAAAATCGTGGGGTGATCGGACGACGTCCGAAACCGCGCTGCAAATCGCGGCGCGGTTTCGGAAGTCTTCCGAAGTGGCGCTGCAAATCGCGGCGCG
>JAIROI010000041.1 GCA_031257615.1 Odoribacteraceae bacterium
GGCTGCGCGACAAGGCTCCAATTACAGTTGGAGGGTTGTCGCGCAGCCGCGACAAAATTCCCTACCCCCGCGGAGGGGGCGCGCGAGGTCGCGACAAGTCGTTTTTTCTCCTGTAAAAGGGGGCGTCCGGCGCGTGATATAATTTTTCCAGCGTTAACATAGTTTATACTTCCAGAGGTGTTGTTTTGGACAATTCTTGTATGTATATTTGGCGGTGAGAAATTGAGGGGGAGTCCCCTCGCTAACAAAACTATCTTATTCACTTAACAACTTTACAGAATGATGAAACAACTAACTAATCAAAACGCGTGGCGGAAGACACTACTGCTCCTGCTGTGCGTGTGCGCGTGCAACGCAGCGGCGTTCGCGCAAGGAGTCAGCGTGTCAGGGACGGTAAGCAACCCCGCGGGAGAGCCGCTGCCGGGCGTGCACGTGAGGGTACTGGGAACAACCGGCGGGACGGTCACCGACAGGGACGGCAAGTACACCGTCAGCGTCCCGGGCAGGCAGAGCATCCTCGTTTTCTCGTTTATCGGGCACGTCACCCAGGAAATCGAGGTCGGGACGAAGGTGTTGCTCAACGTGCAGCTCGTCGAGGAGACCAGGAGCATCGACGAGGTGGTGGTCATCGGTTACGGCACCGCCAGGAAAAAAGACCTCACGGGGTCGATCGCGCAGATCCGTCCGGACAAAATCGCCGACGAGAACCCGCAGACCGTGCAGGACATCCTCCGCGGCACCCCGGGCCTGAGCGTCGGCTACAGCCCCTCGGCGAAAGGAGGCGGCTCCATGCAGATCCGCGGGCAACGCTCGGTCTACACCTCCGGCGGGCACAATGACCCGCTGCTCATCCTCGACGGGATGATGTTCTACGGGGAATTGTCCGAGATCAATCCCGATGACATCAGCCAGATCGACATCCTGAAAGACGCGTCGGCCGCCGCCGTGTACGGGGCCAAGGCCGCGAACGGCGTCTTGATCATCACCACGAAGAAAGGAAAGGTCGGGCGGCCGGTCGTGAACCTGACCGCCAACCTGAGCCTTACCGCGAAGAGCGCCTATCGCGAGGTCTTTGACGCGGCAGGCTACATGCAGTATCGCGAGGACTGGCAAAAGCGCCTGACATACGCCATCAACCCGGCGACGAACAAGTACGAGGCCTACCAGGTGCAGGAGACGCGGCCGGGCTACTTTGAACGCCCGGAGAACCTCTCGAAGTACGGCGTCTCGCTCGCCGACTGGCAGGCGTATAGCGCGAACGCGGCCGGGGAATCCGACGCGAGCATCTACGCCAAGCGGCTCGGGTTGACCAACCTCTTACTCGAGAACTATCTCGCCAATCGCACCTACGACTGGTTCGGAAACGTCTTCCGCACCGGCTTCAACAGGGATATCAACGCCAGCGTCTCGGGCGCGAGCGACCGGATGAACTACTACATCTCCTTCGGCTACCTGGCCAACGAGGGCGCGGTCAAGGGCAACGAGTACAGCGCCGTCCGCTCCAACATCAAGGTGGAGGGCAAGGTCGCGGACTGGCTCGAGGTGGGCGCCAATATCAACTTCCAGAGTCGCACCGACGGCGACATACAGGTGGGGCTGGGCACGAACTACTGGGACGATAACGAGATATGGAATAGCCCCTACGCCTCGCACCACGACGAGGACGGCAACCTCGCGTGGAGACCCATGGGCGAGGGACCCATTTACCAGTACAACTACGACTTCAACCGCCAGTACGAGGATCTGGAACGGGGCTACATCATCTTCAACAGCATCTTGAACGCCAAGGTGAGTCTTCCCTTTAACATCACCTACGCGTTCAACGCCTCCCCGCGCTGGCAGTTCTTCCACGACAGGTGGTTTCTCTCGGCTGACCATCCCGCCCGGACGGCCTTGTCGGGACGCGTAAACCGCCAGCAGACCACCAATTTCGACTGGTCGGTGAACAATACCATCACCTGGGACAACACCTTCGCCGACCTCCACCGCGTCACCCTCACCCTCGTCCAGGAGGCCGAGGAGCGCCGCTCGTGGACCGACTACATCGGGGCCTACAACATCCTCCCGTCGGACGCGCTGGGCTTCCACAACACGGCCAACGCCGGGAAGTCCGAGAGTAGCTTCAGCTCCACCGACACCCACCAGACCGCCGACGCCCTCCTCGCGCGACTCTTCTACTCCTACGCCGGCAAGTACATGGTGACGGCCTCCGTCCGCCGCGACGGTTACTCGGCATTCGGACAGAACAACCCCTACGCCACCTTCCCGTCGCTGGCCCTCGGCTGGACATTCACCAACGAGGACTTCTTCTCGTGGACGCCCATGAGCACCGGCAAACTGCGACTCTCCTACGGGAAAAACGGCAACCGCTCCCTCGGCGATCCCTACGTCTCGCTCGCCAACCTCAGCGGCGGAACAGGATCCATGCAGGGATACGTCGAGTCCAACGCCACCAAGCTCGTGAGATACCTCGCCATGGATCGCCTCGCCAACCCCAACCTGCAGTGGGAAAAAACCACCGCGTGGAACTTCGGACTTGACTTCGGATTCGCCAACGACCGGGTCACCGGAAACCTCGAGTACTACGTGATGAACACCCACGACATGATCATGAGCCAGCGCCTCCCCGGCTTCTCCGGCTTCAGTTCCATCACCACCAACCTCGGCGAGGTGCAAAACAGCGGGTTTGAACTCGCCATCAACTCCTCGAACATCCGGAACGAGAACTTCGAGTGGAACACCACCTTCGGCTTCTCCTACAACAAAAACAAGATCAAACACCTCTACTACGAGAACGAAGACGTCCTCGACGACAGCGGCGCCGTCATCGGAACCAAAGAGATCGACGACAAGACAAACAACTGGTTTATCGGAAAGCCCATCGGCGTCATCTGGACCTATCGCGTCGACGGAATATGGCAAGTCAGCGAGATCGAGGAGGCGCGGCGCCACGGACAGAAACCCGGCGATCCAAAGGTCGCTAACCTCTACACCGCCGACGACAAGGTCAACGCCGACGGAAGCGTCACCCCCGTCTACAACGACAACGACAGGGACTTCCTCGGACAATACTCGCCCCCCGTCCACTGGTCGCTCCGCAACGACTTCACGCTGTGGAAAGACTTCTCCATCTCCCTCAAC
>JAIROI010000050.1 GCA_031257615.1 Odoribacteraceae bacterium
CTGCTTACAACGCCTTGTCGCGAATCCGCGACAGACCGGCGACTGCTTACAACGCCGTGTCGCGAATCCGCGACAGACCGGCGACTGCTTACAACGCCTTGTCGCGAGTTCGCGACAGACCGGCGACTGCTTACAACGCCGTGTCGCGAGTTCGCGACAGACCGGCGACTGCTTACAACGCCGTGTCGCGAATCCGCGACAAACCGGCGACTGCTTACAACGCCTTGTCGCGAGTTCGCGACAGACCGGCGACTGCTTACAACGCCTTGTCGCGAATCCGCGACAGACCGGCGACTGCTTACAACGCCGTGTCGCGAATCCGCGACAGACCGGCGACAAAAGTTTATTTATTGTCGGGAATGCGCGACAAGTCGGCGACAAAAGTTTATACCTTTGTAGCCATCTAAAGAGAACGATCATGAAAGAACATTTGGAAAACATGCCGCTGCATCGTTTTCGCGGCGAAACCCTCGCGAGTGCCGCTCGCAGCGTGCACGCCGCCGCTACCAGTATAGGCGCCGGGGCCATTGGTATTCAGGAGTCCATCGACGAGCTGGACGCGTGCCTCGACAGGGTGAGCGGCAGTCTCGACCAGGCCGACAAGAGCGGCCTCACCGCCGAGATCAGGGAACAGGATCGCCTCCGGGGTAACATCGCGCGCGGCCTCGCGGCAGTGGCGAAGGCCTATCTCCTCTACCCCGACCGGGCCAAACGCGCTGCCGCCGAACGGTTGGTGATCATTCTCGACCGGTACGGCGATCTCCACAGGAAGACATACGACGACGAGAGCGCCGCCATCGAGGATCTCGTGAAGGAGCTATCGAACGCGACCCACGCACCGATGGTTATCCTGCTGGGTCTCGGCGAGTGGGTGACGCTGCTCGATAACGCCAACAAGGCGTTCGGCGCACTGATGCTCCAGCGGTATGCCGAGCGGACGCGACGAGCCGTCCCGATGAAGGTCGCCCGCATGGCCATGGAGGAGAAAATGAGGAAGATTGTCGCCCGCCTGGAGTCGATCATCACCCTCTACGGGATCGATTTTTCCCCGGAACTTGCCCTTTTCGTGAAAGAATACAACGAGATCGCCAAGCGTTACAAGGACATCCTCGCACGGGAACGGGGCCATCGTAAGGCCCACCGCACCGACGACTCCACCGGCGATTCCACCGGCCCGGCAGAGGAATAACGGCAGCGCGCTCCCCGGGCGGTTGCTAACAGATGATGATTATCTTCGCGGCGTGAAAACGGAAACCATCCCCCATCCCCCCGCGCCGGCGCCTCCATCTCGATACTGCTATCGCTGAGCCTGACGCACTTCTTCAACGACGCGTTCCAGTCGCTGGTGTCGGCCTCCTACCCGGTCATCAAGGAGGGCCTGTCGCTGACTTTCGGTCAGGTGGGACTGGTGGCGCTCACCTACCAGATCTGCGCGTCGGTCTTCCAACCGGCGTTCGGCCTGCTCTTCGACCGCCACCCGAACCCCTGGTACCTCCTTGCCGGCTCCGCCTCCACCGCGATCGGCCTCCTGTTGCTCTCCCTTGCCGGCTCCCTCTACCCGTTGATGATCGCCGTCGCCTTCATCGGGTTAGGCTCCTCGATCATCCACCCGGAATCCTCCCGGCTGACCCACCTGGCGTCGGGCGGTCGTCGCGGCCTGGCGCAATCGATCTTCCAGGTGGGGGGCAACCTGGGCGGGTCTATCGGCCCGCTGCTCGCGGCCGCCGTCGTTGCCGCGAGGGGCCAACGCTACATCGCCGTCTTCGCCGGGATCGCCGTGATCGCCATGCTGACGAAAGGACGGATCATCCGCTGGCATCGCTCCATCGACCAACGGGCGCGACCGGCCAAAAGGGTGACAACGAGGCAACGGCGCGACATGGGACGGGGGCGTGTCCGCCTCGCGCTGGGGCTGCTGCTCCTGCTGATCTTCTCGAAATACGTCTACGCGGCCGGCCTCGCGAACTTCTACACCTTCTACCTGATCGAGAAATTCGGCGTCTCCGCGCGTCAGTCGCAGGTCTTTCTCTTCGTCTACCTCTTTGCCGCGGCGCTGGGGACGCTGCTTGGCGGGCCTATCGGCGACCGCGTCGGTCGGAAACATGTCATCTGGGCGTCGATCCTGGGCGCGGCGCCTTTTGCCTTGCTGATGCCGCACGCGGGGCTGGTGGGCACGTGCGCGTTGAGTGTCCTTGTGGGGTTGATACTCTCCTCGGCCTTCCCCGCGATCCTTGTCTACGCGCAGGAATTACTGCCGGCGCGCGTGGGCCTGATCTCCGGCCTGTTCTTCGGCCTGGCCTTCGGCATTGCCGGCATATCCGCCGCCATACTGGGCAGCGTGGCGGACGCGCGCGGCATCGAGCGCGTCTACGACCTCTGCGCCTACATGCCCCTACTCGGCCTCGCCGCCCTCTTTCTCCCGGACCTCAAGAGGAGACAGGCATAGTTATTTGGGGCGGTAGATTCTTCGGAGGAGGGGAAGGCGGGAGAGGAAACGGTAGAGTTTAAGGTCGAGGGGAGAGGGGGAGAAGTCGCCGGGGCCGGCGTATCCCTCGAGACGGAGGATGCGGATGGTGCGCTTGACGTCCCGCTCGCGTACCTGGAGCTTGATGCCGCCGATCGCGTCGGAAAGAATCGGGAGCATCTGGGAGGTCATCCCGTCGCGGACGAAACAGCGGATGCCCTCCGCTTCCAGGCGACCCCGGAGGATGGATACCTCCAGGGGGTCGTTGAAAGTCATTACTGTAACCAGCTTGTTCATGGCGCGGGGCGCGTTTCGCCGAAAGCGCGGGAACGAAGGCGGGCGTCGACAAGCAAGCCGTTCGCCGGCCGGGGGGAGAACTTGACGTCGCGCGCGGCCTTGAATCGCAGGACGCAGAGGTCAAGCGCGCCCTCGAGGGGTGGGTGGCCGCCGGCGTTCGCGAAGGTGGGATAGAGGACGCGCGAGCCGTCGGCGTGCGTCCGGTCGTTCGTGAGATTCTCCATCGAGCGGGCGGCAAGCGGTCGCGCGTCGAGGAACTCGACCTCTCGCGGGTCGTACGGCAGGGCGAGGCTAAAGGCGTTTACCGAGCGCAGTCCGAGGCCCCTGACCTTGACCTCGATGATCTCCCCGGCGCGGTAGGACGATTTGGCGGTCGAGAGTTCGACCTGCCCGTCGACGGGGGCGGCGTCGGGGGTACCCGCGCGGGGGATGGCGTGGGAGATGTCGAAGGCGTCGATGAGTCCGTTGTCGTTGACGTCGCCGTTGCTCACGTAGCCCTCGAAGTCGGCGTCGCCGCGTCGCAGGCCGGTGTAATTCCGGTAGGAGGTGAAGTCGTTTTCGTCCACTCGCCCGTCGTTGTTGACGTCGCCGGGGAGGATGGCAGCGGAGCCGGGAACTTTAAAGATGTACAGCTCGCGTCCCGACCCGAAGCCTCTTCTGGCGTCGGTGACGCTGATCTTGAGGAAGCGGGCGAGGGGTTGTTCGAGGGGGTGATCGAGGGCGAGCGCCCGTCCTGTCCACGCGAACTCTCCGGCGGCGCTCCATTGTTCCCCGTCGCGGCTGTGGGCGACGCTTCCCTTGAGGATCGTCCCGTTGCCGCCGCCGACGCGGGGCAGGTATTGCAGTTTATCAAGCCGGTACATGGCGCGGAGGTCCACGATGATCTCGAAGGGGACGGCGACGTCGCTCCAGGCGGTGTGCCAGGTGGTTTCCTCGTCGCGGTCGAACAGTTTTTCGATGCCGGCGCCGGGTTGCGGGGCGGCGGAGCATTGCCCGGTGATCTCCTTGATGGCGAACTCCAGGGGGTTGACGAGGGTCGCGGCCTCGACGGTTGTCCAGGGGGACAGGCCGTCGCGGTTGACGGCGCGCAACTGGAAGGAGTAGGGCGCGTCGGGCGCGAGGTCGTCGAAGCGGAGGGAGGTATCGCGCAGGGTGTAGCGGACGTTGTTAAAGAGGATTTCGTAGCTGTCGGCGTTTTCGACTCGCTCCCAGGCGAGGTGCAGGGCGCGCGGCTCTCGTTTGTCCTCGGGCACGCGGGCATTGGCGGGCGGGGCGAGGGGGCCTGTCTTGACGCGTTGTTCGCCGTCGCGCGCCGGTGCGATTCCCTTCACGGAGAGTGCGACGCCGAGGGCGGTAATGTCGACGGGGGAGAGTTTGACAAGGAGGCGGGAGGGGCCGGCAATATGTTTTCCCGCGAAGTCGCTTCCCGGGGTGGCAAAGCGATTCAGGTTGGGGGTTTCCTGGTAGAAATAGCAGTTTTCCCCGGCGAGGTAGTCGTCCAGCGAGGCTGCTCGCTTGAGCCGCGCGGCGCGTTTCCCGACACTGGCGGCGACGTCGCCCGGCGGTATCGGGGTGTATATCCTGAACTCCGTGGACTTTTCCCGGACAAACCCGTTGAAGTCGCCGGTGGAGGGGTGCACGGTAACGGTGAGGCGCGAGCGGTCGGTGGAAGATTCGACGCGGGTGGTCACTCCTTTTCCCTGCTTGTATTCCTCGGATACGCCGTCGTCGTCGTACTCGATGAAGGCGGTGGCGGGGCCGGGGTAAATGTCGTAGATTCGTTCCCCGGCGGGGAGGCCGGAGGGGTTATTGTGCGGGGGCGCGACGGGAATGATGGCCCCTTCCTTGACGAAGACGGGCAGTTTCCACAGCGGCGCGTCGAAGCCGTTCATGACGCGGTCGCCCTCGTACCTTTCCCCGGTGAAGTAGTCGATCCAGTACCCGGGCGGCAGGTAGATGCCGTCGCGGGAGTCGTTCCCCTCGCTATCGGGTCTCGCGGCCTGATAGATGGGGGCGACGAGGATGCTGGGGCCGTAGAGGAACTGGTAGCGCGCGGCCGCGCTCATCGCGTACGGCGAGGGGTAGTGGAGGAAGGTGGCGCGGATGGCGGGCAGGCCGTCGACGGCCTCGCGGGCAATGCTGTAAGCGTAAGGGAGGAGCGCGGATTTCAGTTTCAGGTACCACCGGTTGATTGACGTCGCGGGCTCGCCCAGGGCGTGGGGGTATTTTTCGTTTGCTCCCCACCCGTCCATGTTCAGCTGCATGGGGGTAAAGGCCTTCCACTGGAAGTCGCGGGTATTGACGACGGGATTTTTCCCACCGAAGATCCCGTCCATGTCCGAGGTGATGTTGGGCTGGCCGGAGAGTCCGGAGCCGATGTACGTGGGAATGTGGAAGCGGATGTACTCCCAGAGGCCGCCGGTTTGGTCACCGGTCCAGACGGCGGCGTAGCGTTGCGTACCTGCCCATCCGTCGAGGGTGATGATAAACGGTCGGCAGTTGTTCTCGCGGCTCGTCATGACGCGCGCCGCGTCCGTGATGGCGTTGAGGCCGAAGCGGTAGCCGGCGCCCACCCATGCCACGTCGGTTTTCAGCACGCGTACGCCGGCCTCTCCCACCTCCTTGGCGATGTCTCGTTGGAGGAGGGGGGGGATTTCCGGTTTCGGGTAGAGGTCGGACTGCGTCCACAGGCCGATTTGCACGCCGCGTTCCCGGGCGTAATCCCCGAGGCTCTTCAGGTTTTGGATGTTCCCGTCGAGCGTTTCCGTTTGCCCGTACCCGGCGCCGTAGCCGTCGTTGGGCAGTATCCAGCCGAGGGGCATGTCGTGCCGTTGATAGCGATCGATCGCGGCGCGCGCCGAGAATAGGTAGTTGCCGGCCTCCCCGTTCAGCGACTCGCGCGTCCCGCCGTTATCCTTTTGGCTTTCCTTGTAGCGTTTGCCGTCCTCGAAGGGTATTCCGGCCTCGTCCTCTACCCAGTAGTCCCGGTTGTAGGCGTTGAGATGGCCCTGGTAGAAGGAGAATTTGGGGAGCAGGACGGGCTTGCCGGTAAGCAGGTAGAAGTCGGCCAGGAGGGCGGCGGGCGCGTCGTCGATCATGAAGAAGACGTCGCAGGAGGGCGTGGCGTGAGAGAGCGTCACGACCCCCTTTTCCTTTGCCCCGAAGTCGTACTTTCCCATCGCGAAGGTGTGGAACAGGACGCCATAACCGCCCGTCGACCAGCAGAAGGGGGTGGGCGAGGCCACGCCGCCGTCGGTCCAGCTATTTTGGTTCTCGATGGCGATGCTTTTCCCCTTGTGCGAGAAGCGTCCGTTCTGCACGCCACCGCCGTAGAAATGCTCGCCGGGGCGTTCGCGCAGCGTCAGCGCGATCCGGTTGTCCTCGACCAGGAGCGGCCGCGCCTCCTCCAGGGCGACGGCCCCGGTGGCCCGGTTGATCACCTTCATCAGGCCGGAACGCTTGTCCGCGATCACCTCCACGCGCGCCGTGGAGATGGAGAGGCGATCGTCGTCCTCCTCCACTTCCACCTTCACCGCGGCCGGAAAACCGGAGTCGCCGGCCAGTATCTTCCCGACCGCGCCGGGCGGTTCCGGGACGGGGGGGCGATTGGCGGGGGTGACGCGGAAGATGTTGTCGGCGAGGAACGCGATCAACCGGGGGTTCTCCCCCCCGGCATAAATTTCAACCGTCCGCGCGTCTATTTTCCGCGCGGCGGTGTTCGGGGATGCCGTCAGGCAGGCAATCAGCAGCGGGATACATGTAATCGAGTAGCGTGTGGATGTTTTCATGTGGCGTATATCATTAAAGTTTATTTCGGCGGGGGAATCAGCACAGCCCCATCTTTTCCAGTAGTATCGAAGCGTTCATGTTTTTGCTGACCCCGTCTCGCAGCGCGTAGTCATAGACAATATCGTCCTGTTCGTGCGCGATCTCGAAGCAGCGGTTGAAATAATTCCCGGGGTGCAGGGTGGCCAGTTCGCCCAGCTGCAAGTCGTGGGTGGCGATGATCCCGGCCACCGGCAGCGCGCGCAACCCGCCGAGGAATCGCAGCGACCCGTTGAGTTTATCCACCGAGTTTGTTCCTTTCAGCATCTCGTCGAGGATCACGAACAGCTCTTCCCCTCCCCTGGCCCTCTCCGCGAGTTGTTTCAGGCGCAGCAGCTCGGCGAGGAAGTAGGAAGTGCCGCTGGACAGGTCGTCGGTAGCCCTCATGCTCGTGAAGAGGCGCGTGGGGCGAAACGCGAACGCGTCGGCGCACACCGCGCACCCGCAGTGGGCCATCACCAGGTTTACCCCCACCGCGCGCAGGAAAGTGCTTTTCCCGGACATGTTTGCCCCCGTGATGATGTAAAACTGGTGCAGGCCCTCCACCCGGAAGTCGTTCGCCACCCGCCGATCGTCCGGCAACAAGGGGTGGCCGAGGGCGGTAGCGTCCAGCAGGCGCTCCTCCTGCACCGCCGGCGTCGCGTACCCCGGGTGGTTGAACGCGTGGTTGGCCAGGCTCTCCAGCGCGTCGATCTCCCCGATGGCCTCGATCCAGGCGGGCAGCGCCCCGGCGTGGGCCTCCTGCCACCTGGCGAGGCGCGCCAGCAGGTGGAGGTCTTTCATGTACAAACCGTTCAGGACGATCGCCGCAAGGATATTCCCCCGCTGGTCGAAGCCCTCGAGGGTGCGGCGCAACGAGGCGAAGGCCGCGCGGGCGTCATGCCCTTTCCCGAACAGCGCGTCGTGCAACTCCCGCGACCGGGCCGCCCTCGGGGTCTCCTGCCCCAGCAACGCCACCAGCTCGTCGAGCGCGCCGAAGGAGCGGATAAAGAGATCCAGCCTCGCGTGTGCCCGGTTGATCTCCTTGCCGCGCGCGGCCACAAGGCAGAGCATCAGCAGCGCGCCCGCCAGCGGGACGCTCCACGGGAGCACTCCAGCGCCGCAAAGCGCCCACCCGATCGCCACCGCCGCCGGCAACGCGTATATATAAGGTGTACCCCCTCGTCGTCCCCCCCCTCCTTCTCCTGCCCATTGCCCGACGTAATCCGCGGCCAGCGCGTCCAGCGACCGCGCGCGGCCGATGGCCCTGAAGTCGATCCCCCGCGCGCGGCGACCGGCCATCTCACGGGCGGCTTCCTGCCTGCCGCGAATATCCGCGGGGGAGAGCGTCGGGGAGGCGAGCCAGCCGGCGAGTTTTTTCTTGCCGTGGGGGGTGACGGTGCGGTTGATCGACTGGAAGACGGAGGCGTCGCCGAACAGGTCGAGGTCGTGGGAATAGGGATGGGCCGGGTCGCGAAACTCCTCACCGCCATCGAATCGCCGCCGCTCCCCGTCCAAGTAGGCCATCTCCTCGTCGACGATCTTCTCCCTCTCCCGGAGAAAGGCCGCGCGCGCCAGGAGTTTACTCTCCGCGATGTTGCACCGGATGAACAGCCCCAGCGCCGCCAGCGCCCCCCAGCCAAACGCCGCCGCCTCGCGCCGCGCCACGAGATAGAGCATGACCAGCATCCCCGCGAACAAGGCGATCTTGACGCCCGTGAGCGCGTTTCTCCTCCCCCGCGCCTTCTCCAGCGCGCGGCGGGTCTCGTTAAGCTGTTGGTGATAAAAGTCTCGCGGTTGCATGATCATTTTTGTTTATCGCTCGCGAACTTACGGTAAAATTCACCGGTACGCAAGCGCCCCCGCCCCTCACACGCTGGCAAGCCTCCTGACGATCGAGTCCCTCAGCGCGCCGAACCGCTCCATCTCCTCCCGCGCCACGGGCTCCTTCGAGGGCGACTCCATCGCGAGCGGGTTCACCGGCTTCCCGTTCTTGAAGACCCTGAAATCGAGGTGCGGGTTGGTCGACAGGCCGGTGTTCCCCACGTACCCGATCACGCTGCCTTGCGCCACCCGCGCGCCGACGCGAATCCCCGGGGCGAAGCCGGCGAGGTGCATGTAGGTGGTGGAATAGACGCCGTTGTGGCGGATCGTCACGTAATTGCCGCCGCCGCCCCCCTGGTAGTCTTTCTTCACCACCGTGCCGTCGCCGATCGAGTGCACGGGCGTGCCGGCGGGCGCCGCGTAATCCACGCCGTGATGCGGCCGGTAAATCTTCAGGATGGGATGGAAGCGGCTGTTCGAGAAGCGCGACGAGACCCGCGCGTACCTCAACGGCGATTTCAGGAAGGCCTTCTGCAGGTTATTGCCCTGCTCGTCGAAATAGGCCGCGCGGTCGCCCGCCGGATAGCGCACGGCCAGGTATTTCTTCCCGCCGCGCGTGAAAATGGCCCCCTTCACGTCGAACCGCGCCAGGGGCGCGCCCTCCGCGAAAGGCTGCTCGTAGATCACGCGTATCGAGTCGCCCTCCCGGACGCCGTGAAAGTCGATTGTCCAGGCGTATATGTCTGCCAGCGCGACGGCCAGCTCCGGGTTTTCCCCCGCTTCCTGCATGGCGCGCCAGGCCGACGACGTGATTTTCACCCCGACGGTTCGCTCGCGGGTCTCCACCGCCTTTTTACCGGCGTACACCTCGTCGCGCTTGAAATCGACGACCACGAAATCGGTGGCGTCGCGCTCGTAGACAAAGAACGCCGGACTTCTCGCGCTGTCTCTCTCCAGGAGAAAGGCGTATTTATTGCCCGCGCGGATCTTTCTCGCGTCGAAAATCCCCTCGCAACGCCCCGAGATCTCGCGGATCTTCCTCGCCGGCACGCCCTTGCTTTCCAGGATCACCGACAGGCCCCGGTTCTTTTCCACGACGCCTTCTTCCACCTCGAGGTCGTCGACGGGAATGCCGTATTTATACTGCACCGGCGCCCTTTCTTCTTCCCGCGCGACTTCCTCCTGCACTTCCCCCGCCCCGTCGTTCTCACCGGATTCCGCGAGCAGCATCGTCCCCGCGATCGCGATCCCTGCCGCGATCCCCGCCGCTATCCATTTTACCTTATGCTTCATGGCTTGTTCTTTCGTGAATACCGGCCGCAAGGTAACGCTTTCAACGAAATCGCGCAACCCACCCCCTTCCCTTCTTTAGCTCGATGCAACAACCGTTCGACAGTTGTCGAACGACTGGCGCCGCGCCGCGACAACCGTTCGACAGTTGTCGAACGACTGGCGCCGCGCCGCGACAACCATTCGACAGTTGTCGAACGACTGGCGCCGCGCCGCGACAACCATTCGACAGTTGTCGGATGGCTGGTGCTGGGCCGCGACAACCATTCGACAGTTGTCGAATGGCCGGTGCTGCGCCGCGACAACCATTCGACAGTTGTCGGATGGCTGGTGCTGGGCCGCGAC
>JAIROI010000064.1 GCA_031257615.1 Odoribacteraceae bacterium
CCAATGGTTCGCTCGCACCCCGAATGTTAATATATCTGTTATTCGCGGGCGCGCGAGGACGCGGGGAGGCGAGGAGGCGAGGAGGCGAAAAGAGGAGTGGACGGGGCGGGGGCGGGAGAGAGGAGGCATAAATAAAAAGGAGGAGGAGACGGGGTCTCCTCCTCCGGGGGGGCGGCGGGGCGTTAGCGGCTGGCGTTGGGGACGAATTGTCCCTCGACGCGGTAGGTGGCGGCGCCGGAGGTGTAGGTGTACCAGTAGGTAAAGGTGGTGGCGAGGGGGTCGTAGGCGCCGCCTCCGCCCGTTAGCGGGAAGGCGTCCCAGGGGGCGAGGGCGAGGGTGTTGTCGGGATTGACCCGGATGGTGATGGCCGAGGGGGAGATATTTTCGGGGACTTCGGCCACCTCGTGGATGAATCGTACGGCGGTCGCGTCAACGGCCGAGAGGGTGCGGGAAAGTCCGACGGCAGAGGAAGGAGCGCCGTCGGGCAAGAGCTGACGGGTGGAGAGCGAGAAGTATACGCCGGCAAGGGCGTTGACGGGGATCACGCGGACGAGTAGCACGGAGTCGGCGGCGCGGGCGACGTAGCGCGAGACGGAGGCGATCTTGAGGGGGATGGCGTAGAGGGAATCGCAGTGGAGACCTGTCGGGTAGACGGTGATGGGGAATTTGACGTAGACGTCGCCCCGTTTGAGGATGGCCCCGGCGGGTTCGCGGGCGTAGGCGGCGGTGGGGAGGGGCTGGTACTGGGTTTGGTTGACGGAAAGGTTTTTCCGGTTGTAGGTGGCGATTCCTTCCGGTTCCTCGGCGAGGGTGATGGTGACGTCGTCGTCTGCCGGCAGGGAGCCGCCGATGGCGACGGAGACGAAGATGGAGGCGGAGAGGGAGTCGTAGGAGACCTCTCGGGTGATCATGGAGGCGTCGGCGCCGACGATGTAGAGTTGCTTGTAGTATTGCTCGACGTCGATGGGGTTTTCGTCGTTGCATGCTGCCAGGAGTATGGCGAGCGTCGCGATGATGTATGTTTTCATGGTGGTGATGTTAGGGGTTTACCATCCGGGGTTTTGGACGAGTTTGGCGTTTTTGTTGATGACGTCCATGGGGATGGGGTAGAAATACATTTTGTTGGTGAAGACGCGTTTGGTGATGCGTTCTTCGTCGAGGATGACGCGGGTGTAGAATTTGGCTCTTTCGGTGGATCTGGCGCTGACGTCCATGCCTGTGATTTTTTTGTTGTAGGCGTCGTTGGCGTCTCCCCATCGTCGGAGGTCGTGGTAGCGGTGTCCCTCGAAGGCGAACTCGACGCGTCTTTCGAGTTTGATGAGTTCTCGGAGGACGGCGGGGTTGTTGGCCTCGGCGGCGGAGATGCCGGGGATTCCGCCGCGGTACCGGATCATGTTGAAGTATTTCATGATTTCGACGGGGTCTTTCCTGACGGTGATGCCGGTGGCCTCGTCGGTGTAGGGTTCGTCGCCCATTTCGTTCATGGCCTCGACGTAGTTGAGGAGTATTTCGGCGTAGCGGAAGACGGGCACCCATTTTTGCCGGAGGTAGTTTTCCTGCCGGTGGTTGTCTTCCTGGTTGATGTACTTGCGGCAGGTGACGCCGGTGCGGTTGTAGTCGTCCTGGTAGTTGGCGGGTGGCATTCCGGTGCCGTTGATGTAGTAGGTGACTTCGTAGTTGACGATGTTTTCGGTGCCGATGTAGGATGTTCCGGGCCAGATGCAGTGGTTGTACCCGATGGTGGCGTAGAAGCGGGGTTCCCGGTTGTCGTGCATTCGGGCGGTGTTTGGGGAGACCTGGTAGATGGAGGAGAACGTGTATCCGGCGCCGATGGGGTCTCCTTCGTTGGCGGGCGACGGGTAGGGGTACAGGGGGCTGGAGGCGGTGATGGGTTGTCCGTCTCTCATGCGGTAGACGTCGACCATGTCTTGTACGACGTTCATGCCGTTCATTCCGCCGAGGTTGTACGGGAAGGAGAGGTCTCCGGGGGAGTCTTGTCCGCGTGGGTTGGTGTCGTAGTAGTAGATGTACTCGTCGTTGGATCGCGAGGGGACGTCTCCGGAGAAGAGTCCGGCGTAGGAGAGGTAGGGGTCGATGTTGCCGGCGCCGTCGGGGAAGTTGGCCGCGGGGACGTTGGGGGGCAGCTCGAGGGTGGTGGTTTTCTTGGCGACGGTGTTGAGGGAGTAGACGCCGAGGTCGATGACTCGTTTCGCGGCGACGGCGGCGATGGCCCATTTTTGCCGGTCTTCTCGCTGGGAGATGAAGTGTGCGCCGTCGGATCGGGTCCAGTCGGAGTACCGGGTGTTGCCGTTGAACCAGGGGCTGGCGGCGTGTAGCCTGACGCGCGAGATGACGGCCATGGCGGCTCCGAGGGTGGGCATGTACTCGAAGGCCATGTCTCGGTCGGAGGGTAGGAAGGAGGCGGCTATCTCCATGTCGGCGCAGATGTATTCGACGCAGTCGTCGTAGGAGGAGCGTTCGATGGAGGCGCTGGCGACTTCCTCGTCGGAGTCGAAGGGGATGTCGGGGAGGATGGGGACGGGGCCGTACTGTCGGAGGAGGCTGTAGTAGTAGTAGCCTCGGAGGAAGTGGACGAGTCCGATGTATTCGCGTCGTTCGATGTCTTCGAGTTCGTCGCACTCTCCGATGCGCTGGAGGATGAGGTTTGCCTTTCGGATGCCCTTGTAGAAGTTGCTCCAGTTATTGAAGTGGGGGGTGAGCGGCGATTCGTCGTCGAGTAGGAAGAACATGGCGGCGTGCCTGTCGTCTTCCCATGAGGTGAAGCACTCGTCGCTGCCCAGTCCGAAGGGGAAGGGGGAGAGTGTGAAGAGTTGGTCTTCCTGTGGGAGGTAGGCGGAGGCGCCGTGGATGTATTGCACGAGGCGGTCTTTGCGCAGGAAGACGGAGTCGATGGTGGTTTTGTCGTAGATATACTTGTCGACGTCCAGGTAGGATTCGCAGGCGGTTCCGCAGAGCAGCGCCAGGAGGATGATCGGGTATATGTTTTTCATGATTCGATGGATTTAGAACTTTAACATGATTTGCAGCGTGTAGACGCGTTGCAGGGGGTAGGCGGCGCCGTTTTGTGAAGCCTGTCCGGGGTCCCAGAGCTTGACTTTGTCCCAGACGCCGAGGTTGTCGCCGACGGCGCTGATGGTGACGCCTTGGAGTCCGGCTCGCTGGAGCGCCGGCAGTTTGAGGTCGTAGGAGACCTGGAGGTTTTTTAATCTCAGGTAGGAGGCGTCGGCGAGCCAGAAGGTGGAGGCGCGGTTGTTGTTCGCGTTGTTGCCGTAGGTCAGCCTCGGGAAGCGGGCGTTGGGGTTTTCCGTGGCGGGGTTCCCGGAGATTTCTGCCGGCGTCCAGCGGTTCGCTTGGTTGGCGACGACGTCGAGGACGTTGCCGGTGCGTCCCCAGGCGAAGGGGTAATAGCCGGTGGATCCGCCAAGGAAGTAGTTGACCTTGCCGACTCCCTCGAAGAAGATGCTGAAGGCCCAGTTTCTCCACGCGTGCTCGAGCGCGAAGCCGTATTGCACTTGCGGGACGCTGGAGTAGGAGAGCGGCACGACGTCGTCGTCGCTCACCACGCCGTCGCCGTTCACGTCCTTGTATTTGATGTCTCCCGGGAGCACCTCGCGGTATATCTGCCTCGGGCTGGCGTCGATGTCTTCCTGGTCTTTGAAGAGGCCGAGGGCGACGAGACCCCTGGCCACGTTGTGGGGCTTGCCGACGGCGGACTGGTAGGGGAAGCGGATGCCGCTTTCCTCGAAGGTGACGATCTCGTTCTTGGCGTAGGTCAGGTTGGCCCGGGCGGTGAAGCGCCCGCCGCCGATCTTGCGCGCGTAGGAGACGTGGCCGTCCATGCCCCAGCTTTTCATCTCGCCGACGTTGGCCCAGGGGATGGTCATCAGGCCCATCTCCTCGGGGATGGAGGCGCGCTGCTGGTAGATGCCGGAGCGGATGTCGCGGAAGAAGTCGACGGTCAGGTCGACGCTGCGGTTGAAGAGGTGGACGTCAAGCCCCAGGTCGTACTTGATGGACTTCTCCCAGCGTAGGTTGTCCGATCCCACCTGTTCCTCGGTGACGCCGGCGTGGCCGCCCCAGAGGTTGCTGCCGGAGGAGCCGGTCATGGTGGTCAGGTAGGGGAAGCGCGCGCCGGAGATGCGATCGTTACCCACCGATCCCACGGAGCCTCTTATCTTGAAGAAGGAGAGGAAGGGGAGGTGTTGCTGCGTCCAGGCGTATTGCGTGGGCACCCAGCCGAGGGAGACGGCGGGGAAGATACCGAACTTCTTGCCGTTTTCGAAGGCCTCGGAACCGGTGTATCCCACGTTGCCTTCCAGGAGGTAGGTGTCTTTGTAGGAGTAGGTGACGCGGCCCGACAGGCCGATGTAGCGCTTGGGGATCGACTCCATGTCGGTGGTTGCCGTGGAGCTGCGCGTGTCGTCCATGTAATAGTGCAGGAGGCCGGTGAGGCGGTGCGCGTCGCGGAAGGCGCGCTGGTAGTTCACGTGCACTTCGAAGTTGATGCGCCGGTCGACGGTGCTCGTGTGGTTGAAGGCGGGGTCGGAGTAATTCACGGTGCGCGTCAGGTCCAACGCCCCGTTGCGCAGCCGCTTTTCGGCGCGGTAGAGGTCGGGGCTTTTCAGGCGGTTCTGGTTCATCGCGCTGTTGGCGTTCAGCGAAAGCAGGGCCTCGGCCTCCAGCCCGGGGGTGAGGCGCTCCAGGTTCTGGTTGACTTTCAGGATAAGGTTGTTGCTATTGCCGTAGTACTTCTTGTAACCGGTGTAGTTCAGCAGCACGTAGGGACTGCGCTGATCATCGTTGCCCCCGTACGCCGGCAACGCGCCGTTGGAATAGATCACCGGCACGGTCACCGGCGTCAGGTTCGCTTGCGCTCCCCACAACGCCGAGTTGTCGTCCCCGTACCCCGGTGACATCTGCGTGGCGAGCACCGTCTCCAGGCTCAACGACAGGAGGGTCGAGGGGGTCAGGTTGGCGTCGATGTTGGCCCGGAAGTTATACTTGTTGTAGTTCACGTTCGGGTCGTACTTGTTAGCCGACGGGTCTTGTTTGAACAGGGCCGCCTTGTTCAGCAACCCCAGGCTGAGGTAATAGCGGGCGTTCGTTCCGCCGCCCGACACGCTCAGGTGATGCTGGTGATAGGTCGTGAAATCTTTCAGGATCACGTCGCGCCAGTTGATGTTCGGGTAGAGATCCGGGTCGAGACCGGAGGCGAACAGGTAGATGTCCTCCTCCGTGTAGACCGGCTCCATGTCGCGCGCCAGCGCCGCCTCGTTGGCAAGCGCCGCGTAGACTCCCGCGTCCACGTAATTAGGCATCCGCGCCGAGTGTGAGAGGCTCGCGTTGCTCTTCCAGGTGATCGACAGCTTGCCGGCCTTTCCTCGCTTGGTCGTCACCAGCACCACGCCGTTCGCTCCCCTCACCCCGTACACTGCCGTCGACGAGGCGTCCTTCAACACCGTGAAACTCTCGATGTCCGCCGGGTCAAGCGTGTTCAGGTCACCGTCGATCCCGTCGATCAGGATCAAGGCGCCTTGCCCCGCTCCGAAGGTGCTGATGCCGCGGATCCAGAACTCCGAGAAGTCGCTCCCCGGCTCGCCGCTACGCGTTCTCGCGATGATCCCCGGCACGCGTCCCCCGAGCATGTTGCTCACGGAGGTCGCCGGCTGCTGCAGCTCCTCGACGTTGATCGTCGACACCGCGCCCGTCAGCGTGATCTTCCGTTGCACGCCGCGACCCACCACCACGGCCTCCTCCATCTCTCCCACCACCTCTTTCAACACCACCCGCAGCCGCTCCCGGTTGCCGTTTACCTGCAATTCCTGGCTCTCGTAGCCGATCGAGGAGAACACTACCGTGCACCCCGGACGTAAATTACCCAGACGGAAGTGGCCCTCCACGTCCGACGCTACCCCCTGACGGGGATTGTCTTTCACCACGATCGTCACGCCGGGGAGCAACTCCCCCTTTTCCGTCATCACGCTACCCGAGATCGTGTACGTCACCTCCTGTCCCCTCGCGCTCGCGCAGAGCAGCAAGGACAGCAGCAATAAAAAAGTATATCGAATGGTCATAATCGTCAATTTAAAACATGGTTACTCGATTGCTAACTTGCGAATGGTCTTCGCGCCCTGCTCCACGATGAAGAAGTTATCTTCAGAATCCACCGCGATGTCCTGCGGATCGTTAAACGTCGACTCCAGCGGCAGGCCATCCAGGCCGCCCGTCACCCGGTAGCGCCCCGCGACGGTGGTCACCATCCCCGTGGCTCGATCTATTTTCCGGATCAGGAAGTTGTACGACTCCGCGACATACAGGTTCCCCGCGCGGTCCACCGTCATGCCAAACGGGTAGTTGAACTGGGCTTCCGTCCGGCGATCCCCGTCGGCCGCACCCGCCCGGATAAATCCCGCGTACTCCTCGACATGCCAACCGCTCGCGTCCTCCCAGATCCGGTAGATACCGTGAGCGCCCATTTGCGAGGCAAAGAAGCACTTGTCAACAGGATTATAAACAAGACTGTTGAAAGCGTTAGAATTCCCGAGCGGAAGCACATTCAGCAACACTTCCACCTTCAACTGCCCGTCCGCGCCGTACTCGTCCAGGGACATCCTCACGAACACCCCGCGCTGGTTTCGCACGTACAAGTACCGCTCCGTGTCGTCCAGAGCGCAAGCCCACAACTCCCCGCCGTTCAACTCCGAGATGTTTTCCCGGATCTTGCGAGGCACCCAACCGCTCTCCTTCTCCATCGTGAACACCTTGTGAGCGTTGTTGTACAGCTCCACGAAATAAATCTTGTCGCGGGCCTTGTTCACCGCCGGCTTGCCCGTGCAAAAACCCGTCATCAGCGTCGTCACCTTCCCCTCCGTCTGCGACACCAGCCGAATCCGCTGGTTGTGCGTCTCCACCGCGATAATATTATCGCCATCCACCACGCCCACCGCCACCAGCGACTGGAACCGGGCGTCAAAAATATTGCCGTCCGTGTACGCCGACGTGTTGTACTTCCCGGACACCGTCGACACCCGCTGGTTCTGCACGTAAGCAAAGCGCGCCTCCATCGTGATACGCTCCTCCCCCACCCACACTTCCACCTCGTTATCTCCGTTCGGCTGCTTCGGCACGATGCCGTAAATAGAAACGCCATCCGTCGAGATCAACACCGCCTCCTGCCCCGCGAACAACACCCGCATCTCCGACAACTCCGTCCCGAAATTCCCGCGAATGACAAACTTGTCACCAATCTCGCCACTACTCGGCATCAGACCGGTAATCACCCTCGGCTTCGAGGGATCAAACTTGTTCCCCACTACCGGGGACGTCACCACCTCCCCCTCGTCGCAACCGACAAGGGATAAGAGGCAACACGCTAAGAAAAATCCAATTCTTCTCATAACTGTGCAATTAGGTTTAAAACTATAGGATTAAAGAAATAGATCGTACCATTGAACGCCCCCCTCCCGACGCCCCCTCGAGAGGGATACGCGAGGCTGCCACCCCCTCGAGAGGAATACGCGAGGCTGCCATCCCCCGTCTCGCCGTGGCGAAACGAAGCGCGAAGACTACAGGGAAAAAGGTCATCATTCATTTAAGAAAAATTTTACTAACACATCCGTTAGAATGTTCACGCAAGTGTCATCCGAACGTGACACGCGGCAAAAGTATAACCATTTATATAAGGAGGCAAGTTTCAAGTGCATTTTTTTCAGGTACACTTGTTAAATAAAACCAACGCCTACCATAAATTACTGAAAGAGTTCTTAAAAGTCCCTCTCCTTTTTCCCCTCTCTCCCCCACCCCGCCCCGCCACACTCCCATGACAAGCCAATTCGGACGTCGTCCGATCACGTCCTGCTAAACGCGGCATCATCAACAGGGACTCCCCTTACCTCCGTCCCCGGTACGCGCGCGGACGAGACCCCCGACGATGACGGCCCCGTGGAGATGACCCTTGGAGAGTTCTTCGACGCTTTCTCCGACGCCGGGATGTCACGCGTCCTCACCACGGTAGACAAGGAGACGGGGAAAGGCCCCAAGAACCTCCTCGACAAACTCCTCGACCCCGACATGTACAACAATACGCCGGGGAACACCGGCAGCTCGCCGTCGACCTCTACCGCTTGATAAGAAAAAAACGGGGGACGTTGCCCGACGTCCCCCACCAAATCATGCCAAGCAGGCAATCATTGGATGCCTATGGTGTACACTGTTATCCGGTGATTTCCTCGTCTTCTTCGGGGGCGGTGGAGGAGGACTTGCGACGGCCCTTCTCGACGGCCATCACGTGCTTGTAGCGGGTCGCGATGGCGTTGTACTCTCTCGTGAAACTGGAAAAGGCGACGGGGTCGCTTGCCGCGTCCAGCGTGGCGATGGCCTCCAGGCGGGCGACGATCTCGAAGAGATAGCCCTCGGCGATGGCGCGGGCGTCGCGCATCGAGACTTGCGGGCGCTTTTCGGCCTCGGCGGTGCGTTCGTTCATGGCGTTGAAGAAGCGCGCGTTAGCGTCGGCGAGTTGCGCGACCTGCGGGGCGGCGGCGAGCGCGGCAACGTGCGGGGCATTCTCGGGCAGGGCCAGTTCGCGGAGCAGGTCGTCGATGGCGGCGCTCTCGTCCTCGTAGTTGGCGCGGGTAACGTCGCCGTAGTGGTCGATCACCAGAATCAAGCGATTAGCGGAGGTCCGTTTTGCCGGGTCGGGATGAAATAGAAACGACCGGACAAGAGAAACGAGGGCGCGGAAGGAGGCCTCGCGGAAACGATCGAATTCTTCCAGCTTCATGGTGAGGTGGCTCTTGAGGATGTATTCCATGGCAAGGATCACGTTGGCAGAGGAAGCCTTGAATAAATTGTAAAGGGCGCTGATATCAAGTGTTTCTGCCCCGTATTTTTCTACGAGAGGGATAAATTCCGTCACGAACTGGACAGCGGTTCTGTTTCGCAGGTGGTGGAAGTTGACGCGGACGATGCGATTTTTCATGGTTGTATCATTTTAGAGGTTAAACGGGTAATTTGATTCTGAGGAGGTCTCTCCGCCCGGGGAAACCGCGCTGCAATTCGCGAGACGGTCTCCACCAACGGTAGAAACCGCGCTGCAATTCGCGAGACGGTTTCTACCAACGGTAGAAACCGCGCTGCAATTCGCGAGACGATCTCCACCAACGGTAGAAACCGCGCTGCAATTCGCGAGACGGTTTCTACCGGCGATAGAGACCGCGACGAGAATCCCGGGGCGGTTTCGCGTGCGATGCGAACCGGCAACGAGATCTTGGTTATATCGTGAACGGGGCGTCATTCCTGTTATTTTTTCTATCGACAAATGTAGTCGAATAATCTAAACGCGCAACGCGTTTTATTTCCTTTTTCTATTTCTGCTGGGGGCGGGAACGGAAAGGGGATCGCCCGATCGCAAGGCCTGGTACATCTTCAGGGATCCCCAGGCGTCCGTGGCGGCGTATCGTACCTGGGCGTCCGTCAGCGCGTCTGCCTCCCAGTTGGAGGTGCGCTGGCGTTTCGAGACGCGTACCTGGAA
>JAIROI010000014.1 GCA_031257615.1 Odoribacteraceae bacterium
GCATCAGCAGTTTATCGGCATAACTTAACTTGGAGGGTGCCCCTCTACCGGGATATTTTCTTGAGGATTTATGAGCATCGAGAACCTCTAGCATCTGCTGGAAGGTCTCACGCTTCACGACGGTCAGGCGTTTTAATTTAGCTGGAGATAGTTCCTTTATTTCTTTGTAAAACATGGGGCAAAGATAGTTATTTCCCGAAGATATCTAATAGATTCTTTTCTATGCGGCAGCCTTAGGCAGCCGCGAAAGTGAGGCAGCTACGCAGCCAATCCTAACGCAAGTATCCCGCTATACAGTAGCCTTAGGCTACTGCCTACAAAGGTTGGGCAGCTACGCAGCCCTTCAATGGAATCTTTTTCTACGCGGCAGCCTAAGGCTGCCGAAATCGGCAGGGGAGATGAGGTCGGAGGATAGAAATAAAGGAGGGGGCGCGCTATAAAAACGACCGCGCGGACTCGCAGTCTGTTGGACTGCAAATCCGCACGGGGGTGTAGGAGTGTTCTTCGGACTAACGTCTTCTTCCCGATTCTTCCCAGGCTCGCGTGAAGTCCACGTCCCTGAACAAGGCAGCCAGCCCGGTGATCTGTTTGAGGCGGAGCAATTCGTCGGCGTCCATCCCGATGTTGCGCATGATCCACGCGTCGGACATGCCCGACTGTACAAGCTCGGCGACGATGTTGCTCATCAACTCGATGTCGTGCGATCCGCGGGCGCGGTTGTGCCGAATGGTGGAGGCCATGCGGTTTGAGATGTCCTTGTCGATGACGACTACCGGCACGAGGCCATTCTCTCTCTCGTATATTTTCCTGCAGGTTTTCATCACGGTATAGCGGTGGTAGCCGTCGACGATCTCGTAGGCGTCATCCTGCGGGACGTAGTAACAGACAATCGGCATGGTGAAGCCATCTTCCCAGATGGATTTCTCTAACAGCTTCATCTCCGGCGGGGCCACCGCGTTGGGGTTGTAGCTGTTTGCCCGTAACTTCTCCACGGGTACGGCCCTGACGTTGTACACGGGGCTTAAATAGGTGGTTTCTTTTTCCAGTGTCGTTATCATAACATATCGATGTATTTTTCCATGACTTTCTTTCTTCTATCTCGCTCGCTTTTCGTGAGCGCGAATCCCATGTACTTGCACAGGTGGTCGTTTTTCATGACGCAGATGCACATTCGTTTGTAGGTTGGGATGTACTGGAATTCGTCGAGATCGATGTCGTCGATGTAGTCCATCTTGACGGGTCTCTTATCGGTCTTGTAAGCCGATATTCCGCCCGCGTCGACATCCACCCCGGACTCCTGGAGGCTATGTATCGTGTTTTCGGAGAGGACGCCTCCCTTTTCTCTCCAAAACTTGATGGAGGTTTGGAGCTTCGTGAGGTAACTATTGCGGGTGGCTTCCGGGAGAGTGGAGAGCAGGAACTCGAGGTAGCTTTTCCATGAGTGTCCTTCGGGGAGTTTGATGTTGCGCCATCCCATAGCGGTTGTTCCGCCGTATATTCCCGTGAAGTTTACCCCGTTGACGCGTCCTACCATCTTTGCCCAGTTGTTGGGATCGATCACGCGGTAGAGCTTCAGGCTTTCCGTGGCCCAGTCGTTGAAGGGGCTGGCGACGCGCATTTTGTCCACGGCGAGACCGGCCTGGTAGAACCTGTCGTAAAGTTGGTTGTAGTCCCAGTGAAACCTCCCGTTTGCCACCCAGATGTCCTCCGCTGTCCAGTCGAAGATGGGGTAGGCGTTGTAGACGCCCCCCCCCAGGTCTCTTGTCCAGCGCATTCCCTTATAGAGACGGTAATTGCGCGTGCTGTGTATGGCTCTCCACCTGTTCAAGCTTTCCTGTGTTCGGATCCCGATGAGGGCGCAGGTGCGCGTTGCATTCATGCGCCGGTGGTACCAGAAGCAGAAATTCTCCTGCATCTCGTCGTCCGACATGCCGTGTTCAAAGAAATCGAAGGAGTGGTTGTCCTCGTTATAGGAGTCTGGCGGGAGCTCGCGCACCCAGATGTCCCGCTTCTCCTTTTCCCAGGGGGTCCAGTAGGACTGGAACATCGACGTGGCGCATCGCACGCGCAACGGCATACATACCCGGTAGGGGTCGATGATGTCGAGATTCTCCGAAAGCGTTTTGTCGACGAACTCCGTGGTCAGCCGGTATTGCGCCTCGTAGTCGATGTGGAACACGCCGATTTTTCTCTCCAGCCGGTTTTTCCGGATGTGATCGATGCAGAGATTTAATAGTGTACTACTGTCTTTCCCTCCCGAAAATGACACGAATATGTTATCAAACTCTTGGAAGATGAAGGATAATCGTTCTCGTGCCGCCTCGTATACATTCATAGTTTTTTGGTGTAGCGCGTGTATTTGATATACGTTTTTTCTACTGTGTACTTTCTCTCGACCAGGACGTCATAGTCTGTATTCTGGGTGATGACGGTGATCGTTTCGAACCCGGCTTTCTTCATTTGCAGTTCAGCCTGCGCCAGCATCCGGTCAAGGATCTTTTTGTCGCGATCGCGAACGTGATAATTATTTACCTCCGCAAAGGTTTTCTTCTGCTGGATGGGCAGGAATCCCACGCACTCGTTCTTGTCGATCGCCAGGATCCACGCGTGGTTAGCCGTTGTCTTGAACGCCACACCGTCGTTTTGTCTGATCACCTTGGGGTCCATCACCAGCGGCGCGACGATGTCGTAGAGCCGTTGTTCAGTGCCTTGTAAAACTTCTATTTTCATAATTCGCGTTTATAAGTTTTCGATATCTTTTTTCAGTTTGGTTTTGTCGGCCATCAATGCCCTGATCTCGTCCACGAGATTTCCTTTCCTGATCAGGTTTTGCATGATCTTCTCGTCGATCTTCGCGGTGGTACAGAGATCGTGTACGTACATCTCCGACTGTTGGCCCACCCGGTCGATGCGCCCGATGGACTGTTTCCGGTGGAAGTAGCTGAACGAGTTCGAGAAAAATGCCATGTGCCGGCACACTTCCTGCAGCCCGTTTAGCCCTGTTCCGCCCGACTGCATCGTGGCGATGAAGTACTGCCTCTTTCCTTTAATGAACTCCTTTAGTTCCGAGTCCCTCTTCCTTGGGTTTTGCCCCGAGAAGAGCGCGCACTTTTCCCTGCCGTAGAACTTGACGAGCATCTCCAGTTCGAATATAAACTTGCAGAAGATGACCGCCTGCTCGTTCGACGGGAGCACGGACAGCAACTCGAGTTTGTTCGTGCTGACGTCCTCCGTGTACCCTTCCGCGCTGCGATAGGAGCCGCTACATATTTGTTGCATGCGCACGAAGGACTGGAAAATGTCCGTCACTCTGAGGAAATTCCCCTGGATCACCTTCAGCAGCCACCTTTTTTCTCTTTCGTAGAGCCGCGCTTGCCCCTCGTTGAGGTCGCAATAATGGGTGGTGAAATGCTTCGCCGGCAAGTCGAGGCATTCCTCCTTCGAGATTTGGTAGGTGTAAGGCTCCACGAGGCTTGTGAGGTATTCGAGGTTCTTGTAGCCGATGATTTCGTTGCCGAGCCTTCCGCCCATGATCATGTAGGACTCCTCGAACTCCTGCCAGTCTTTCGCGCCGATGATCTGCGGCGAGAGCACCTGGTATTGCATGTAGAGGTCATGCACGTGCTCGGTCACCGGCGTTCCCGTCATCACGAGCTTGTAGTTGGTTTTCTCGCAGATAAGGGCGACTCGTCTCGCGCGGTTCGTGGTCGGCGTTTTGATGGCGTGGCTCTCGTCGATGATGATCATTGTCTTCGAGTCGGTGTAATTCAGCGCCGACAGGAAAATGGTGTCGCTGGCGCTGATGCTCTCGTGGCCGACCAACTTCCAGTAGATGTCCCGGCAGGTGCACCATGTTTTGATCTGTTCCTGGAAATTCGCTTTCGTGGCCACCGGGAGGAAGACAAGCACCTTTTTGATTCGTCCCGCTTCGAACCTGCTAACGGCAAGGTCGATGGCGATCTTACTTTTCCCCGTGCTCGTGTCGGCGTAGAGGGCCGAGACCTTCATGGAACAACAGAAACGGAGCGCGTCCACCTGATGTTTCATGCTTTTCTCGTCGTACACCGGGACGACGTCATCCCGCAACCGCTTGTGCAGCGGCACTTTTTCCCGTCCCCGCTCGCAATCCTCGATGATCTCGCGGAATTGCTTCTCGATCTCCACCTTGTATTGCTTGGCGGTTTGGGAGTCGTAATAATCCGTGGGTTTGAGGCGGTGCACGCGCACGAAAACCCGCAGACGGTCGTTGATTACCTCGAACCACGAGATGGTGTGAATGTTCCTATCATTCGCGCCAAAGTGAATATAGAGCCGGTACACGCCGTCCGCGCGATACAATCGCGAGTATTTAACTCGCTTATGTAAGTCCTCTAACATTTTTTCTCCTAATCTCTTACTGTTTCTCGTAGTCATGCGTTGTGTGGGTTATGGTTTGCCTACTAATTTCCCACGCAATAACGCAAAATATCTCCGAATTCACCAAATAAAGTTGCTCCTTTTTTCGCGGATCAATGATTCTTTTTTATGCGGGCCGTCTATCCGGCTGATGGTGAGCGGTGGTCTTTCCTGCCGCGCCATCGTAAAGAGGCGACCGGTTCGCGCGAATCGGGGAGGGATGGCGAGCATTCGAGATTTTTCCGTACTTTTAGCACGCAAAATGAGACTATGAAAGACGTATTCGAATCAGGGAAAAATCACTCGACAAAACCCATCCGCATATACAGAATCATCTACCCCGTGCTCATCGGGGCGCTCGTCGTCGGTTACGTGATGTACAGGGACTTTGACCCGCGCGCGTTCGCCCTGGTGTCGTTCGCGCGCTACACGTTTTTGTGGATTCTCGCGGCCTTCTCGTGCATGGTGGTGCGGGACGTGGCCTACATGATTCGCGTCCGCCTGCTGTCCGGGAATCGCCTCGACTGGCGGCAGGCCTTCCGCGTGATCATGCTTTGGGAGTTCACCTCGGCGGTGACCCCTTCGGCGGTCGGCGGCACGAGCTTCGCGATCCTTTTCATCCACAAGGAGGGGATCGGGGTGGGGAAGAGTTCGGCGATGGTGATGGCCGCGGCCTTCCTTGACGAGTTGTATTTCGTCCTCATGTTCCCCGTGATCATGCTGGCCGTCAGCTGGCACGCGCTGTATGACGTTCCCGGCGCGGAGGACGTCGTGGCCCGCGGGCTATTCCTGTTTGCTGTCATCGGGTACGGCTTGAAGCTGGGATTCCTGTTGATATTGAGCTACGGGCTGTTCCGCAACCCGCGCGGATTGAAATACCTGCTGGTGCAATTGTTCCGCTGGCGTTTGCTTCGGAAATGGCGGCGCGACGTGAACGAGGTGGGGTACGACCTGATCCGCAATTCCATCGAATTGAGGAATAAACCCTTCGGTTTCTGGCTGAAGGCTTTCGCGGCGACATTCTGTTCGTGGACGGCCCGTTACTGGGTGGTGAACGTGCTGCTGGTTGCCTTCTGGTTTGACCATTACGGCTGGGCGCAGCATTTTCTCTTGTTCGCCCGTCAATTGGTCATGTGGATCATCATGCTGGTCGCGCCGACTCCCGGCGGGAGTGGTTTCGCGGAGTACCTCTTCGCGGAATACCTCTCCGGTTTCTTCCCCGCGGCGGGCCTGGCCGTCGTCATGGCCCTTTCGTGGCGACTGGTGAGCTACTATCCTTACCTTATCATAGGGATATGGATCGTGCCGCGCTGGTTGGCGAAGCATTTCGGAAAAAAGTAGTGCTAACTCCTTATTACACGCGATATGAAAGACATCATTCAACTCTTGCCGGATTCCGTGGCCAACCAGATTGCCGCGGGGGAGGTGGTGCAACGGCCGGCTTCCGTCGTGAAGGAGTTGATGGAGAACTCCATTGACGCCGGGGCGACGAAGATCCAGATCATCCTGAAGAACGCGGGGAAATCGCGCGTGCAGGTCATCGACGACGGGAAAGGCATGTCGCCGAGGGACGCGCGCATGGCCTTCGAGCGCCACGCCACCTCGAAGATCGCGACGGCTAACGACCTCTTTCACATCCGCACGATGGGGTTTCGGGGGGAGGCCCTGGCCTCCATCTCCTCGGTGGCCGAGGTGGAGTTGAAGACGAAGCGGGCCGACGATGAACTGGGCACCTATCTTTTTATCACCGACTCGGAGTTGAGGCGGCAGGATAGCGTGCAGTGCAGCAACGGGACAAACCTGCTGGTGAAGAATCTTTTCTACACCGTGCCGGCGCGCCGGAAGTTCCTGAAATCGGACGGGACGGAGTTGAGGAACATCGTTAACGAGTTCCTGCGGGTAGCCCTGACCTCGCCGCGAGTCGCCTTCACGCTTGTCAACAACGGGGTGGAGTTGTACAATCTTCCCGCCTCCGGGTTGCGGCAGCGCGTGGTGAACGCTTTCGGCAAGGTGATGGATTCCAGGCTGGTTTCCATTCATTGCGAGACGGGTATCGTCACCATCGAGGGATTCACCTGCGTCCCGCAACACGCCAAGAAGAGTTACGGCGAGCAGTTTTTCTTCGTGAACAACCGTTTCATGAAGCACAGTTTCTTCCACCGGGCCGTGCAGGAGGCCTACTCCGGGTTGATCGCCCCCGAGATGCTGCCCTCTTATTTCCTCTACCTGACTGTCGACCCGTCGACGATCGACGTGAACATCCACCCGACAAAGACGGAGATCAAGTTCCAGGACGAGACGGCTATCTTCCAGATACTCCTGGCCAGCGTCCGGGAGGCCCTGGGCAAGTTTAACATCGCGCCGGCGATTGATTTCGACACGGAGGGCAAGGTGGATTTTCCCGAACCGACGGAGAACGACGAGGCGCCCAAGGCCCCTCGCGTGGAGTACAATCCCGCCTACAACCCGTTTCATTATCGCTCGTCTCTCTCCCCGTCCGACTCGAATTTCGAGCATCCGTACCCGCGCCCCGACCGCGAGAAGGCCCCGGCCCACTGGGAGAAGTTGTTTCAGGGGTTGGAGGAGTCGCGGCGGGAGGTGCAAACGGAGATGCCGGGGATGGAGGAAAAGCTGGAGGAGTACGACGCCGGGGGGACATTTGCCCAGCTGGGCGGGCGCTATATCGTGGCGCCAGGGCGATCGAGCGTCATGTTTATTGACCAGAAGCGGGCGCACGAACGCGTTCTTTTTGAACGGTATCACGAATCGCTCGAGCAGCGCCGGGAACAGGGGCAGAAGAGTCTTTTCCCGGAGCGGATCTCGTTCGCCGGCGAGGATTATTTGCTGGTAAAGGAGTTGCGGGAGGATCTCGCTTTCCTCGGTTTCGAGCTGGCGGAGGGCGAGGAGATGGAGTTTATCCTGCACGCCACCCCCTCCGGCATGTCGTACGCGCGGGGACGGGCCGTGCTGGTCGATCTGATAGAACATTACAAGAACACAGAACATTCCATCAAGGAGGAGATGAAGAAGCATCTCGCCTTGTCGATGGCCAAGGCGGCCTCGCTCTCTTACAATACCCCGCTGAACAGGGGGGAGATGAGCGAGTTGTTCGCGACGCTCTCCGCGTGCAAGTCACCGGGGTACACGGTCGAGGGGCGAACCATCGCGCATGTCCTGCACATCGACGAGATCAATCGTTGGTTCTAAGCCCGGCGTCCCCGGCAATCACCGTGCATAGTGTGGTCGACGCCCATCGAATTTGGGCCGACCAAAGCCGAATTGCGGTCGACTACAATTGAATTGCGGTCGACCACAATTGAGTTGCGGTCGACTACAATTGAATTGCGGTCGACCACAATTGAATTGCGGTCGACTACAATTGAATTGCGGTCGACCACAATTGAATTGCGGTCGACCACAATTGAATTGCGGTCGACCACAATTGCGTTGCGGTCGACTACAATTGCGTCGCGGACTACCGCGATTGAGTCGCGGGCTACCCTAAAAGGAGTTGATTCTCAGGCGCCGAAGTCGTCGTAGAGGATATTTTCAGGGGAGACGCCGAGGTTATCGAGCATGTTGACGACGGCGGCGTTCATCATGGGGGGGCCGCAGATGTAATATTCGATGTCCTCGGGGGCGTCGTGGGATTTCAGGTACTGGTCGAAGATCACCTGGTGGATGAAGCCGGTGGGGCCTGTCCACTGATCGTCGGGGAGGGGTTCGGAGAGGGCGAGTTGCCAGGTGAAGTTGGGGAACCGGCTGGCGATGGCGTCAAATTCTTCGCGGTAGAAGACCTCTTTCATCGAGCGGGCGCCGTACCAGAAGGTGACGCGGCGCGCGGTCGCGAGGGTTTTGAAGAGGTGTAAGATGTGCGAGCGCATGGGGGCCATGCCGGCTCCTCCGCCGATGAACATCATTTCGTTGTTGGTCTCTTTGAGGAAAAATTCGCCGTAGGGCCCGGAGATCGCGACCTTGTCGCCGGGCGCGCGGGAGAAGATATAGGAGGAGCAGACGCCGGGGGGGACGGGGGCGAAGGCGCCGGTGGCCCTGTCGAAGGGTGGCGTGGCGATGCGTATGTTGAGCATGACGATGTTTCCCTCGGCGGGGTGGTTGGCCATGGAGTAGGCGCGGTAGGTGGGCGCGGGATTGTTCACGCGGAGGTCGAAGAGCTTCACGCGCTGCCAGTCGTCGCGGTACTTGGGGTCGATGTCCATCGCGGCGAAGTCGACGTCGACGGGTGGCACGTCGATTTGGATGTATCCCCCGGATTTGAAGTGGAGGTGTTCGCCCTCGGGCAGTTTGACGACGAACTCTTTGATAAATGTGGCGACGTTGCGGTTGGAGACGACCTCGCATTCCCATTTCTTGACGCCGAGTATCTCTTCGGGGACGCGGACGTCGATGTTCTCTTTGACTTTGACCTGGCAGGCGAGTCTCCAATGGTCGCGTCGTTGTTTATAGGTAAAGAAACCGGTTTCGGTGGCGAGGATGGTTCCGGCGCCGCTGTCGACCTGGCAGCGGCACATTCCGCAGCTTCCTTTGCCGCCACATGCCGAGGGGAGGAATATTTTCTGGTTGCCGAGGGCGGCGAGGAGTGTGGATCCGGGGGCGGTGGCGAGGGTATTTTTCCCGCTATTGATGTTGATGTTCACCTTTCCCCGGGGCATGAGTTTGTTTTTGGCCAGGAGGAGTAGGCCGACGAGGGCGAGGACGAGGGCGAGGAAGACGGCGGTGGCGGTGACGAGGAGGGCGATGTTCATGGTGGTGGTGATTTAGATGCTAATCCCGAGGAAGCTCATGAAGGATATGGCCATTAGTCCGGTAACGATGAACGTGATCCCGACTCCCCTGAGTGGCGCGGGGATGTTGGCGGTGGCGAGTTTTTCCCGGATGGCGGCTACGCCGGCGATGGCGAGTAGCCATCCGAGGCCGGAGCCGAGGGCGAAGGCGAAGGTTTCGGCGATGGAGTTGTATTCTCGTTCTTGCATGAAGAGCGACGCGCCCATGATGGCGCAGTTGACGGCGATCAGCGGGAGGAATATACCGAGTTGGTTGTAGAGCGCGGGGGTATATTTCTCGATGATCATTTCGAGGAGTTGCACGACGGCGGCGACGACGGCGATGAAGACGATGAAGCTGAGGTATCCGAGGTCGATGTGGGCGCCGCCCTCGAAGAGCCGCGCGAGGGCGCCGGGGGAGAGGAGGTAGGCGTTGATGAGGTAGTTGATCGGCACGGTGACGAGCAGCACGAAGGCCACGGCGACGCCCAGGCCGATGGAGGTCTTGACGGTCTTGGAGACGGCCAGGTAGGAGCACATGCCGAGGAAGTAGGCGAAGATCATGTTGTCGATGAACGTCGCGCGGACGAAGATATTGGCTAAGTTTTCCATGAGTTACGATTCGATGAGTTCTTTATTTCTGGCCCGGTGTATCCAGATGATGACGCCGACGAGGATGAGGGCTGCCGGCGGGAGGATCATCAGTCCGTTGTTGGCGTACCCGCGTTCGTAGAGGGCTTCGGGGATGACGCGCGCGCCGAAGAGCGCGCCTGAGCCGAGGAGTTCCCGGAAGAAGGCGACGAGGAGCAGGATGATGGCGTACCCGAGTCCGTTCCCGACGCCGTCGAGGAGTGACGGCCAGGGTTTATTGGCGAGGGCGAAGGCTTCGACGCGTCCCATGATGATGCAGTTAGTGATGATCAGCCCGACGAAGACGGAGAGTTGTTTGCTCGCGTCGTAGGCGAACGCTTTCAGGAGTTGGTCGATGATGATGACCAGCGCGGAGACGACGACGAGTTGCACGATGATGCGCACGCGGTTCGGGATGGCGTCGCGGAGCGCGGAGAGGATCAGGCTGGCGAGGGCGGTGACGGCGGTGACGGAGACGCCCATGACCAGGGCGGGTTCCATTTTGGCGGTGACGGCGAGGGCGGAGCATATCCCGAGGATTTGCGCGAGGATGGGGTTATTTTTGCTCAGCGGGCCGAGCAGCAGTGGTATTTTCATGGCAGTGATTTGAGGAAGGGTTCGTAACATGCCAGGCTATTTTTGAGCATGGTCTCGACGCCTTTCGAGGTGATGGTGCCTCCGGAGATGGCGTCCACCTCGTGTGGCCCGTTGGCTTGTCCTCCTTTCAGGACGCGCACGGCGACGAGCGCGTCGTTCTCGAAGATCGTTTTCCCGTCGAATCGCGAGCGGAACTCCTCGCGGGTGATTTCCGCGCCCAGCCCCGGCGTTTCGCCCTTGTGGTCGAAGACGGCGCCGAAGATCGCGTTGCCGTCGTCGTTCAGGGCGACGTATCCCCAGAGTGGCCCCCACAGCCCGGCGCCCCGGACGGGCAGGATATACTTGGTGGAGCCGTCGACGCGGGCCGCGAACACGGGCAGTCGTCGCTCCTCGCGGGGCTTTTTCATCTCCTTGGCGGGGTCGACGGCGAAGGCGTCCCCGGGGATCTCCTGCCCGTCGGCGTTGACGAGGAATTGCCGGGTGATGTAGACGGCGAATGCTTCCCGGGAGGCTTCCCGGGAGACATTCACCTTGACGGATTGCAGGATGTTTTGTCTTTTCTCGTTCTCCGCGTTCTCGTTTTGCAGGGGTTGCAGGACGGTGGAGACGACCGTGAGCGCGACGGCCACGACGACCACCATCGCCGCGGAGAAGAGAAAGGTGTAGCGGTTGCTTTCTTTATTCATGTCGGTTGTCGATTAACGTGAGACACTCCCCGTTTCATTCTCCGGCGGATGTTCTGTTGCACCACGCACCAGTCGATCAACGGCGCGAAGGTGTTCATCAGCAGGATCGCCAGCATCATCCCCTCCGGGTAGCCCGGGTTCAGCGCCCGTATCAGGATCGCCATGACGCCCACCAGCAGCCCGTACACCCACTTCCCCGCCGACGTCTGCGCGGCGGTCACCGGGTCGGTCGCCATGAAGATGGCCCCGAAGGCAAACCCGCCGGAGAGCAGGTGGCGCGCCACCGTCACCTGGCTATACGGGTTCGTTTCCGGCAGCGCCTGTTGCAGCAGCAGCGCCATCCCCGCGCCCCCGATCGCCACCGCCGTCATGATCTTCCAGCTCCCCACCCCCGTGACCAGCAGCAGGGCCGCCCCCAGCAGGATGCAGAACGCGGAAGTCTCGCCGACGGAGCCGGGCACGAGGCCCCAGAACATCGTCCCCAGGTCGTGCGCGAACGCCTCCCCCTGGGACGCTTCCGCCAGCGGCGTCGCCACCGACATCCCGTCCGGAAGTCCGTCCACCCACACCTTGTCGCCGCTCATGCGCGACGGGTAAGAGAAGAAAAAGAAAGCGCGCGCCAGCAGCGCCGGGTTCCAGATGTTCATGCCCGTGCCGCCGAAGATCTCCTTGCCGATGATCACCGCGAAGGCCGTCGACAGCCCCACCATCCATAGCGGGGCCGTCACCGGCATCACCATCGGGATCAGCAACCCCGTGACCAGGAAGCCCTCGTTGATCTCGTGACCGCGCAATTGCGCCGCCGCGAACTCGATGCCCAGCCCCACCGCGTACGAGACGATGATCAGCGGCAACACCCGCGCGAAGCCGTGGAGGAACATCGACCAGAAGTCGCCGCCCCCCCCCGTCGCCAGGTGGTGCTGGTAGCCGACGTTGTACATGCCAAACAGCAGCGCCGGCAGCAGCGCCACCACCACCACGCTCATCGTCCGTTTCAGGTCGACGGCGTCGCGGATCGCGCATCCCGAGCGCGTCACGCGGTCGGGAACGTAAAGAAATGCTTCAATACCGGCAAAGAGCGAGTGCAGCGACTGCAGCCGCCCCCCTTTCTCGAAGGCCGGCCGGTGTTTATCCAAGAACGAGCGTAGGAATTTCATGTGATATAAGTTTCATGTCACGAAAGTTCTTTCATCATTAACGCGATCCCGCGGGCGACGATCTCCTGCACCGGTACCTTCGAGGTACAGGCAAATTCGCACAACGCCAGGTCTTCCGGCGCGACCTCGTAGATCCCCAGTTGTTCCATCTTCTCCACGTTGCCGGCGAGAATCGCCTTCAGCAGGTAGACCGGCAGGACGTCCATCGGCAACACCTTCTCGTACTGCCCGCTCACCACGAACGCCCGCTCCTCCCCGCGGAGGTTCGTGTCCGCCCGGTAGCGACGGCGAGGGAAAAGAAAGGCGGGAAACGTGCGCGACATCGACAGTTTCCCGAAACCGGGCAGCGCCCAGCCCAGGAACTCGGGGCGGTTGCCCTCGGCGATCACCGTCACCTGCCGGTGGTAGAATCCCAGGAAATCGTCCTCCTCCACCCGGTCGCCCGTCAACGCGTTGCCCGAGATCATCCGTCGTCCTTCCCCCCCCTCCGCGAGGCAGCCGACGCGCGCCCCGGCGATCGTCTCCGCGTACCCCGGCCCGGTCACCTCCGGCCCGGTAATAGCCACCCGTTTCCGCGCGTCCACCCGCCCTTCCAGCAGGAGCCGCCCCACGAGCGCCGCGTCCGGCAGGCTGATCGTCCACGCCGTTTCTCCCTTGCCGAGCGGCGCCAGGTGGTGTATCTGCACGCCGGCGTTGCCGGCAGGATGCGGCCCCTCGAAGAAATGCACCCGCGCGCCGGCCGGCAACCGGGCGGGCAGGACACTCGCCTGATCTTCCCGCGCGTTGACGTGCAGCGGCGCCAGTTTCCCCAGCGCCTCCAGGCCCGCCTCCAGCGCCCGCGCGTCGTCCTTCAGGAGCAACCGGTAGTCCGGGGCCAGCGGCGCCGAGTCGAACGCCGTCGCGAAGATCCCCTTGGGGCGCGCCCCCGGGTCGGCGACAATGTCATACGGCCGTTGCTTGATCAGCGGCCACAGACCGCTCTCGAGCAACAGCGCGATCAGGCCCTCTTTCGTCAGCCGGTCGAGCGACGGCGCGTCGAACGGTTTGTACGCGATCTGCTCGTCGGCCCTCACGACCACCGCCATCACCCTCCGTTTCTCGCCCCTTCTCACCTCCTCGACGATCCCGCTGACCGGCGAGGTAAATTTCACCTCCGGCCTGTATTTATCCGAGAACAGGGGATCCCCGGCGCGCACCCTGTCGCCCGCCTTCACCTCCAGCTTCGGCGCGAGCGCCCGGAAGTCCGTCGGCTTGACGGCGTAGAGGTCGCTCGTCGCGCGCGTCACCTTGTTCGGGTCCGCCTCGCCCTGCAACCTGATGTCAAATCCTCTTTTCAGTTTAATCTTTGTAGGCATGTTCTGTCCTTTCTTCAATGTGGAATATTAGCGACGCCCTGCCCCGGCAAGGCGATGCGAAAGTACGATATTTTCACCATTCGCGAAAATCCCGTGCCGCTGAAGGGCTGCGTAGCTGCATTTTCATCATTCGCGAAAATCCCGGCACCGCTGAAGGGCTGCGTAGCTGCCTCACCTTTCGAGGCTACCTAAGGCTGCCGCGTAAAACAGCACCCGCCGGGTGCTGCGTAAAGAAGATTCCTTTTGAAGGGCTGCGTAGCAGCCTAATCTTCATAGCCGGCACCCGGTGGGTGCCGGTTAGGAGGTACAATAATAAACAGGCCGCGGAGCGGCCCAACCTTTATTCGCGGCAGCCTAAGGCTGCCGTATAAAACAAAGTCCATTGAAGGGCCGCATAGCTTCCGTCCCGGACATTCCCCTTGCCAAGACGGGGCTGCGTAGCTGCCCAATCTTTGTAGGCAGTAGCCTAAGGCTACTGTATAAAGCGATGTCAAAATATTCTTGGCTGCGTAGCTGCCTCACCTTTCGAGGCTGCCTCAGGCTGCCGTGCGGAAAAGAATCCAATGACAAAAGGGGGATATAAAAAACGGGGGGCGGCCTCGCGGCAGCCCCCCGACAGAAAACACTTGGCGCAATTGATGCGCGCAACACGAAATGCTCCTTTCGGGTAGGACGGCAGGAGCGGGCCGTTTTTCTATCTACACTCTAAACTCTACACTCTAAACTCTACCATCTACTGTTACTGATCCTCGACGGGGATATCGTCGTTGTTTTCCTCGTTCTCGTCCTCGTTGTCTTCGTCGACCTCGTCGTCGGAGTCAGCGTGATGGGCCTTGCGGCGGCCCTGCTCTTGCGCGAGGATGTTACGGTAGCGCTTGACGATCTCGTTATACTCCTTAACGAAGAGGGCGAGTTCCGGGGAGGAGTCGAGACCGTTGAGGTTGATGATCGACTCCACGCGGGCGACAATCTCCTCGATCTTCTCCTCCACGGCGACGCGGGCGATCTTCATCGGGACGGCGCGTTGCGTCCGCTCGGCGTATCGCCGGAGCATCAGCGCGCCGAACGCGTCGTTGGCGCTCTTGAGCGACGTTACCCACTCGCCGATGCCAAGTAGAATGATCATCGGCGCGTAGGTCGCGTTCGAGAACTCCTTCACGAGGTCCTCGATCGCGGCGCTCTCGTCGTCGTAGCTCTTCCGGTCGAAGTTGCCGTACTTCTCGATGACGATTTCCAGGCGTTGGGCGACGGCGCGTTTGGCCGGGTCGGGATGGTGGAGGCAGGACTTTATCATCAAGGCGAGGCCCCGCCGGGTGTCAGTGCGGGCATGATCCTGCACCTCGATCTCCGCGGTGAGGCCGCTCTTGTCGGCCTGGTCGAGGCTCTCGTTAGCCTTGTCGATGCATACGTCCAG
>JAIROI010000111.1 GCA_031257615.1 Odoribacteraceae bacterium
AGGCAGCCGCGAATAAGGGTAGGCAGCTACGCAGCCGAGAATATATGGACATCGCTTTATACAGTAGCCTTAGGCTACTGCCTACAAAGGTTGGGCAGCTACGCAGCCCTTCAAAGGAATCTTTTCTACGCAGCAGCCTGAGACTGCCTCGAATAAAGATGAGGCAGCTACGCAGCTCCGGCTTGGCAAGGGGGAAGTCCGGGAGTGGCCTCTAACAGCGGATTCTTTTTTATGAGGCGGCTGCGAATAAAGGTTGGGCCGCTCCGCGGCCTTTTTATTATTGTACCTCCTAACCGGCACCCATCGGGTGCCGGCTATGAAGATTAGGCAGCTACGCAGCCCTTCAATGGAATCTTTTTTTTACGCGTCAGCCTGAGGCAGCCGTGAACAAAGGGTAGGCAGCTACGCAGCCAATCCTAACGCGGGCGCTACGCAATACAGTAGCCTTAGGCTACTGCCTACAAAGGTTGGGCAGCTACGCAGCCCTTCAGTGGATTCTTTTTTGTGCAGCACCCGGAGGGTGCTGTTTTACGAGGCAGCCTTAGGCAGCCGCAGGCAAAAATGAGGCAGCTACGCAGCCAATCCTAACGCGGGCACTACGCTATACAGTAGCCTGAGGCTACTGCCTACAAAGGTTGGGCAGCTACGCAGCCCTTCAAAGGAATCTTTTTTATGCAGCACCCTATGGGTGCTGCTTTATGTGCAGCCTTAGGCAGCTGCGAAAAGTAAGGCAGCTACGCAGCCAATCCCACTACGTTTATCCGTTAATACAGTAGCCTTAGGCTACTGCCTACAAAGATTGGGCAGCTACGCAGCCCTTCAATGGAATCTTTTTTATGCAGCACCCTGACGGGTGCTGTTTTATGTGCAGCCTTAGGCAGCTGCGAAAAGTAAGGCAGCTACGCAGCCCTTCAATGGGGTGCGGAGAGGTGGCGGGCGCGTATGAAAAGACCCGAGTTTGACCTTGGCAATCGCGGGGATGGCTTGGGGTCAATCTCGGGTCGAAGGGTCGATCCCCGGGGGAGAGGGGTCAATCTCGGAGAGAGGGGTCAATCTCGGGGAGAGGGGTCGATTCCCGGGGGAGAGGGGGGAGGGGGTTATTTCACGATGAAGGTGAAGGCATCGGGGATGATCTTGTCGTGGCCCTCGTTGCGCACGCGGACGGAGACGAGGTAGCGGCCGGGGGGCGTTTCGTGGTGGAGGGGGAAGTAGAAGATGCCGCCGCCGATCATCGCGACTTCGCGGAGGAACGCGTCGACGCTGCCGCCGCCGGTCTCGCGCGCGGAGGCGACGGAGTAGTAGAGGGGAGGGGTGCCGAGGACGCCCTGGACGCGGAGGGATACCCAGGGGGCGTTGTTGTCGAGGCGGGTGGCATCGGCGACGGGGTCGAGGTCGGCGCGTCGGGGGATGACGAGCGTGTCGGGGAGGTAGGCGGCGTCGCCGGTGTTGAGGTAGCCGACGACCGGTTTGTCGCAGGCGGCGAGGAGGGTGACGAGGAGGATGAAGAGGGTTGTTTTCATGGTATTTTCTCGTTAGAGTGTTTCAAAGATGTGGGCGTACTCGAGGGCGTGTACGACGCCGTTGGTGGTTCGTATGTTGGAGGAGGCGACGGAGGTGACGGCGCCGTCTCGCCGGAGGTATATTTCGGCGGCTCCTGCCTTGGGGATATTCATGTAGCTCCCGAGGACGCGGTAGATGGCGATGGCGCGTCCGGAGCGGAAGGTGTACTCTTTCCCGCCGCGCCACTCGGAGTTGACGAACTCTCCCTCGGGGATGTCGTCGCGGAGGAGTTGTTGGTCGAGGATGTGGGCGTTGAGGAGTTGCCGGCATTGTTCGACGGGGATGTCGCGGATGGCGGTAATGCTGTTGGCCATCATCCATCGGCGGATGGAGTGGTTGGTGGGGCCGAAGAAGGTGAAGTTCCCGGTGGCAAATTCGGAGGCGCGTCCGGCGCGGTCGATGATGAGGCGGACGGAGTCCCAGTCGCCGGGTTGGGAGGCGAGGTACTCGTAGGTGTTGCCCTCGAATTGTTCGTTGGCTAACCCGGTGTTGGTGAAGTTCCAGTCTGTGGTGCACGCGGACGCCAGGATGACGATAGCTATGATGTACTTTTTCATGATTTCTCGTGTTTATTGTTTTACCACCTGCTTAACCAGAAGGGGTTTCTTCTCATTTTGGTATTGTTCGCGAAGACGTCGTCGCTGACGGGCACGTAGAGCGCTCCTCCCTGGACGTCGTCGTCGGAGAGTTGTTCGAAGGCCTCGGAGATCATTCCGGGGAGCCGGTAATAGTCGTTGCGGACGATGTCGTAGTATCGTTCGCCGTCGAAGAAGAGTTCCTTTTCCCTTTCGCGGAAGATGGCCATTTGGAGTCCCTGGTTGTCTCCGGGGGCGGGGTACGGGGCGGCGTTGGCGCGATTACGGACGACGTTCAGGTCGTCGTCGGCGCCGGGGATGTTGGCGCGACAGCGGGCTTCGGCGCGCAGGAGGTAGAGGTCGGCCAGTCGCCAGAATATCCGGTTTCCGAGGAGGTTGACGATTTCGTTCCAGGAGGGGTCGACGACCACTTGTCTCCAGAAATAGGGGTAGGCGGGTTCGTTGTCGCCCCATTTGGCGTTGTAGAAGTCGAAGTTGTAGAAGTATGCCTGTCGTCGTTTGTCGTCGGCGTCCCAGATGGCCTTGACGGTGGCGTTGTTGAGGAGGTAATAATTGAAGTACTTGTTTTGATTCTCTTGATCCTCGAGGGGGTTGAAGGGGAATGCCCCGTAGCTGTAGGTGTCACCCATGTGGTAGCCGATGCCGATGTGGTAGTGGCCGGTGGTGAAGCCGCCGTTGAAGTCCGCGGCGAGATTCACCAGTTCAAAGACGGACTCGTTGGAGAGCAGGCCGTCGGCTCCCTTGTTGGTGCAGACCTCCTCGGGGGAATCCTCGAGGCGGAAGTCGCCCAGTTCCCCGTTAATGATCATGGAACAGTAGCGGTTGGTCTCCTCGTAATCCGCGGTGATCCCGAACCTCCCGGCTCGCCAGGCGTGGATGTTGGCGAGGAGCGCGGCGGCGGCGGCCTTGTGGCCGTAGTGTTTGTAGGTGGGGATGCCGCGGTGGTCGACTTGCTCGCGGTAGGGGGCGAGGAGGTCGAAGGCCTTGCGCGCGTTGGCCCTGGCGGTGTCGAGGAGTTCGGCGGCGGGCGTTCTCCCGAGGGTTTGAATCTCCTTGGTAGTGGTGGGTACGGGCGCGTCGCCCCACCTGCGGGCGATCTCGTAATAGACAAGCCCCTTGACGAAGTGCGCGTGTCCGGCGTAGAAATCGAGTCGCCCGTCGGGGACGTCGATGGCGCGGTAGAGGTTGTCGAGGATCAGGTTGGCCTGGAAGATGGCGGCGTAGTGGATGCTCCATGAGAGCGCGCCTTGCTCCTTAAAGGCTTGCGGCAGGAGGCTTTTCAGTTCATCGGGGTAGACTCCGTGGGCATTCTGGGAGTCGTAGCGGAGTCCGATGACGTCGTGCGGGTTTTGCCTGGAGTAGGTGAAGTATATCTCCCTGAGCCTGGCGTACAACTCGGCGTTGGCCTGTCCGAAGTCCTTTTCCGTTTGGAAGAAGTTGGTATACGTCACGGCGTTTTCCGGTTTCACGTCGAGGAGGTCGTTGCAGGCGAGTATCGTCGCGAGGAAAAGCGCGGAGTAGAGTATCTTTTTCATGGTGTTAAAAGTTTAAGGTGATCCCGATGGTCCATTTTCTCGCCAGGGGGTAGGCGTTGAAAGTGTCGTGTCCATCCTCGACGCTGACGGTCTCCGGGTCGACGCCGGAATAGTTCGCGAGCGTGAAGATGTTCTCGCCGGTGACAAAGAGTCTTGCTCCCGCGACGCCTGCCTTTCTTGCCCACTCCTGGCGCGGGGAATAGCCGAGGGTCATGGTTTTGAGCTTGGCGTAGCTGACGTGCTCGAGGTTGGTCTCTACCATTCCGGCGCCGGTGTTGAGCGATCCGAGGCGGGCGTACGCGGCGTTTGGGGTGGCGGGCGTCCAGAAGGAGGCCTTCCGGGCGTCGACGTAGAGGGTGTTCCCGGCGCGGCCGTTGGTGTAGGCGTCGAGGGTGGAGTAGGAGTAGGTTTCGTACATATCCCTCCCGATGGCGTAGCTGAAGAGGAGGTTAAGGTCGAAGTCCTTCCACTTGAGTTCGTGTGTCCAGCCGCCGTAGACCTTGGCGAGGGAAGAGCCGACGTAGACCATGTCGCTGATGTCGATGACGCCGTCCCCGTCGAGGTCTTCGATGCGGGCGTCGCCGGCGGTGAAGAAATGCTGATCGCCGGACATGGGGCGGAGGTATTTCTTACTCCCGTCGGACTGGTAGTATGCCGGGACTTCCTCCTGCGTCTGGTAGAAGCCGCCGCCCTTGTACATCATGATCTGGAAGAGCGGTTTTCCGATGACGTACTGGGCAACGTCGAAGCCGCTGTACGATTTCTCGAAGCGATTCCAGTTGCGGGAGAGGGTCAACTTAGTGCGCCACTTGAGGGGCGTTTCGCGATAGACGTCGCATCCCAGTTCGAGTTCAATTCCCTGGTTGGACACGTCCATCGTGTTCCGATTCTGCCCGGATAGTCCCGGCCCGTAATAAGATCCGCTGCTGGGCACGGGTATTTTCCAGAGCTTTCCCTTCGTGTATCGGTAATAGTAATCGGCCTTGGCGCGGAAGCGGTAGTCGAACAGGTCTATGTCGAGTCCGACGTCCACCTGGTCGGACTCTTCCCATCCCAGTTCCTTGTTGAGGATCTCCGGGGAGGTCATTCCCTTGACGCCGTTGTAGAGTTGTCCGATCTCCATCAGCCCGTGGGCGAGGTATGGTTCGGCGAATTGGACGCCGGATTGTCCCCAGCTGGCCCGGAGTTTACCGAAGCTGAGCCAGGGAAACGCCCCGGCGAAGGGTTCGGAAGAGAATGCCCAGCCGGCGGCCGCGGAGGGGAAGGTGGCCCACCGCTTGTCTTCGCCGAAGACGGAGGAGCCGTCGCGCCGGAGAGTGACCTCGAAGAGGTACTTCTGTTCAAAGTTGTAGGCCGCGCGGGCGAAGAAACTCTCGTTGATCTTCTCGGTCTTGTTCGTGGAGGCGTAGAAGCGCGACTCTGCCCAGCCGTAGGTCTCGCGGATGGGGGAGACGCCGACGACCTGCCGGATGTAGTCGCTGGGCGTGCCCTCCGCGTCGATCTTGCTGACCAGCTCCAGCGACCGGTCGAGGGAGACGCCGAGGTTATGCCGTTCGTTGAAGGTGCGTTTATAGGTAAGCAGTCCCTCGCCCTGCGCGAAGATGACGCGCTGTATCGAGTTCTCGATCCTGTTCTCGAGGACGTCCCTGGAGGTATAGGGGTCCAGGGCGCTGGGGCGGAAGAAATGGCGGTTGACCTGCGCGAAGTCGATCCCGCCGCTGGCCTTGGCGCGCAGTCCCTCGACGAACTCGAACTCGAGGCCGGCGTTCCCGGAGAAGCGGTAGCCGGTGTTGTCCTCGACTTGCGAGTTGAGTTGTTCGAGGAGTTTCTCTACCGCCGCCCCGGAGTTCAGGAGAAGCGAGGAGGAGGAGCGCGGGTCCACCGTGAGGCCCTCTATCTTATAATTGCCGCGCCCCCCGTTGCCCCGGCTGCGGTCGGTATAGGCGGCGTACGCGCGGGCGTTGACGCTGACGCGCTGGGAAGGCGTGAGGTAGAGGCCAAGGTTAACGCCGAGGCGACTGAAATCGCTGCCGAGCATGATCCCGGACTCCTTGTAATAGTTTCCCGACAGCATGTAGCGGGTTGTTTCGTTGCCGCCGCTGGCTTGCAGGTTCGCGTTAAGGATCTTTCCCGCGCGGAAGACGGCCCTGAACCAGTCCGTGGCGTTATTATAAAATGGATTGAGGCTATCCTGGAGGACGCGCAGGGTAGTCGAGGTTGACGAGACGCCTTGATTCCAGAAGAAATCATAAGCCCCGTCGAAGAAGCTCGCGCTCTCGCTGTAGGAAGTGGGGTAGGTTCCCGAGAACCATCCTGCCGTGCGGTAGTTCTTCAGGGCGTTGAGGAAATACGCCCGTTCCGCTTGCCCGCCGTACCTCGGTGGCGCGGCCGGCAGGATGGAATGGGAGTAGGAGAGGCTGGCAGAGAACGCCGGCTTGCCGCGCTTCCCCTTTTTGGTTGTGATCAGGATCACGCCGTTGCCCGACCGCGACCCGTAGATGGAGGCGGAGGCCGCGTCTTTGAGTACCTCGATCGATTCGATGATCGACGGATCGATATCCGCGATCGTGTTCTGCCCGGTTTCCGAGGAGGTGAACGAATGCATGGGCACCCCGTCGATCACGTAGAGCGGCGCGCCGTCGGGCTGAGGGTCATCGACCACGGACTTGCGGAACGTGTTATAGCCCCTGATGACCACCAGCGTTCCCCCGCCGCCGGGAGAGCCTGACTGGTTGACAACTTCCACGCCGGACATGCGTCCTTGCAGCAAGTTCTCGAAACCGGAGGTGGGAATCTCCTTCAACTCCTCGGCTTTCACCGAGGAAATCGCCCCGACGATCTCCCGCGTCTTGCGGGTACCGTAGGCAACGACCGTCACGGCGTCCAGCTCCGACACGCTTTCCTCCAACGCGATCGCGAGCTCTCGACCGGCCGCGTAGGGCGCGCGCGCCGTCTTGTAGCCAATGTAAGAGACGACCAGCATCCCGGCGCTATCGGGGGAGAAAAACGAAAACCGTCCCTCCGCGTCCGTGGCCGCCCCGACGGCAATCCTCTCGGCGAGCACCGACACGCCAACCAGCGGCGCGCCCCCCCGGTCGACGACCCTCCCGTAGACCCGAAACCTCGGTTGCGGGCGCGCTCGCGGCGACGCTTCTTGCTTCGCGATCACCAGGGTATTCTCCCGGAAAATATAGCTCAACCCCGTACCTTCAAGGCAACGGTCGAGCAATTTCGACACCGGCTGGTCTTCCCCCGCGAGGGTAATCTTCTTGACCCCCTGCACGAGTTCCAGGTTATAGAGGAGTCGATAGCCCGATCGTTCCTCGATCCTTTTCAGCACTTCCTCGAGCGGCGCGTTTTGCACTTGCAGGGAGATTCTCACCTCCTCCTGCCCCCTCGAGAAGCAAGGCGCGATGACGCCCGAGAGCATCAGCAGCGTCGCCGCGATCCCGCGGGCAACATTCCGTTGCCTCCCGCGCGAGCGCTCTCTGTCTTGATTTTCTTTCATAGGATATCTGTTTAGAATAATTCGTTCTTACCGCGAACAGACACGGATGACCTTCTCCCCCGCGCGGACGAAGGTCGCGAGGTTTGTCAGTTCGATCATTGCCAGGACGCGCGACACGTGTTCATGTCGTTGGATCGTCCCTCGAAAGTGCAGCCCCCGCGCCTCCGGCGAGTCATATATAAAGGTAACGTCATACCAGCGCTCCAGTCGTCGGGTAATCTCCTCCAGCGGCTCGCCGTCGAGGACAATCTCCCCCTCGCGCCAGGCGACGAACGGCCGCGCGTCGACCTCCGCGGTGGAAAGCGCCCCGGTGACGCGAGAGAACGCGGCCTGCTGGCGGGGCCTCAAACGGGCGACGAGCGGACCGGGCGCCCGCGCGCTGACCTCCCCCTCGACCAGCGTCACGCGCGTCTTCTCGTCATCGGGATAAGCCTCGAGATTAAAAGCGGTACCCGTCACTTCCACTTCCACCGCCCCGCTCTTCACCGTGAAGGGCGCCCGCGCGTTTGGCGCCACCTCGAAATAAGCCTCTCCCGTCAGTTCCACCGCGCGCGCGTCGCCCGGAAAAGCAACGGGGTACGTCAACCGCGTGTCGGAGTTCAGCCACACCGCGCTCCCGTCCGACAACGTCACTTTACAGGTAGTCCCCCGGGGAGCTATCGCGGTATGCCGGAGCATTTCACCCGGCCGCGCGTCGTCAGCCCGGTAATCAAGCCCCCTGACGGTATCCTGCCGCGCGACCACCCTCCCGTCTTCCTCCCGGACAGTCGAGATCCCCTCGAGCGCCACCACCTCCCCGTTAGCCAGTTGCAGCATCGCCCCCCGCCGTTCAGGCGTCGGAATCCCGGAAAGATCCCCTGCCGTCGTCCGCCCCCTTTCCCGCGGGATCAACACCAGCAACGCCGCCGCCAGCAGGCACGCGACGACAGCGGCGCGGCGCGTTCGCTGTCGCCGCGCCCTCCTCCTGTCACTGATCTTCAGTCTCGTCTTTTCCCATCCTGCCTCCGCGTCCGTTTCCTCGAAGAAACGGATACCCTCCACCGCTTCCCGGAAGCGGGAGAAACGGCCGGCGCTTTCCTGTTCCTCCGGCGGCAACGCGCGAGGGCGCCTTTTCACCAGCCGGCGCGTCGCCCGTCGCGCTTGTTCTCGTACATGTTTCATCGTTGTGCTTTAAATAACGCGACAAAGACACCCTCCTGCCCTCAAAAGACTAAATCCCCCCCGTTTTTCTCCCCCCACTCCTCCCGCGCTCAATCTTTACAAGCGCTCGCTGGCGCGTCTTGTTTCTTTTTCCTTATATTCGCGTCATGCAAAACGATACAAGTACACCCCGTTCCCTCTTCGCGCGCCTCTCTCGATGGAAAGCCGCGCGTTTCATCATCATCGCGCTCCTCTTCGCGATATGGATGATGCTTTTTGACCCTTACGGATACTTCCCGGCGAGGCGTTTGCGCGGGGAGATCCGCGCCCTCGAACTGCAGGAAAACCTCTACCTCGACCGCATTGCCGATGACCGAAGGAAAATCGACGAGCTGCACGGGGGCAAGGACAAGCTCGAGAAGTTCGCCAGGGAGCAATTCAGAATGAAACGCCCCGACGAAGACCTCTTTATCCTCGAAGACGACTGACCGCTATGGGAAGAATCATCGCCATCGACCACGGGACAAAACGCGTCGGACTCGCCGTCACCGATCCCGGGCAAATCATCGCCACCGCCCTCGCCACCGTCGCCGCGCCCGAGGCCATCGACTTCCTGCGGGCCTACGTCGCCCGCGAGAACGTCGATCTCTTCATCGTCGGACTCCCCAAACGCCTCGACAACACCCCCACCGACAACACCGCTCCTGCCCTCCGCTTCGCCGGCGACCTCCAACGCGCTTTCCCGGCCATCCCCGTCGAGCTGCGCGACGAGCGATTCACCTCCCTGCTCGCTCGCCGCGCCATCATCGAGGCAGGAGCGAAAAAAAAACAGCGCAGGGACAAGGCCGCCATCGACCGCGTCAGCGCCGCCATCATCCTCCAATCCTACCTGGAACGCGCCCGAAACACCTCCACCCTCAATCCCTAACACCCGATGCTATTACCCATATACATATACGGCCATCCCACCCTCGGGAAACCCGCCATCGACCTCCAACCTGACATGAAAAACCTCCAGGAACTCCTCGTCGACATGTGGGAGACCATGTACCAGGCCGACGGCGTGGGCCTCGCCGCCCCACAGATCGGACTAAACATCCGTTTATTCGTCGTCGACGCCACCGTGTTCGCCCCCAAAGACCCCTCGTGCGAGGGATTCAAACGCGTATTCATCAACGCCCGCGTCGTCGAACGTTCGACGGAAGAAATCGTCATGCCCGAAGGTTGCCTGAGCGTCCCCGGAATCCACGAGGAAGTCTCCCGTCCCTGCCGCGTCGTGATCACTTACAGGGACGAGACCTGGCGCGAACGCGTCGAAGAGTTAGACGGAATGCGCGCGCGCGTCGTCCAGCACGAGTACGACCACATCGAGGGCCGCACTTTCATCGACCGCTTATCTCCCCTCAAGCGCCGCATTCTCCGCAAGCGTCTCTCCTCCATTTCCGCCGGTCTCTTCGACAAGGCCTACCGCGTGATACTCCCCGGTAGCAAGTCCTCCGCCTCTCGTCGCCCCGCCCCCTGACCCCGCCGTCGCCTTTTCAATTCCCGGCTGCCTGTCCCGCCTTATGGCGGGTGGATTCCCCATTTTTTTTCTCGCGTCCCGCATTAGGGAGAGTGGATCACTGATTTTTTTTCCTGCGTCCCGCCCTTCGGCGGACGGATTAGCGATTTTTTTCCATACGTCCAACCTTGTTGCGGGTGGATTCCCCCTTTTTTTTCTCGCGTCCCGCCTTATGGCGGGCAGGTCATCAATTTTCTTTCCTGCGTCCCGCCTTGTGGCGGGTAGGTCATCGATTTTTTTTCTCGCGTCCCGCATTAGGGAGAGTGGATCAATGATTTTTTTTCTCGTGTCCTGCCTTATAGCGGGTGGATCCCCCATTTTTTTTCTCGTTTCCGGCATTAGGGAGAGTGGATCATTGATTTTATTCCTTGCGTCCTGCCTTGTGGCGGGTGGGTAGTTGATTTTATTCCTTGTGTCCTGCCTTGTGGCGGGTGGGTTATCGATTTTATTCCTTGCGTCCTGCCTTGTAGCGGGTGGGTTCTTGATTTTATTACTTGCTACCTTCATTTAGGCTGGTGGCTAGATTATTTTATTACTAGCGACCTTCC
>JAIROI010000029.1 GCA_031257615.1 Odoribacteraceae bacterium
TGGTGCCTATAAAGGAGAGGTAGCTACGCGGCCTTGCATGATGCGAGGGTTCGCGGGACAATATCCTTGGGCGGTCGCCGGCAAGAGGTAGACGGTTGCCGGCAAGGGGTGGACGGCTACACGGCTTTCTTAAAGTAGTGATCGGTAGGGGGCTGCGTAGCTGCCCAATCTTTGTAGGCAGTAGCCTAAGGCTACTGTACAGGGCATGGAGCAAATAAAGGGGGCTGCGTAGCTGCCTAACCTTTATTCGAGGCTGCCTAAGGCTGCCGCGTAAAAAAGAATCCGCTTTCATGATTTTCGGGTTGAGAAAAGGAGAGCCGGGGCCTGCCTTGGGGTTCGGTGGGGCGCGCGGGGGCGCGGTCTCGCTGGAACTGGGGGGCGGGGCGCCCGGCTCTTGGGGTGATCATTGGGGTTGAGGGATCGCGTCAATTGATGATCACGGTGACGACGTCGCTCCAGGGGCCGTGTTTCATGCGGTGATTAAGCCAGGCGGCTTGGAGGGAGAGGCGTTTGCCGACCTCGGCGTCGGTGAAGGTGAAGCGGGTGTGCAAGCGGGAGGTGTGTTCTTCGCGCCAGACGTCTTCTCCCTCGAGTTTGAGGCGGATGACGACGCCCTGTTCCTCTGGGGCGCGGGCGTAGGTGGTGGCTTGCCCGTGTTGCGGGTTGCTCGCGAACGCGTCGACGACGTGGTGTTGCCCTGACTCTACTTTCAGGTCTGGGGTGTGGGTGGGCGCCGGTTTCGGCGTGTGGCCGGTATGGATCCTGGTGGGCAGGCCGAGGGAGTCGAGCAGTTCGTTCGGGATGGCCTCGTTTCCCACGAGCGTCATGACGAGGGCGCTGATGTGGTTGCGAAGAACCTTGAAGGCTGCTTTTTTCACCGCGGCGGTGGCGTGGTTCCTGGTCGTTCTCACCGAGTTGGCATCGTATGCCGTCTTGGCGTCGTAGATCAGGGATCCCAGCTCTTGAAGCTGCGCGACGGTTAGTTTAAGGGCCGTTGCATTGGTCGTGCAATCGGTGTTGAACTTTTGTGCCCAGGCGATCCATTCAGCGTCCCTTCTGGGTTGGGTTCTGTTCATGGATTTAGTTTTTGGTATTAAAAACAATGTGGACTATAGGCGCCTCGCTGACCGGCGAGGCGAGTGGGTGGTTACGCGTCGCTCTTGGGGAGCCGCGGGTCATGTGAGGAGAACCGCGTATCATTCGGGGAAGGTCGCGCGACGCGGGTGGAAGGTCGCGTGACGCGAGGAGAAGGTCGCGTGACGCGAAGGGAAAGTCGCGTGACGCGAGGGGAAAGTCGCGCGGCAGGAGTGAATTGCCACGTGACAATCGTGAAAAGACACGTGACAATCGTGAATTGCCACGTGGCAATCGTGAATTGTCGCATGACAGGCGTGAATTGTCACGCGACCGTCGTGGGGGACACGTGGCAATCGCGGATTGCCACGCGACAATTATGGATTGCCACGTGACAATCGCGGATTGCCACGCGACAATTATGGATTGCCACGCGGCAATTGCGGATAGCCGCGTGACAATCCGGGAAAGCCACGCGGCAATCCGGGAAAGCCACGCGGCAATCGCGGATAGCCACGCGGCAATCCGGGAGGATCGCGTGACAATCGCGAATGACCGCGTGACGCGAGAGGCAAACCGCGAGGCAATCGCGGAGAGTTTGCCCCGCGCCGGGGAGGGCGCGGGGGTATTTGGATTGGTTATAGCGGAATGCCTGTTCATGACGTTAATCCCAGTAACTGCTGGAGGTGCGAGAGCGGTGGGTCGCGTAATCCGGAAACTTGTAGTCCATGTCCACGACGCGGCCGGGGAGGTCGATCTCGTAGAGCTTGGTATCGTTCTCCATGAGCCGGTTGTTCGCGACGTCAAGAATGATAAACTTCCCGTTGGCACACGCGACGCCCAGTTCGGACTCCTGGGGGTTGGAGGACATCGCGACGACCTCGGAGCCGGCGGGAAGGGTATAGAAGAGGCGCGCCGTTTTGCCGAGGTGGTCGTACCAGTAGAGGTTGTTACCGGTGGCGAAGAAGAGGTACGCGCGGGTCTTCATCTGGTAGAACTTCGTGTTGGCGGCGAGGAACCCGGGGTTGGGGAAAGCGACGTTCTGGAAGTCGTACAGTGGCTGCTCGGCGGGCAGGGTGGCGAGCAGTTGACCACCGGTGCCCCGGCAATGCTGGACGTAGTAATTGCCGCCGCGCTCGTAGACGGTGATGTTGTACATTTGACCCAGCGACCCCGCGAGGCTCTCGTTGTAGAAGGCGGTGTAGAGGATGTTGGCGTCGGCGGTATTGTTGTAGTCGAGGTATTCGCCCGGCAGGGTGAAACTGGTAGCGGGCATGATGCCTCCCCCGGTGGTGGCTTGCCCGGCGTATATCCAGAGAAACCGTTTATTCTCCTTGTCGTAGGCGGCGGTGAAGAAGGCGTACTCGGCGATGCACGGTATCAAGCGGTCGACCTTGAGCACCTTTCCCTGGTACGCCATCGGGAAGTTGGCGAAAGAGTAGGTGAAGAAGTCCGTGTTGTTGCTATAGTACGGGGCGCGGTAATACACGGTGTGGTCCTCGTTCAGAAGCATGTTGACATAGTTCATCTGCATGTAGTCGATCGGTTTGAGGTTGGCCGGCGGCCCGCCGATAAACTCTTGCGAGAGGAGCACTTCTCGCTGGTAGGAGATGCCGTTGAAGCAGGCGCTACCGTTCTCCTGCAGGATGTAGAAGACAACCTGGATACCCTTCGAGCTGAAGGCCTGGCGTAGGGCTACCGGCCCGCTGCCGAGGTCAACGTCGGGGTAGAGCTGGGTGTAGAGGTCGACGTAGGGGGTATAGACATGCGGGCTGGTACGGTCTCCCTGGATGCTCCTCTCGGGGAGGACGTAGGAGAGCTTTGTTTTCCCGGCCTCCTCGCGGAGGATCAACCACCCCCTGGCGTAGCGGGAGGAGGCGTTGACGGTGAAGCCGGCTTCCTTGATAAACCCGGAGCTGATCTCGCGGACGCAGAGTTGGACAAGCTGCGAGCCGACGATCCGGGGAACAAACTTCAGTTCGCGTCCTTCGTTGACGATCTCGCGATAACCGAGCAGGCCGCTGGCGCCCTTGTATTCCCACCAGTACTCGAAGCCCAGGGTGTCCGCGGGGTCTTCGAAGGTGATTTTGGGGGTGTACTTGAGGGTATCCCCGAGGTAGGCGGTGAGGGCCTCTGCAGGTATCGCGACGGTGACCTGGTTGACGGGCAGGTAATCGTATTTCCCCTTGTCCTCGTAGCAGGCCTGGTAGCAGAAGCAGGCGAGGAGGAGGGCTGACAGTGTAAGTATCTTTTTCATGGTAATCTCGTTTAGATTGTTTTATCCGTTGACGGGTACGACCATTTCGTCCCCGTTTAGCTCCCGGTAGGGTTCGCCGTCGTGGGCGACCTTGTACTCCTCGAGCCAGTATTTAAGCTGGAGGGCGTAGACGCGCATCTCGCTGGCGGTGGCGCCCGCGAGGTCGGCGACGCCGGTGACCTCGATAAACTTCTCGTATTTCCGGTCGGAGTACGGGCCGAGGTAAGAAGTGGAGACGGTGCTTGTCCACCAGTCGGGCTGCGCGATCTTGTCGTGGATGACAAAGACCTTGTAACGGTATTGTATCTGGCCAAGATTAAAGGCGTCGTTCTCCTGCACCCGCAAGACAAGGCGGACAGAATTTGTCTTTAAGTCGGCCGTCCGGTAGAACTTCACGTAGGTGGTGTCCCGCATGGCGTTTGGCTTGAAGGTAGTTTTGTCGGGCAGCCTGAAGTGCGTACCCTCGACGGCCGTGGAGAGTTGTTGGTCGACGGCGATCTTGTAGGCGGTCTCCGCGGGATACCCCAGGCCGGTGGTCTTGACGATCAGCATGGAGTCGATCTCGACTTGCCCGGGCGCCAGGAGGAAGGCGACGATGGTAGAATCTTTGGCGAGGTTCTTCACGAACTGGATGTTGTTGCCCCCGCTGTAGAGGGGAATCTCGGCTTCCTGGCAGGCAGCAAAGGCAAACATCCCGGCAAATAGTAAAATGATGGTATTTTTCATTGTATTAAAACTAATGGTGTAACGTTTGGATTACAGGTAGTAGGAGGCCTCGCTATAAGGGATCGGCAACGCGTAGCGGCCGGTCATGTCGATGACCCCGGCGCCGTTGTACATGGGCTTGTTGAGGCGCTTGTAGAGGAAGAAGGTCTGTCCCTCGGCGAGGAACTCGCGGGTCATTTCGAGGTAGAGATCCTCGAGGAAGGCCTCCTTGGAGACGCTGTTCACGGGGGTCTTGGAGCCGCGGGCGGTCTTGATCCTGGTGAGTATAGTGACGGCTTGCGTCATGTCGACGTCGACGAGGTACTCGCACATGATGTAGGCCATCTCGGTGAGCCGGACGACGGGGGCAAGGGGGCCTTGCTGCCTGATGATGTCGGCAGTCGGGTAGGCGGTTTGGTTGCCCGTGGGGATCGTCCATCGGCGGGAGGTCTTGTCCGCGTTGATCAGGTTGAGCCGGAAGTCGTCGGCGTAGCTTCCCCCGAAGAGCAGTCCGTCGTTTTTGATAAAGAAAGACTGTGAGGTGGCGTTGGGGGTGGCCGCGGCGACCATCGCGTAGAGGTTGTTATTAAAGAGCGTGAAGATGATGTCGTGAGGCATCTTGCGGTGCACGTTGTTCTCGACGACGGCCAGGTTGGTGGACGGGGTAAAGGTGAACCAGGTTTTTGTGACCGAGTAGATATAGACTCCTCTCGCAGCCTGGTAGGCTTTTTCCGCGTCCCCGGTAGCCCCTCTCCACTGGTAGGCCCTCGCGAGGATGGCCGCGGCGGCAAAATAGTTAAAGTGGGTGCCGCGCTTGCTGATGAAATCCGCCGTCGAGTAGGCGCTTGTCAGGCGAGCGCTCCAGCTGGACAAGCGGGTGGGATAGGCGACGGTGTCGACTTCGGCGAGCAATGTCCTGGCCTGCTCGAGGTCGGCGATGATCTTGTCGAGCGTCGCGGCGACGGTGAGGTGCTCGGGCTGCTTCTCCGGGTAGGCGGTGACGTAGGGGATATAGGTCTTCCCGTCGTCGGCCCTGGTTGCCGGGGCAAAGAGGCGCAGGATGTCGAGGTGCATCATGGCGCGGAGGCCGAGCATTTCGCCGAGGATCATCTTTTTCTCGACCTCTCCCTCGATGAAGAAGGCCCCGTCTCGCTCGTTGGTATACTGGATGATGTTGTTGCAATTGGCGATCACGCGGTAGCCTTGTTCCCAAATGGGGTCGATAAGATCCGCGGTGTAGGAACTGGCGTAGTTGCCGGCGGCCATTTCGCGATAGCTAAAGGCGCTGGAGGTGCTGCCTCCCGGCAGGCGGGTGGCGTCGTAGTTGTTGCCGAGGACGCTAAGAGCGCCCCAGGTGAGTTCCCGCCCGTAGAGTTGCTGCTGGGAGAGCAGGCGGTAGACGCCGTTGACGGCGGTGCGGAATCCCGCGGGATCTTCAAATAACACTTCCTCTATGACGTTAGACGAGGAGTCGACCTCCAGCCAGTCGTTGCAGGAGACGATTCCCGGCGCGAAGAACAGGGAGAGGAGGGTAGCGATGAGGGTATTTCTTTTTTTCATGGTTGATAGCATTTAGAAACTCGCGTTTAAGGTGAAGCCGAACTTGCGGGCAAAGGGGTAGCTGATGCCTCGCTCCTGGCGGATGGTGGAGAAGACGGCGATCTCGTTCATCGTGAACTGGAAGCGCACCATGCTCAGGCCGAGCCGCCGCGTCAGGGCGCGATCCATGTCGTAGCCGAGGGAGAGGGAATTAAAAGTAAGCGTGTTGTTGCGCTGCACGAAACGAGAGGTAGGCCGCGTAAACTGGCTTAGCGCCTTGATGGACTTGAAGGGGGAGAGGTCTCCCGGTTGTTTCCAACGCTCTATAAAGACGCGGCGGTCGGCGTTATCTTGTTGGATATTGGCGCTCTCGACCTCGCGAACAAGCGTCGAATTGTAAAGATCGCCGCCGAACTCGTACATAAACGAGGTGTAGAGCGTGAAACCCTTGTAGCGGGCGTTAACGCCAAAGGCTCCTTGCATAAACGGCTCGGTGTTACCGATGATCATCTGCTGCGCGGGGTCCCAGTCGGAACTGACACTGCCGTCGCGGTAAAGGAACAGCTCCGTACCGTCTTCCGGGGAGATGCCGAGGGACTTCATGCCGAAGATGGCGTACTCCGAACCGCCTTCCTCGTACTTGCGGATGGGGTTCAAGTATTTCTCGTTGTAGTTTAGGTAGAGATACTCGGAGCGGTAGCCGTCGTAGTACGCGTCCACGCGGTCGTTATAGGCCTTCAGTGCGTTTGAGATCTTAATGATTTCATTTTTATTGTGTGCCCCGTTGGCCGTCAGGTTCACGTTCCAATCCTTGTCCTTGAAGAGCGCGTAACTCAGGAGTACCTCGAAGCCCTTGTTGGAGGTCTCGCCCATGTTGTCGGTGTAGGAGGTGAAACCGGAGGAGGAGGGAATGGATATGCTGGTCACCATATCTTTCGTGCGCTTGTCGTACCAGGCAAGGTTCAGCGTGAGGCGATTCCAGAGAGTAAGGTCGAGGGCGAGGTTCAGCGTGTTAACGTTATCCCAGGACAAGTCCTCGTTACCCATCGCGATCAACGCACCTCCCATGCCGGTGGTGTACCAGTCGTCCATCATCAGTTGGTAAGTATCGCGGGCGGCGTATGGCGAGAAAGAGACGCGTCCGGTCTGCCCGTAGTTGGCCTTGACGCGGGCAATGTTGATAACGGGGTAATTCTGCATAAACTCGTACTTGTGCAGGTTAAGGCCGGCGCCGAACGACCAGAAGGGAGCAAAACGCCGTTTGCTGCCGAAACGCGATGAACCGTCCATGCGCGCGGAGACGTCGAGGAGGTACGCGTTCTTAAAGGTGTAGTTTCCCTGGAGAAGCGCGCCCAGAAGCCGCGAGTGCTCGTTGTTGAAACTTGGATCGCGAAGCGTTCCGTTGGCGTACTTCGGTTCGTGAAACTGTGCCGACGGGAAGCCGTTATAGACGTGGCTCTCCGACTCGCTTCTGTTCTCGTTCGCGTCTAAGGCGATGTTGACGTTGATGTTGTGATCGAGGATGTCCCGGTTGTACATCAGCATCAACTTGCTGCTCCAGCCAAACGACTTCGAGCCGGAAAGATACAGCTCGCCTCGCGTGGCATAGGTATAAAGCCCTGTTGAGAACTTGACGGTGTTGCCGGGGTCGTAGAACAGTTCGCTGCTGTTCTCCGTGTAAGTGGCGGCCAACTGGAACTTCAGTTGAAAATACTCAAGGAAGAAGGCGTTTAACGAAAGGTTGTTCGCAAACTGCAGATAGCCGCTCCTGCTAAAGTCGTTGTAGTGAGTGACGCTGTACAGCGGGTTCGTGAACGTCGTGTTCCCGGCCCGGAGGGTGCTCGTCACCTCTCCCGTTTCCGGGTCGTGGATCGGGTAATAAGGAGCGAGTCTCGCGTAGGTAGAGAAGTCGCCGTAGGGGGAAGCCTGCGAGCGCGTCCGGGAGAAAGTCACCTGGTCGGTGACCTGTATCCCCTTGAAGCGGTAGTCCGCCCGCAACTCCGCGCCCATGCGGTCGCGATAAGAGCCTTTCATCACGCCTGCTTCAGCGTCGTAGTTCATACCCACGCCCATGCGGACGGATTCCGAGCCGCTCTCGAGATACAAACTGTGCCGGTGGTTGACTTGCGTGCGCAGGGGCTGTGACAACCAGTAGGTGTCCACACCTATATTAATGTTGTTCATTTTTCCTCGCCACTCGGAGAAATACTGGTAGAAGGAGGAGCGCTCGTCGAGCAGCCCGGCGGCAACCTCCGCGTCGAGTTTTTCCTGCGCGTTCATCAGGTCGTAAGAGGAGAGATCGGGGGCCGTGAGCGTTCCTGTGAGGTTATAAGTCACGCGCAGCTCGCCGGGGCGGGGCGCGACGGTCTCGATGACGATCACGCCGTTGGCCGCCCTCGAACCGTACATGGCGGTAGCCGCCGCGTCCTTTAATATAGTGATGGACTCGATCCTGTTGGGGTCCATGTCGTAGATCTTCTCCGTGGAGACCTCGTACCCGTCGAGGATAAAGACGGGAAGATTGGGGTTGTTCTTGAGGGCAAACTGCGAAACGTCGGACGACTCCAGTCGATCCAGCTCGGTGATCCCCACGCCCGCCGCCCCGCGGATGTTAAACTCCGGGAGGGTATTGGGGTCAGACCCCATCTCGTTGTTGCGCACCGTGCGCAAGGAGGGATCGAAGACCTGCAGCGCCTGCAGCACGTTCCCGGTCGACACCTTCATCAGTTCCTCCCGGGTCACGCGCGTGGCCGTCCCGGTGAAGCTCGACCTGCGAATGTTGGCGAACCCGGTGACGACGAGATCCTGCAGCACCTTCTCGCCCTCCTTCATGGTGATCTCCAGCGGCGGCCTTGTCTCTCCCGCCCGCAGCGACCGGAGCAACACGCCCTGCGTCTCCATCCCCACGAACGAGAAAAAGATCGTCAGCGTGTCGCGCACCGGTATGTTAAACTGGAAGAAGCCCTGGGCGTCCGTGATGTACCCCCTGCTGGCCCCGGCGACGCGGATCGTCACCCCTTGCAGGGGCGTTCCCGTCTCGTCTTTCACGCGTCCCGCGACCCGGTTGTCGACCCCGGCCTGCGCCTGGGGCCTCCGCGTCACGACAATAATGTTGTCCTCGAGGTACCACTGCAGCGGACTGCCGCCGAAGACCTCGTCAAGCACCTCCTCGACGGGAGCGTCCACCCGCTTCACGTCGAAACGCGGGAGTTCGCTCGCGTGCTGCTCGTTGTAGACAAACCGCAGGCCGGTCTGCTTGCGGATCTCCCGGAACAACATGCCCACGTCGGCGCCCCGGAGATCCAGGGAGACTACCTGTCCCTGCGAATAGACGTTTGCCGCTACGCAGGTGATAAAGGCAAACATAAACATCGAAAACAGTTTCATGCATCTAAACATGACCGAGTCCCTAAGCCTCGATAGGATAAAAAATCCGTTCTTTTTCATACATTTGACATTTGAAATGATACAATGAGCAGGCTCCCGTCAGGTCCCCTGCCCGGTGATTACGCGGGGCGTCGTCGCCCCTCCTTATTTAATAGTGATCGTTCTTCCATCAATCTCGAACTTTACGAGGCCCGACGTCTGCTCGAAGAGGTGCAACAACTTGCGGATGTCCTCGTAGCGCATCAAATCGCCGGTCAGCCTGGTACGCTTCACCTCCTCGTTCTCGTAGACCACGTCCACGTCATACCACAGCGACAGCGTCGCCATGATCTCCTCCAGGCTCTGACCGTTAAAAATAAAGCTATGATCTTTCCACGCCACCAGCGGGGCCGTCTCCGCGTCCCGCACCTCCAGCCGCCCCCCCGCGCGATACGCCGCCGCCTGCTCCGGCGCCAGCCGCGCGCTCTCGCCTCCCGCCGTCACCTCCACGATCCCCTCCACCAGCGCGGCGACCACCTCCTCGCCCCGCGCCCTCACGTTAAACGCCGTGCCCAGCGCCACCACCTCCATCTCCCCGGCATGAACCGCGAAACGCCCCCCCCCGCTCGCCACCTCGAAATAGGCCTCCCCGCGCAGGAACACCTCCCTGTCGACCCCGAACGTCACCGGGTAGCGCAGCTCCGTGTCCGCGTTCAGCCACGCGCGCGTGCCGTCCGTCAGCTCCACGAAAAACTCCCCGCCGCGCGGGATCGTCACCCGGTGCATCGCTCCGGGCTTCTCCCCGGGCGCGTCCGCGTAGGAAAGCATACCGCCCGTCTTCACCTTGATCTCGGCAATGCCGGGGTCGAGGATCGCCTGCACGGTGTCCGACACGGCGATGGCAACGCCGGAGGCCAGGTGGAGCACCGCGCGCGGCTTCCCGGGAAATATCAGGTTAACTTCCTCGACAGGCGCTTCCTCGACCGGCGACGACACGCGCGAGAGGAGCGCGGTTAGCGCGATAGCGATCGCGGCTGCCGCCACGCTCCCCCAACGCATGAAGACGCGACGCCGCAGCCGCGCCCGAAGCCCCGCGTAGGTGCCGCGCAACAACGCCGCCCTCGCGCCCCACCGCAGGCGCGTCTCCTCGCGCCGCACCTTCTCGAACAGCGCCTTCCGCTGCTCGTCGGCCTCGATCCAGCGCCGGGTTTCTTCCCGCGCCGCGCCTTCTTGCTCCCCGGAGATGTACTCCAGGAGCCGTTCCATGATCTTGTTTTTGTCTTCCATGTATCGCGAGTTTGATCGTAATACAGGCGTTTAACAAAAACGGTTGAATCACTTCGAAGGAAAGTGGCGGGGATGTCTAAAGATTTTGTAAAACAACAGGAGTAGCCGGTCGCCGATAGACCCGCTCTTTTCCCTCAACCGCTTGAGGGCGTTCACGAGGAGCGTCTTGACGGTGGCCACGGAGATGTCGTAGCGTTCGGCCACCTCGCTGTACCGCATCCCGTCGACGTAGACCGCCTTGATGACTTCGCGGCTGCGGGGCGGCAACAGCTCGATCTCTCGCTCGACCTCCTGGAGCATCCGCTCGTTCAGGTCGTCGTACTCGACCCAGGCGCGATCGAGCCGTTCCGCGTCGACGGCCCGCCGGAGGGGGTCGCGACGGCGAATGGCGTTCAGGGCCATGTTTTTCACGGAAGTAAACAGGTACGATCGCAGCGTCGACGGCAGCAGGTTTTTGGCCAGGTCGCGCTCCCAGAGCTTCAGGAAAAATTCTTGCACGAGATCCTCGGCCCCGCTCGCGTCATTCATAAAGGTGTCCGCCCACAGCGCGAGCGGACGGTAGTAGACGGCGAAGAGTTTTTGTAACCCTCGCTCGTCTTGCTGCTTGAGCAGCCGGCATATTTCTTCGTCTTGATGAGACATGTACGCTTCAGGCATTGGATTGGAGCAAATGTAAGGGAAATTTTCCGAATCCGCGCTCGCGTGGGCCGAATGTGAGTTGCGCGGGCGCGTATGGGCGACGCCCTGACCCAAGTTCGACATAAGAAATGGAAGATCCGGCGCCATTTTTGGGTCGCCCCAAACTCAATTTGGGCCGTCCCAAACTCAATTTGGGCCGCCCCAAACTCAATTTGGGCCGCCCCAAACTCAATTTGGGCCGCCCCAAACTCAATTTGGGCCGCCCCAAATTCAATTTGGGCCGTCCCAAACTCAATTTGGGCCGTCCCAAATCCAATTGGGGCCGCCCCCAATCCAATTGGGGCCGCCCCCAATCCAAATGGGGTTGCCCCCAATCCAATTGGGGCCGTCCCCAATCCAATTGGGGTCGTCCCCAATCCAATTGGGGTTGCCCCCAATCCAATTGGGGTTGCCCCCAATCCAATTGGGGTTGCCCCCAATCCAATTGGGGTCGTCCCCAATCCAATTGGGGTCGTCCCCAATCCAATTGGGGTTGCCCCCAATCCAATTGGGGCCGTCCCCAATTCAAATGGGGCCGTCCCCAATCCAATTGGGGCCGCCCCCAATCCAAATGGGATTGATCCCAATCCAAATGGGATTGTTCCCAATTCAATTGGGATTGATCCCAATCCAAATGGGATTGATCCCAATTCAATGGGGGTTAACCTCAAATTGCTGTAAAACAGACTATTTTTCATTTTGGTCATGTCAATCCCCGATTTTTCAGATCGAATTCGGGCATGTGGACGCGCGCGACGCCCATTCGGGCAACTTCGAGTCACCCCGGATCTCCCTTGCCAAGATGGGGCTGCGTAGCTGCCCAATCTTTGTAGGCAGTAGCCTAAGGCTACTGTATAGCAAACGACCGAAAAGGGAATTGGCTGCGTAGCTGCCTTACTTTTCCCAGCGGCTGCCTAAGGCTGCCGCGTAGAAAAAAGATTCCATTGAAGGGCTGCGTAGCTGCCCAACCCTTCAATGGACGTTGTTTTACGCGGCCCCGGCCCGGTAAGCAACGCGACGATCGTCAACAAAAAATCACTACTTTTGAGGCCACTTGAAATACCCTACATGAACGCGCACGTAAACTGTATATCACGCATCAGCGCCGCCGGGATGATTCTCGCGCTCCTCCTGCTCGTCGCGGCAACGCCGGCCGCCAAGGCCCAGGAGCGGAAACGCGTCGGGCTGGTGTTGAGCGGCGGCGGTGCGAAAGGATTGGCCCATATCGGCGTGCTGAAGGTACTGGAGGAGATCGGTATTCCCGTGGACGCGATCGCGGGGGCCAGCATGGGGGCCATCGTCGGCGGCCTCTACGCCATCGGTTACGCGCCCCGCGAGTTGGATTCCATCGCCCGCGCGCAGGACTGGATATACCTCCTCGGGGACAAGGTCTACCGCGACGACGTCCCCTTCCCCGAAAAAGAGACGACCGAGAAATACCTCCTGTCGATGCCCGTCAGTCGCAACGCCATCCAACTGCCGCAAGGGTTCGTGAGCGGCCAGAACATACATAGCCTTTTCATGGAATTGACCGCGGGCTACCACGACTCCACGGACTTTCGCCGCCTGCCGACGCCCTTTGCCTGCGTCGCGAGCAACCTCGCGGACGGTAAGGAGGTGGTGTTGGATCGCGGCGTGCTGGCCCGGGCCATGCGCGCGAGCATGGCGATACCCGGCGTTTTCTCGCCGGCGTCGAGCGGGGGCATGGTGCTGGTCGACGGGGGAGTGTCGAACAATTTCCCGGTGGAGCTGGCGAGGGCGATGGGCGCCGAGATACTGATCGGGGTCGACGTGCAGGCCGGGCCGCGCGACGAGGCGGGGCTGGAAACCATCATGGGCGTCGTCGACCAGCTCGTCACCTTCCTCGGCTCCAGGGAACGCGACGAGAAGTCCCGCCGGCTCGATCTCCACCTGCGTCCTGACCTCTCGCCGTATTCCGCCGCCAGCTTCTCGCGGGAAGCCGTCGCGGCGCTTATCCGTCGCGGGGAGCAAGCGGCGCGTAGCCGGCAGTCCGACCTCCTGGCCCTGAAGCGCCGCGTGTGGGGAGACGAGTCGCCCTCCGCCCCCGCGCGCCTCGACCGCCGCCCGGCGAGGCAAGATACCTTCCCCGTCGCCAGGGTCATCTTCGAGGGATGCGACCCGCGGGACGAACGCTGGCTGCGCGCGATGGCAGGCCTCGGGCGCGGCGGTAACGTCACCCGCCAGGCCATACACGGGGCCATCAACCGCCTCTACGGCACGGGGGCCTTTGAACGCGTCGACTTTACCCTCTCCGGCGCGCCCGTCCCCGACCTGACCTTCCGCCTGGAGGGCCGCCCGGCAAGCTCCCTGAACGTGGGCTTCCGCTTCGACTCCGAGGAGATGGCCGCCGTGCTCCTGAATACCACGCTGGCACACGAGCGCCTCCGGGGATCCCGCCTCGCCCTTACCGGACGACTGAGCATGAACCCCCGCGTCACCCTCGACTATTCCCTCGGCAACACCTTCCTCCATCGCTTCCACCTCGCCTATACCTTTAAATATAGCGACCTGGATTTCCACTCCCGCGGCGCCCGCTCCATGAACGTCTCCCTGCGCTACCACCGCACCGAGCTGGACGTCTCCAACCTCTTCTTCAAGAATATCAACTTGAGCGCCGGCGCCCGCTACGATTATTTTCACTACCAGGCGACGCTCCGCGCGGGCGACGTCGGCGACACCATCAAGGTGACCCCCGGCGGCGTCTTTAGCTACTACCTCGAGGCCCGCCTCGACACCCGCGACAGGCAATATTACCCCGCGCGGGGCGCCTCCTTCCAGGCCTCGTATGCCCTCTGCACCGACAACCTCTACGCGTACAACGGCGCCCCCCCCTTCTCCGTCCTCGACTTCGCCTACGAGTCTGTCGCGAGCCTCTCGCGCCGCGTCAAGCTCCTGCCCTCCCTGCGCGGACGCGTCCTGATCGGCAACACCTTCTTCCCGGCGCTCGTCAATTGCATCGGCGGCGCGGAGCCGGGGCGCTACCTCCCCCAGCAGATCCCCTTCGTCGGCGCGCGCCTCGAACCCGTCGACCTCTCGGTGATCGTCGCGCGCCTGCAGCTCCGCTACCGGCTCGGCGAGAAACACTACCTCTCCCTCGTCGCCAACGGCCTGCTGCAAGACGATAACTTCTTCGACCTCCCCGGCGGCGACGCCCTCCTCGGCGGATCCATCGGCTACTCCTACGACAGCATCATCGGCCCCCTCTCCGTGGAGATCGACTACTCCAGCTGGTCGCGGAAACCGGGCGCGTACGTCAACATAGGCTACTACTTCTGATGGAACGCCTGCTGATCCCCCTCCTCATCCTCCTCGCGGGGTGCAACGAACCGCCGTACCGGTTCCACGGCGGCGCGGTCTTTGGCACCTCGTACCGCGTCAAGTACGCCTCGCCTGTCGACCTCCGCGATTCCATCGTCGCCGCCCTCGCCCGCGTCGACTCCTCCCTCTCCCTCTTCAACGAACGCTCGCTCCTCGCCCGCTTCAACCGCGGCGAGGAGATCCCGCCGGACAGCCTCCTCTCGCGCGTCATCCGCGCCGCGCTCCTCGCGCACGATCGCACCGGCGGCGCCTTTGACGTCACCGTGGCCCCGCTCGTCAACGCCTGGGGATTCGGGCCGGAAGCGCCGCGCGTCCCCTCGCCGCGGCAGGTCGACTCCCTCCTGCAGTTCGTCGGCTCGAAACGCATCGCGCTCCGCGACGGTCGCCTCGTCAGGGAACGGGAAGAGGTGCGCGTCGACGCGGGAGCCATCGCCAAGGGACTGGGCGTGGACGAAGTGGCAAGCGCCCTCGAACGGCAAGGCGTCGAACACTACCTGGTGGAGGTCGGCGGAGAAGTGCGCGTGCGCGGGCACAGCGACGCGCGCGACTGCTGGTGGATAGGCGTCCTCGACCCCCTGGAGACCGAACGCGACGGGCGGCAAGTCACCCGCCTGATCATCGCCGCCAACCGGGGATCCCTCGCCACGTCGGGCAATTACCGCAACTTCCGCGAGCGAGACGGACAACGGTACGGCCACACGATAGACCCGCGCACCGGCTACCCCGTCCAGCGAGACCTCCTCAGCGCCTCCGTCTTCGCCGGGACGTGCATGGAAGCCGACGCGTACGCCACCGCCTTCATGGTGATGGGATTCGAGGAGAGCCGGCGACTTGTCGAGGAGTCCCCGCGCCTCGAGGCCTGCCTCCTCTACCTCGACAGCGAGGGCGCGCTGCAAACATGGTTGTCAAAGGGTTTCCAGGAGATGATCGCGCGTGAATAACCTCGTCAAGATATGCCTCCTCGCCGCGCTCCCGCTGCTTGTCCTCCCGGCGCGCGCCGAGACGACGCGCCCGGACACCCTCCTCCCGTCCATCGTCTTTATGCCGGACAGCCTCATCCGCGATTCCCTGCAATACGACTTCACGCGCCTCCGGGAGTTCGCCGCGCGCCGCAAGTGGAGCAAACGACTCTACGGCGTCTTCTTCCCGCGACTGCCCAGCGGGCGCGTCGAGGTCATCGAGGCCGAGAACAGCGAGGCCCGCTACAAACCACACCGCGGGAAGATCATCCGGCGCGTGAACATCACCGTCCTGCCCCCCTTCGGCACCAGCATCCGCGACGAGGTCTACGTCCGCGACAGCTCCCGCTGGTTCGAGGTGATGGGCAATTCCGTCCACCAGCGCACCTCCGAGCGCCTCGTGAGGCGGCGACTGACGGTGAAGCCCGGCGACCGCGTCGTCCCCTTCGAGCTGGTGCAAAACGAACTCTTGCTGAAACAACTCTCGAACATCGACGACGCCCTGCTGCGGGTCATCGAGGTCGACGCGGCGACGGTAGACCTCCAGGTGACGTGTCGCGACGAGTTCTCCTGGACCGGCAGCGGCAGCACCAACTTCATGTACAACGCCAGCGTGGGCATCGAGAACCGGAACCTCTGGGGCGCCGGCCACTCCGTCCACTACGACGTAGAGTTCCGCGGCCACCAGGAGAAAAAATGGGGACACCTCGTCGACTACGCCGTCCGCGACCTCTTCGGCTCCCGCGTGGACTTCCGCGGCGAGCTGCGGGACACCCGCGACCACCACCAGCTCTCCATGGAATTCCGAAAAGAGTTCCTCACCGCCCAGACCCGCTGGGCAGGCGGCGCCGCCTTTCGCCGCGTCTACTCCTCCACCCTCCTCGCGGATAAAGACATCGTCCGCCCCGTGGAGCTGTTTAACTACCGCCTCGCGGACCTCTGGGTAGGCTACTCGCGACAGGGGCCGCAACGATACACCTTCAACCAAAACGTCTACGCCACCGCCCGCTACTCCGCCGTCCGCTTCATCGACCGCCCGCGAGTCTCCCCCGACAGCAATCACCTCTACCACGACCGCGACACCTACATCGGCGCCCTCAGCTACATGAAACTAAAATACTTCAAGGCGAACCTGATCTATGACTTCGGCCGCGCCGAGGAGATTCCCTCCGGCCTCCTCGGCACGCTCATCGCCGGCTACGAGCGCCAGGAGTTCAAAGACTTCCTCTACCTCGGCAGCGACTGGGTCTACTCCTGGTACAACCTCCAGGCCGACCGCTTCTACGCCCTCTCCATCGCCCTCGGCGCGTTCCTCAACGCCCACCGGATAGAAAGCGGCGTCTTCAAACTCAACGGGAAGTACATCAGCCCCCTCCACCGCCTCGGGAGAAACCGCTACCGCTTCTACGCCGGCGTCGACTACACGCGAGGCATCCACCGCACCCCCGGCGACTCGATCTATTTCCGCGACAAGGACATCTACGGCTTCGAGAACAGCAAACGCGTCATGCCCGGCGGCAACCACCGCTTCTCCGCCTCCCTCTCCGCCACCCTCTTCCTGCCGCGCGTCAAGTGGGGCTTCCGCACCTCCCTCTCCGCCTACGCCGACGTCGGGATGCTCGCCTCCGGCAACCAATCGCTCCTGCAAACCCCCTACTGGGGCCTCGGCGCCAGCCTGAACCTCCGCAACGACAACATCATCTTCAAGAACCTCAGCATACGCCTCGTCTATTACCCCCGCACCGCCGGCGACCTGCGCCCCCTCCACCTGAGCGCCTACGCCACCCGCGCAAACGGCTTCCACCCCTACAAGGTCGGCGCGCCGGAACCCCTGCGATACGAGTGAGGCGCAACCACCGGCAGGCGTTTTCGCGCCGCGTATTTATCGAAAGCCCCCCGAATGTTTATTCTCACTGTTGGAAAGCAGCGCGTTTCCCCGCCGCTCGACCGCCGATTTCGCCCGCGGGGGCGCGAGATATTTCGTTAGCTTCGCGTCGCGATGACTAAATGAAAGCAAAACATGAAAGGAAGTAACAAATTGGCAGTGGTGGCCCTCGGCGGCAACGCCCTGCTGCGCGGCAACCAACAGGGGACCATCGAGGAGCAAAACGCGAACACGGTCAACTCCCTCGAAAGCCTCGTGTACCTGGTGCGCGACGGCTACGACCTGATCATCTCGCACGGCAACGGGCCGCAGGTGGGAAACCTCCTGCTGGATAACGCCGCCGGCGCGGAGCTGTACGGCAACGCCCCCATGCCGCTCGACGCGTGCGTGGCCCTGACGCAGGGACAACTGGGGTACATGATCGAGCGAAACCTGAGGAACGTGCTGAACGCCCGCGGGCTGCGGCGCGACGTGGTGGCGATGGTGTCGCAGGTGATCGTCGACCGCGACGACCCGGCAATGGCCAACCCCGTGAAGCGCGTCGGGAAGATCTACAAGCGAGAGGAGGCCGAACGGCTGGCGCGGGGCAAGGGCTGGACGTTCAAGGAGGAAGCGAAGGAAGGGGGCGGGTGGCGACGCGTGGTGCCTTCCCCCGAACCGCTGGACTTTATGAACGCCTCGCTGGTGGAACGACTGGCCCGCGAGGGGAATATCGTGATCGTGGCCGGCGGCGGCGGCATCCCCGTGCACGTGGACGACAATGGACAGGTAACCCCCGTGGAAGGGGTGATCGACAAGGACCTGGCCTCGGCAATGGTCGGGCTGCGCGCGCACGCGGATGAACTCTATATCCTGACCGACGTACCTTATATATATAAGGACTACGGGCGACCGACGCAACAGGTGCTGGAGTTCCTGGACTACCGGGACACCACGCGATACCTCGCCGAGGGGATGTTCGCCGAGGGCAGCATGGCCCCCAAGATCCGCGCCTGCCTGCACTTCGTGAAACACGGCGGGCAAAAGGCCGTCATCACCGAGGCCACGAAGCTCGAGGATCGCCGCTACGGCTCCAAGATCACGATGGAGTACGAGGACGACCGCCGGTAGCCTCCCCGCACTCCGATTACCTTGCTCGGTACTCCGATTACCTTGCAAGGTACTCCGATTACCTTACGAGGTACTCCGATTACCTTACAAGGTTCTCCGATTACCTTACGAGGTACTCCGATTACCTTGCTTGGTACTCCGATTACCTTGCGTCGTGCATGGATTCTTTTCCACGCGGCAGCCTTAGGCAGCCGCGAAAAAAGGTGAGGCAGCTACGCAGCCAATCCTAACGCGAGGACGCGCGAATACAGTAGCCTTAGGCTACTGCCTACAAAGATTGGGCAGCTACGCAGCCCCGGCTTGGTAAGGTGAGATTCGGTAGGGTGGCTACCACGTGCTTGGTAAGACGCGTGCGTCGTGCTACGCAAGGCGCGTGCGTCGTGCTACGCAAGGCGCGTGCGTCGTGCTACGCAAGACGCGTGCGTCGTGCTACGCAAGGCGCGTGCGTCGTGCTACGCAAGGCGTGCGCGTCGTGCTATGCAAGGCGCGTGCGTCGTGCTACGCAAGGCGCGTGCGTCGTGCTACGCAAGGCGCGCGCGTCGTGCTACGCAAGACGCGTGCGTCGTGCTACGCAAGGCGCGTGCGTCGTGCTACGCAAGGCGCGTGCGTCGTGCTACGCAAGGCGCGTGCGTCGTGCTTGGTAAGGCGCGTGCGAGGACTTTCGAGAGTCCCTTGTACGATTCTCCTTCCTGGAGCGCGTTCAGGGCGGGGATGAGGGTATTGAAAGAAAGTGACGCGTTTTATGCCGACTTGTAGTTTAATGTTGTACTTTTGGGGCCTGTTTGTAACCTAAAACTTAAACGCTATGGCATTTAATTTAAAGAATCGACATTTCCTGAAACTGCTGGACTTCACCCCCGGCGAGATCGCTTACCTGCTGGACCTGGCCTCGTGGCTGAAACGCGCGAAACGGGTGGGGGCAGAGCAGCCAAGGATGAAAGGAAAGAATATCGCGCTGATCTTCGAGAAGACTTCCACCCGCACGCGCTGCGCCTTCGAGGTGGCGGCAAGAGACCAGGGAGCGCACGCGACGTACCTCGGCCCCTCCGGCTCGCAGATCGGCGCGAAGGAGTCGATGAAGGACACGGCGCGGGTGCTGGGCCGCATGTTCGACGGGATCGAGTACAGGGGCTTCGGGCAGTCCGTCGTGGAGGAGCTGGCGGCGCACGCCGGGGTGCCGGTGTGGAACGGCCTGACGAACGAGGCGCACCCGACGCAGGTGCTGGCCGATTTCATGACGATGAAGGAGCACTCGGAGAAGCCGCTGAACGGCATGACGTTCGCGTACGTGGGCGACGCGCGGTATAACATGGGCAACTCGCTGATGGTGGGTGGCGCGAAGATGGGCATGGACACGCGTATTGTGGCCCCCGCCGGATTGCAGCCCGACGCGAAGCTGGTGGCCGCGTGCCGGGAGATCGCCGCGAGCACGGGAGCCAGGCTGACGGTGACGGACAACGTGGAGGATGGCGTCGAGGGGTGCGATTTCCTGTACACGGACGTGTGGGTGTCGATGGGCGAGCCGAAGGAAGTGTGGGCGGAGCGTATCCGGCTGCTGTCGCCGTACCAGGTGAACGGGAGGATGATGGAGCTGACGGGCAACCCGCGGTGTAAATTCATGCATTGCCTCCCGGCGTACCACAACCTGGAGACGGGGGTGGGACGCGAGGTGTTCGAGCAGTTCGGGCTGAACGGGGTGGAGGTGACGGAGGAGGTCTTCGAGTCGGAGCGCTCGATCGTCTTCGACGAGGCCGAGAACCGGATGCACACGATCAAGGCCGTGATGGTGGCCACGCTGGGAGATTGAATGTAATCACAAACGATAATCATGAAGACAACTCCATTTACACCATTTCACGAGGCGCTGGGGGCGCGGATGGCTCCCTTCGCCGGCTACCTGATGCCGATCGAGTACACGGGCATCAAGGATGAACACAACGCGGTGCGAACCCGCGCGGGGGTATTCGACGTGTCGCACATGGGCGAGTTCTGGGTGAAAGGTCCAAGGGCCTTCGACCTGGTGCAACGCCTGACGACGAATGACGCGGCGGCGCTGGTGGACGGGAAGGTGCAGTATACTTGCTTCACGAACGAGACGGGGGGCATCGTGGACGACCTGCTGGTCTATCGCTTCGGGCAGGAGAAGTACCTGCTGGTGGTGAATGCCTCGAACATCGAGAAGGACTGGGCGTGGTGCGCGAAGCACGCGCTGGAGCTGGGAATGGACCCGGAGAGGGATCTCGAGAACGCGTCGGACGCGATCTGCCAGCTGGCCGTGCAAGGGCCGCTCGCCCTGGAGGTGATGCAGCGGCTGACGAGCGCCAACGTGAAGGATATGGAATACTACGCGTTCCAGGAGATTCCCCTCGCGGGCATCGACCGCGTGATCTTCTCCACGACCGGCTATACCGGCTCGGGGGGGTGCGAGGTCTACGCCTATAACAAGGACGCGGGGCGGTTGTGGAACGCCGTGATGGAGGCAGGGGCCGACGTCGGCGTCCAACCCATCGGGCTGGGAGCGCGCGACACGCTGCGCCTGGAGGCGGGCTTCTGCCTGTACGGGCACGAGATCGACGACGAGCACTCGCCCATCGAGGCGGGGCTGGGGTGGATCACGAAGTTTGTCCCGGGGAACGATTTCATCAACCGGGCGTACCACGAGCGGCTGAAGGAGGCGAAGCCGTCGCGCTACATGAAGCCTTTCGAGCTGCTGGAGCGGGGGATCGCCCGTCAGGGGTATCCCGTGGAGGACAGCGAGGGGAACGAGATCGGCGCGGTATGCTCCGGCACCGTGTCGCCCTACACCGGCAAGTCGATCGGCACGGCCTACGTCAAGAGCGGCTTTCAGGCGACGGGCACGGAGGTGTTCATCCGCGTGAGGGGCAAGGCGCTGAAGGCCGCGATCGCGAAGACTCCTTTCTTTTGATAGTATGCTTAGTAATCACTATAAAATTCAAAACAATGAGAAAACATATTTTTAACGCCGGCCCGTGTAAGCTGCCGGACGCGACGCTGGAGAACGTCTCCAAGGCCGTGATCGAACTGGGAGACTCGGGGCAGTCGATCCTGGAGGTGTCGCACCGCTCGGCCGACTTCCAGGCCGTGCACGACGAGGCCGTGAGCCTCTTCAAGGAAGTGCTGGAGATCCCGGACGGCTACTCGGTGCTTTTCCTCGGCGGCGGGGCAAGCCTGCAGTTCTGCATGATCCCCTTCAACTTCCTGAAGACAAGGGCCGCCTACGTGAACACCGGCACATGGTCTACCGCCGCCATCAAGGAAGCGAAGATGTGGGGAGAGGTCGACGTGATCGCCTCCTCGGAGGCCGACGGCTTCACCTACTACCCGGAGTTCGAGATCCCCGCGTCCGTGGATTACGCGCACATCACCTCGAACAACACGATCCGGGGAACGGAAATCTTTAAAGACCTGGACTCGCCCGCGCCGCTGATCTGCGACATGTCGTCGGACATCTGCAGCCGCCCGGTGGACGTCTCCAAGTACGCGATGATCTACGGCGGCGCCCAGAAAAACCTCGGCCCCGCCGGCGTGACCTTCGTGATCCTCAAGAACGAGATGCTGGAACGGGTGGTCGCCGACCGCGTGATCCCGACCATGCTGCGCTACAAGACCCACGTGGAGAAGGAATCCATGTACAACACCCCCCCGTGCGTGAACATCTTCGGCGTGAAGGAAACCCTGAAGTGGATCAAGTCCCTCGGCGGCCTCAAGGCCATGGAGAAGCTGGCCATCGAGAGGGCCGACATGATCTACAACGAGCTGGAGAGCAGCAAGCTCTTCCGTCCCGTGGTGAAAGAGGGTTCGCGCTCGCGGATGAATATCCCCTTCCTCCTGCGGCCGGGCTACGAGGAACTGGAGAAGGAGTTCCTCGACTTCGCGAAGTCCAGGAACATCACCGGCATCAAGGGACACCGCTCCGTGGGTGGCTTCCGGGCCTCCACCTATAACGCCTGCTCGATCGAGGACGTGAAGGTGCTGGTAACAGCCATGCAGGAGTTTGCCGCTAAACATTGAAAGGTAAAGACCATGACAAAGGTATTGATAGCAACAGACAAGCCCTTCGCCCCGGTGGCGGTGAAGGGTATCCGGGAGATCGTCGAGAAGCAGGGCTACGCGCTGGCGCTGCTGGAAAAATACACCTCCAAGGAGGAGTTGATCGGGGCCGTGGCCGACGCGGACGCGATGATCGTGCGATCGGACAAGATCACGAGAGAGGTGATCGAGGCAGCCAAACGACTCAAGGTGATCGTTCGCGCCGGGGCCGGGTACGATAACATCGACCTGGACGCCTGCACCGCCCGCGACGTGGTGGCCATGAACACGCCCGGGCAAAACGCTAACGCCGTGGCAGAACTCGCCCTCGGGCTGATGGTCTACATGGCCCGCAACTTCTACAACGGGAAGTCGGGACGCGAATTGAAAGGAAAGAAACTCGGCGTGCACGCCTACGGCAACGTCGGGCAAAACGTCGGACGCGTCGCCCGAGGCTTCGGCATGGAGGTCTACGCCTTCGACCCCTACATGACGGACGAGCAAATCAAGCTCGCCGGAGCCATCCCCCTCCACTCGGTCAATGAACTCTATTCCACCTGCCAGTACGTCTCCCTGCACATCCCGGCAACCGCCGAGACCAAGCGGTCGATCAACTACGACCTGCTGAAGCAGATGCCGGAAGACGCCGTGCTGGTGAACACCGCCCGTAAGGAGGTCATCGACGAGGAAGGACTGGCGCGCCTGATGGAGGAACGCCCCGACTTCGCCTATATCACGGACATCGCGCCGGATAGCGCCGCCTTCAGCAAGTTCGAGGGACGATACTACGCGACCCCGAAGAAAATGGGCGCGCAAACCGAAGAGGCAAACGTGAACGCGGGCCTGGCCGCCGCGCGACAGATCGTGAGCTTCATCGAGAAAGGCGACAAGAGATTCAAGGTTAATTGACGCGACATGGCAACAGTAAAACCATTTAAAGGACTGCGCCCCCCCACGCGGGAAATCTGCGAGGAACTGGCGTGCCTCCCCTACGACGTGATGAACTCCGAGGAGGCCGCCCGCATGGCCGAGGGAAAACCCAAGTCGCTGCTCCACGTCACCCGAGCCGAGATCGACTGCCCCGCCGGGACGGACGTCCACTCGGAAACCGTCTACGAGAAAAGCCTGGAGAACTTCAAGATGTTCCAGGAAAAGGGATGGCTCGCGCAAGACGACGAACCCCGCTTCTACGTCTACGCCCAGACCATGGACGGGAGAACGCAGTACGGCATCGTCGGGTGCGCCGCCTGCGCCGACTACGCGAACGGGATCATCAAAAAGCACGAGCTGACCCGACCCGACAAGGAGGAGGATCGCATGGTGCTCACCCGCCGCGTGAACGCTAACCTCGAGCCGGTCTTCTTCGCTTACAAGGCCGTCCCGGAGATCGACGCCATCGTGGCCGAGATCGCGAAGCAAGAGCCGGACTACGACTTCACAGCCGAGGACGGCTTCGGACACCACTTCTGGGCCATCGCCTGCCCCGAAACAAACCGACAACTGGAGCAATTGTTCGCCGAGAAAGTCCCCTGCACCTACGTCGCCGACGGACACCACCGCACGGCCGCCGCCGCCCGCATCGGGGAGGAATATCGACAAAAGAACCCGCGGCACGACGGCTCCGAGGAGTATAATTACTTCATGGCCGTGCACTTCCCGGACAATCAATTGAAGATTATCGACTACAACCGGGTGGTCAAAGACCTGAACGGCCTCACCCCCGGCGACCTGATCGCCAGCCTCGACAAGTACTTCTACGTGCAGGACGCCGGCGCGGAGGTCTTCCACCCCACCCGCCTCCACGAGTTCGGCATGTACATGGAGGGACGCTGGTACCGCCTGTTCGCCCGACCGCGAGCCTACGACGAGACAGACCCGATCAGCGTGCTCGACGTGACGATCCTCTCCAAACGCGTCCTGGCGGAGCTTCTCGACGTCCAGGACCTGCGCCGCTCCACCCGCGTGGACTTCGTGGGGGGCATCCGCGGACTCGACGAGTTGCAACGCCGCGTGGACAGCGGCGAGATGCGCGTCGCCTTTGCCCTTTACCCCGTCTCGATGGAGCAATTGATCAACATCGCCGACACGGGCAACATCATGCCGCCGAAAACCACCTGGTTTGAACCCAAACTCCGCTCCGGACTGGTCATCCACAAGCTGGATTAACCAACCGAATTTCCCCCAATCCGCCTCGCGGATCAAGAAAGAAGGGCCACCGCGCGTGGCCCTTTCTTCTTTCGCAAGCTTTCCACTTAAAATCAATCAGATGTAGTCGACCGCAATTTGATTGCGGTCGATTTTAACACAATTCCGGTCGACCGTAATTCAATTACGGTCGACCATAATTCAATTCCGGTCGACCATAATTCAATTCCGGTCGACCATAATTCGGTTACGGTCGACCATAATTCGGTTACGGTCGACCACAATTCGGTTACGGTCGACCGTAATTCGCCCGCTGAAGACCGGATATTCCAAATTTCTTTCCCCGCTTTTCCACGCTAAAGGAGCATCCCGAAAGGGGTAGACAACTCTTGGCAAATCGTCGTTAGAGACTGTAAACCATGTCCATTACCCGGCGCGAGAGATCAATAAAAAACACCCCCGCGCGATAGGAAAACGACTGTAAATAACGCCGGAAAAACTTTTAACAAAATTTATTACAGAAAAGTCTTTCATGATTTGCTCTTAATAATAGAATGTATACCTTTGTCACCGGATTTCCTCCTTTCGCGCGGCCGATTACCCGCGACATGATGGGATTCATAAACCGCTGATTAACGAATAATGAATTTATTAGAGACAGTTTTAATTTTTAACTATCAAATTATGAGAAAAGCAATCAAATTCAGTCTGTTGACTCTCGTAGCAACGACGTTCCTACTGGGAAGTTGCTACAAAGGAGACATCGAAGACCTTGATGACAGGGTCACTAAAGTAGAGCAAGACGTCAGTGATCTCAAGACACTCACGGCGTCTCTGCAGAGCGCTATCAACGCGGGTGCATTGATCACCAGCGTGACTTCAAACGCCGAGGGGTTCATCATTAATTTCTCCGGAACTACCCAGCCCATTACGATTAAACACGGGACCAAGGGTGACAAGGGAGACAAGGGAGACAAGGGTGACAAAGGTGACAAAGGTGACAAAGGTGACGACGGAATCAATGGAACCGACGGAACCAACGGCACAGACGGTGTTGACGGTGTTGATGGCGCCACCCCGGTGGTGTATATCGACACCGCCGGGTACTGGTGCGTGGCCCCGACCGGGGAAAAAGCCACGGATGACAGCGATCGTATCCTCGACGCGAATCAACTCCCGATCAAGGCCAAAGGGGAAGACGGCGTTGACGGCCAGGATGGCGTTGACGGCCAGGATGGCGTTGACGGCCAAGATGGCGTTGACGGCCAAGATGGCGTTGACGGCCAAGATGGCGTTGACGGCGCTGACGGTAAAGACGGAGTTGCTGGCAACAGCGCGAAAGTTACCCGGGTTGGAGATATTGTCACGATCAAGATCGTTGACGCTGCAGGCGCCGTGGTCGGTGATTCTGTAAATATCAAGGTTCCCACGGTGAACGACTTTACGATTGACTTGATCGACGAGAGCGATCCCGCGTACGTCGAGTTCCACGTGTACGACGTCGCGAACAAGAAGACGAAAATCTACCGGTTTGGTAAGGCCAATGTCACGCCGCAAAGCGTGAAAGTGCTGTACGCGATTGTCGAGGGTGTCGAGGTTGGCAAGACCTCGTACCTCGTGTTCAGCGTTAGCCCGTCGGACGTGAAGTTCGCGCAAGGAGACCTGCACATCGACATGGTTGGTCAAAAAGTGGTGACCCGCGCTCTTGATTTCACGGGTGGCGCGTATGTCGCGCTCACCGGCCTGAAGCCGCTGAGCGACTATGCCGACCAGACGAAAATCGGTTTGCCGGCAGCCAAATACCTCTCCGCGAACGGTGGCGAGTGGGTGCTCGAGTTCCAGCCGCTCCAGCCGGACAAGGGTGCGACGAAGGCGGTCGTGGATGGATCCGTCTATGCAGATCAAGCCTTTGACCTCGTGCTGACTTACGCGAACACTAAGAGCCTGAACGCTGTCTACGACAAGGACGAGGACGTCCCCGACCTCAACGCCCCCGCGATCGAACTCGCTTACACCCGTTCGACAAACTCCTTCACGTTTACCAACAAGCCGATCAGCATCGCGAATAACGCTGTCGAGGTAAGCCCGAAATCCACCATGGCAGACATCGCGAAAGGGCTGTACACCATCTATTCCTTGGACGAGGACGGCATATCGTTCAAACTTGAGGTGACAAGCGCGTTCAAGTCCGATCCGAGTTACTTGTTGTACGCGAGCGCTACGTATAAGGGCGCCAAGAATGCAGGTAATAGCAATGTTTCTGGTGCGACTAGTGCTCTTATGGTAGCCACCGAGGCGAAGAAACCTTCGGGTAACGTGTTGGATGTTGTCACGTTTAAGGCTAACGTGGATGCGTTCGAGAGTCTCACAAGCGTAGCAAAGGGTGAGTCCATCGACTTCGAGTACACGTTGGAAGGCAAAGACAGGCAGAGTACAACGAAATCGACAAGCTCCTTCTTCTTCAGGGTGATCAAGCTTGCTAAAGCTACTTTCGAAGCCAAGGCAATATGGCTGCCGGCAGCTGCTCAAGCCACTACTCCCGTCAAGGTCGTTGTCGACGACGTGAGCGCGTCCGTCGGTACAAAGATCGGCGACATGGGATTTGAGAACAAGTGGATAGGCTTGCAAGTGGCCAAAGGCGCTACCGTTAAGAAATGGAGTAGCACCAAATTCGTGGAAGGCAACTACCCGCACGTGATCGTCACCAACGCCGGTACAGGCGTAAACATCACCTCGAAAGTAGAAGCCACCTCCCACGCGGAGCCTGGCCTGTACCAGATCACCTACAAGTACGAGGTTGACGGCGCGACCATCGGTATCACGCAAGAGATCTATCTCGCCCTTCCTTCCTACACGTTGGCGCTGTCCGCCGATGGCGAAAATGCATTTGTTTCGTCGCCGTCCAAATACCTCCAGGTACTTGCAGCTAAAGCGGAAACCTACGACTACTCCGCGCTGTTTGACATTGCCAATATCACGGTTGTGGTCCCGACGCCTGCGACGAGTGGTAGCGCCCCCATCGTTTTGACTGGTAACATGCCGAACTACCTCTTTGACAACACTGCCGCGATCGGATCGCCCAAGAACAGCAAAGGATTGTCATCCTCTAAGGCCCCGCTCGCTGCCATCGGAACAACAGATGACGCAGTAAACATTGACTTGTACGTGAGACTGCTGAGCAGCCAGAAACTCTCCGTGAAGGTCGAAGACAAGATCAACACTGAGGTTGGAACCGACAAGGTCGCCATCGCGTACAGGAAGAACCCCATTGTCTCGGTCACCTTTGATGCTGCAGGCATGTACAACTTCTCCGACTTGAAGACAAGCGACATAGATCTGGGTAGCCTTCTCAAGAATGCCGTGTTTACCTCTGAAGCCGGACCGGTAAGCTCCGCTATCCTCAACCAGGAGACCCTTACAACGGGACCGAGCGATCCCACCATTTACAGGCAACTGAAAGATGACGGCCGCATAAAGGACGTGACCTTCAAGGCTATCGGCTTTGTCCGCGGCACGCATACTAACAGCATACCTACCAACATCACCGACCTGATCACGATCACGGAAGGCCAGACAGGCCCCGCCTTCAAAGCCATCGACGCGAACTTACTGTCGTTCACCGGCGTGGTACAAAAGATCGAAGTCACTGTGACCGACGTGTTCGGCACGACCAAGACGGCTACACTGTCAATCACGATCAACAATTAGTATCGAGATAATCTTCGACCAGAAACAGACTCGCGAAACTTGTCTCAAGCGGGTACTTGTTTAAACCACGAGAGGGGGGTGACCACACACCTCCCTCTTTTTTATGCCCTGCGCGACCGGCGGGAATCTTTCCTTTTATCCTACCTTTGGGGCGAGAGAAAAGCGCCAATGTTTAAACCGGAGAAAGTATGAGCAAATTCGTTCTTATTGTAGCCTTAGCGGTGGCGATCGCGGGCGTTAGTTGTGACAAAGGGGATCGGGAGGAAGAAACGTTTGCCGGGATAGAAGCGATCTCGTTCGAGAACTACCCGAAAGTAGATGGTTCCACCTCTTCAAGCGTACTCAACATGATGGTCGCTTGCAGGTTGTTGAACCTTCCTCACGAGTGGGTCGAGCCGGGAATTGTCACGGAATGGACACTGCATCCCAAGTACAGCGAGATTCCGGGGGAGCGCTGGCGTTTCTTTGAAGAGCGCGTGAAAACCTCCCAGACCCACGGCGCGTTCGTCAACCTGATCGACGGCAACGCGGAGCTGATCCTCACCCACCGGACCATCTCGCCCGATGAGCGCGCGCGCGCCGACTCCCTCGGGGTCGCGTTGATCGAAACGCCCGTTGCCGTGGACGCGTTCGTCTTCGTGGTAAACAAGGAGAACAGCGTACGATCCCTCGCGGTCGATCAAGTCCGGAAAATATACGCGGCCGGGATCACCCGCTGGTCGGAAGTCGGCGGGAGCGACGCGGCGATCAAAGTCTTCACGCGTCCCCGCAACTCGGGCAGCGAGGAGGTTTTGAGGGAATTAGTGATGAAAGACCTGGAGCCGGCGATCTTCCCCGAGAGCGGCATTGGCGGCATGTCGCAAGTCTTTGGAGAGGTACTGGGCAACAGGAACGCGATCTGCTACACGTTCAACAACTACAAGAACCTCCAGGCGCGGGTGCCCGACAGCGAGGTGCCCAAGATTGCCATCAACGGCGTCTTCCCCGACGAGCAGACGATCAAAAGCGGCGCCTACCCGTTCATATCCAAGGTGCACGTCGCCATCCGTTCCGACCTCGACCGCCATTCAATGGCCTACAAGCTATACGAGTGGTTGCAATCCGCCGCCGCCCACTCGACCATCGCGGCGTGCGGCTTCCTGCCCCTGTAATCACGCCCCCTCCCTGCCGCCGAAAAGCGCCACGTGCAGGCGATCGCAATAGCGCCACCCGTTGCGGATGGCGTGCCCGGCGGCCAGGAGCGCGTTCCGTTGCAGCGTCGCGGGAGTGTTGCCCAGGGGCATAAGCAACACGTCCTCGTTCTGCCAGCCGTCCAGGGCGTCCAGCAGGCGGCGTATCTCGGGCACGTCCTCTTCCGTCGCGTACACGAACTTCAGTTGAAAATCCTTCCCCCGTTCCCTCGCGCGGGAAATATAGCGCTGGATCACCCCCGGGCGCCACCGTTCGGCGTGATGCGCGGCGTCGCCCACCGGCGCGGAAGAGGCCAGCTTCGGGGAGAGACTCATCAAGTCGGCCGCGTCGGCTACCCCTTCCTCGTAGCGCGTGGCGTTACTCTCCACGGTGACGTGGAAGGGGAAATGCCGCGCCAGTTCCTCGCAGAGCGCCTTGACGCCGGCAGCCTGCAGCAGCGGTTCGCCGCCGGTGACGACCACGTGCCGCGTCTGCTCCCGGTTCCGCGCCACGATCCGCGCCACCTCCCGCGCGGGCAGCGAGTACGCCCCGACCGGTCGCGAGGCCGCGTAAGCCGTGTCACACCCGCCCCCTTCCCACGCGCAACGCAGGTTACACCCCGCCAGCCTCACGAACAGCGACGGCACGCCGCTCAACTTCCCCTCGCCCTGGAGCGTCCCCGGGAACGGGAAACCCGACGCGCTGGGGCCGGGAAGCTCCCGCCCGTCGGCGTCCCGCGTGATCGGGAAGACGCCGTCCCTGGCCAGCAGCAGCTTCGCCTCCTCCATCTGTCACTCCTCCTCGATGATTGCCCTGGAAAACCGCACGTCTTCCCGCCCGAAATCCACCAGCCGCAGGTCTTCGCGGAACGCCTCGGCGTACCCCGTCTCCGTCTCGTGCACCCTCACCGAATAGAGCCGCACGTCTCCCTCCCCGTTCCTGAACACCGTCTCGCGCAGCGCCTCGTCGAAAAGAAAGAAAAAGAGCAACGCGTACCCCTCCGCGGAGGGCGACACCGGCATCTCTACCACCCGCCGGTTATACTTGTACACGAACGCCTTCATCTCCTCGTCCTCCCCCCGCCACAGCGAGTACGAGTGATCGAAGCGGTCGACGATCGCCCTCACCCCCTCCAGCAGCGCGAAATCCATCACCATGAATCCCCTGTCGAGCGTCCCCGAGTCGATCAACACCTCCACCACGTAAGAATGCCCGTGAATGTTCTCCCGGCAGCGGCGCGAGGAGCACCCCCTCACGACGTGCGCCGCCTCGAACCTGAATAGCTTCCTGATCCTCATATCCCCTCCCTGTAAACATCCTCCACGCCGGCCTCCCGGAACGCCTTCGCCCGCAGCAGGCAACTGTCGCACGCGCCACACGGCCGCTCCCCCCCCCGGTAACAGCTCCACGTGAGGGAATAATCCACTCCCAGTCGCCTGCCCAGCCGCACCTCCTCGGCCTTCGTCAGGTGCAGGAACGGCGCGTGCACGCGCACCCGTCTCCCTTTCTCGGCCCCCAGCACCGTCCCCCGGTTAATCGCCTCCTCCATCGCCCGCACGAACGACTCCCGGCAATCCACGTACCCCGAGTAGTCCACCTGACTCACTCCTATATATATATCTTCGATCTCCATCGCGTCGGCGTACGAGGCGGCCACCGCGAGGAACACCATGTTACGCGCCGGCACGTAGGTCTCCGGCGTCCCTTCGCGTTCCAGTTCCCCGTCGGCCACCGGGCGCGCCGCGTCGGTCAGCGAGCTATGCCCCCACTGCCCGAGTGGCAACCTGATAATCTCGTGAGCCTTCACCCCCGCGGCCTTTGCCGCGGCCTTTGCCGCGTCGAGTTCCCTCCCGTGCTTCTGTCCGTAGAGGAACGTCAACGCGTGCAACTCCCCGAACCCTTCTTCTTTTGCCAGGTAGAGTGCGGTCGTCGAGTCCACCCCCCCTGATAACAATACAATTGCTTTTCTCATCATCTCGTGTTTTGCTCGCGAAGGTAACGATAAAAGTCCCCTTCTTGTTATTCGGTCACTTCCTCTTTTTAGTGAGTAGTGAGAGAGGGCACCACGCACTACACTTTACACCTTGCTCACTTTTGATGGGGGGTATAAAACGGGCAAGGGGGACGATGTCGTCCCCCTTGCCCGTTTTATAACCCGCGGGTGGGCGCTTACAAGTTGGCCTTGGATCGCGCGATGTACTTTTCGATGTCGCGGGCCTCGATGGAGTTGGGAAATTCCTTTTCCAATTTCTCGTAGGCGGCCAGGGCATTTTTATAATCGTTACTCTTCTCGTATGCCAGTCCGGCCTTCATCAAGATCATGGGGGCAGTGAGTTCATTTTTATTGCCGTCGGTGGCCTGCTTGTAGAAATGCGCAGCCTGTTTGAAATCCTCCAGTTCCATGTACGCGTCCCCGATGTTCGCCTTCACCACGTGGGAAAAGACCATGTCGTCGGAAGAAAAGCGGTTGAAGTAGGTGATCGCGTCTTGATAGTCCCCGGTGTACAGGAGGCACAGTCCGGCGTAGTAGTTTGCCAGGTTGCCGCTTGGCGTGGAGCCGTACTGGTCGATGATCTCCAGGAATCCCAGGGCGTTCCCGTCGCCGTTCAGGGCGAGGAGGAAAGAGTCCTGCTGGAAATACCTTTCGGGGCTGGCCATTTGCACGCGCGCTTCCTTCTCGAGGGGCGCCTTGTAGAGTTTGTGGTACCCGAAGAAGGCGGCTATCGCGACGAGGATAAAGGTGACCCCGCGGATGATCCATTTTTGGTTTCTTTCGATAAACTGTTCGGTCGAGATGGTGGCTTCCTGTATCTGTTCGAAGCCATCCTGTTTCTGAATTTTCTTCGCCATGATTCGTCTTGTATTATTAAAGGGTTATTATTTATCTTACTTCATCGCGTTCGCGTCCACCACGATGTCCTTGTTATATTCCCCGTGTTGCAGTTTGCGCGCGACATTCCTGAAAGCCTTCACCGTGTAGTCCACGTCTTCGATCGTGTGCATGGCGGTCGGGATCAGGCGCAGCAGCAGTTGTCCTCTCGGGATGACCGGGTAGACGACGATCGAGCAAAAGAGGTTATAATTTTCCCTCAAGTCCATGGCCACTTGCGTTCCTTCGGCCACGCTGCCCGACAGGTAGACGGGCGTCACGGGGGAATTGGTTTTCCCGATATCCAGTCCTGCTTCCTTGAGGCCTGTTTGCAGGGCGCGCACGATGGTCCACAGCCTTTCCCGCAGTTCCGGTCGGGTTCTCAGCAGTTCGAGTCGTTTGATAGCGCCCTCGACCATAGGCATGGGGAGGGACTTGGCGAAGGTCTGCGAGCGCATGTTATACCTGAGATACATGCACACGTCCTCGTCGCAGGCGACGAACGCGCCGATTCCGGCCATTGACTTCGCGAAGGTGGCGAAGTAGAGATCGATCCCGTCCATCGCGCCGAAGTGTTCGCCTGTCCCGGCTCCTGACTTTCCCATGGTCCCGAAGCCGTGGGCGTCGTCGACCAGCAGTCGGAAGTCGAATTCCTGTTTCAGCGCCGCGATCTCGTCCAGTTTGCCGAGGTCGCCGGCCATCCCGAAGAGGCCTTCGGTGATCACGAGGACGCCCCCGCCGGTGTTCTCCACCCATTTGGTTGCTCTTTCGAGTTGTTTCTGGAGGCTATCCATGTCGTTGTGCTGGTAGACGTAGCGTTTGGCGGGGGAGAGGCGCAGTCCGTCCATGATGCAGGCGTGCGACTCGGCGTCGTACACGATGCAGTCGTGCCGGTTGGTCATCGCGTCGATGATCGAGACCATCCCCTGGTAGCCGAAGTTCAGCAGGAAGGCGTCTTGTTTCCCGACAAATTCGGACAGTTGCGATTCGAGCAGCTCGTGTCTTGACGTTTGTCCGCTCATCATTCTCGCGCCCATCGGATAGGCCATGCCGTACTGTGCCGCGGCTCGCGCGTCCGCGGCCCTCACTTCGGGGTCGTTTGCCAGGCCGATATAATTATTCAGGCTCCAGTTCAGCACCACCTTTCCCCGGAAAGTCATGCGAGGGCCTATTTCTCCCTCCAACTTGGGGAACGAGAAGTAGCCGTGCGCCTGCTTGGCATACTGTCCGATGTTCCCTCTCTGGTTTCGTACTCTTTCGAAGATATCCATATGAATTACTTGTTCTTGTGAAATCGTCGCGAAGGTAGCAAAAAAACGGATCGTCTCGCGTTCGGCGGGTGAAAAGTTGCGCGGCTTTCCGTCGTGTAACCCGCGCCTCGGGTTTCCCGTAGTGTTAGGTACTATAGAGTGTGTGTGTAATCATTCATGAACAATAAGCGTCCATCCCTGGTGAATGACCAGGTCGTTATGGCATTGCGGGAAGGGAACCACGATGCCTATGCAGTTATTTTTGTCTATTATCTTCCTCGAGTGCAGTATTACATCAACAAGCTGACGGGGTCGGGGGCCATCGCGGAGGAGGTCGCGCAGGAGGTATTCGCGCGCCTGTGGGAGAACCACGCGTCGCTCAACCCGTCGGTCAAGAGCCTGACTTCTTACTTGTTCACGATTGCCTACCGGGTGGCGATCGACGCCTTGCGGAGCAAGCGCGTGCGCGAGTCCTATTGCAGCGAGCAGTCCGGGCGGCAGGAGGAGACGGTGTCGACGGAGGAGAATTACATGGCGCGGGAGACCTACCGTTTCGTCCGGCAGATCATCGCGCGGATGCCCTCCCGGCAGCGCGAGATTTTCAAGATGAGTAGGGTCGCGGGGATGAGTAACGAGGAGATTGCCGGGCGGCTCGCGATCAGCAAGCGGACGGTGGAGAATCAACTTAGTCTCGCGTTGAAGAAGATAAAGGAGGTGCTGGCGTGAGGTGAAAAAAAACTCGCGGGGGAGGGCGTGAGTAGACGCGCGGCAAGCCGTTTTACTGTAGAAGGGGCGCGAGTGACTCGCCTGTTCGCGTCCAATTTATTTTAGTGTGTGTGTGCAAAGTTAGATGCATGTCATCTAATTTACTTTCATCCGAGAAGCTGCCCGGCGTCCTGTCGGGCAGCTATTTTTTTCGCTCGCGTTGTTTGACCAGCAGGGAGAATCGTTTGGGGATATCCGTCTGGAAGTGCAGCTCGCGGCGCGAGAGCGGGTGGATGAAGTGCAGCTCGCGGGCGTGCAGGGCGAGGCGGCGGATGGGGTTGGAGCGCGCGCCGTACTTGCTGTCGCCGGCCACGGGGTGTCCGATGCCGGCCGCGTGCACGCGTATCTGGTTCTTGCGTCCCGTCTCGAGTTCCAGTTCGAGGAGGGTATACTCCCCGTTTGTTTTCAGGGTAGTATAGCGCGTCGCGGCCTTCCTTCCTTCTTCCGACATGTAGACTTTCATCGCGCGGTTTTCCAGCAGGCCGGCGGTGATGACGCCGCTATCGCGCGCCGGTCGTCCCTCGACGACGGCGACGTATTTCCTGCTCGTGACCATCGCGTCCCACTCTCGTTGCATCGTTTCCTGCACCTCCTCGCTCTTCGCGAACATCATCAGCCCGGAGGTCTCCCGGTCGAGGCGGTGGAGCACGAAGACGCGGTTCCCCGGCCCCGCCCGGCGCGCGTAGTCCGTCAGGATGCGATACGCCGTCCGTTCCCTTTCCCGTTCGGTGGCGACGGAGAGCAGGCCGTGGTGTTTATTGATCACGATGAGGGCCTCGTCCTCGTACACGATCTCCAGGTCGGGGTATGAGAGGGTCGCGGATCCTTTTTTCATGTTCGCGCGCACGCGGTCGCCGGCTTGCAGGGGGGTATCGAATCGCGTCGCGACGTTCCCGTTGACCGACACCTGGCGGCTGGCGAGCATCGACTTGACGGTCGAGCGGCTTTTGCCGGCGAGCGACGCGAGCAGGTACGACAGCAGGGGCGCGGGGGCGTCGACGATGAACTCCCGTTCGCTGGCGTTCATTTCAGCACGTCCGCGATGGGTTTGCCGATGCACCCGTTGGGCATTTGCACGCGCAGCAGGGCGGCCACCGTCGGGGCGATGTCCGTCATGTAGACCTCCTCGTTGGAGTGTCCATGTCGGATGCCCCATCCCATCCACAGCAGGGGGATATGGGAGTCATACGGGTTCCATGTCCCGTGCGTGGC